>JBDHRV010000199.1:0-4760 GCA_039807745.1 Burkholderiales bacterium
GCGTGCTGCATTTCGATCGGTGTAGCGCCCTATATATTAACGATTCCCGACGAGGTGCGGCAGGCTCGCGTTGAGTGCGGACTGAATCAGGACGCCTTCGGGAAGGCTTCGCGTGCCCAGTCCCTCGAAATGCGGCTGCTCGGGCAGTTGGTAGACCCGGACATCGTCGGCCTTGCGGTCGATCCTCGATTCCATCTCGCGCACCAGCCGGCCGAGTTGCGCGGCGCTGCCTTGGTAGCAGAAAACCGAATACTGAATCGGCACCGCGTGACTCTTGAGGAACCGGTGAAGGCGAGACAGACGCCGATTGTCGCGGATGTCGTAGCAGATGAGCCATCCGCGCACCTGATTCAGAGCCATGAGTCGACCGCTCGCGCCACGTGCATCCGAAGCCGGGCCAGGTGGTCTTGCAACTCATGCTCCCGTTCCGCCGCGCCCGACTCGAACGCCATCGGCACCGCTTCTGGCTCGAGGGTCCCCGCCAGGAGGCCGCCGTACCGGAAGGTGAGCCCCGCCCAGGTGAGCGTCGTCAGATCCTGCGCCAGTTCCAGTGCTTCGCCGTCGTAGCCGTAGTACCGCGAACGCAGACCCTTGGCGGCGAGTCGCGCAACGACCGCGGCACGGCACCAGGCGTGTAGCTCGGGAGCGAGCGGGCTGTGCAGTTCGGCCTTGAAGACGAACTCCCGCTTGTGTGCCTCCCACTCCGTCGGCTCGACCGGATTTCCTTCGTCGAGGCGACGCCTCGCGAACCGGATGAGTACGCTCATCCGTTGCCTCCGCAGCCAGTTCGCGTAGCCGAAACGCCACTCGGGAGTCTCCACGTACAACTCGAGCGCGTCGTGGAAACCGCCCCGACGAGCAAGCCGCGGGGTGCAGTCCCCGATCGGGTGACCGCCCGGCGCGACCCAGGTTACGGTGATGCCGCGGGCAAGGCAAAGCGTGAGGGCTTCGCCCGTCCAGTCGGCGCGAGCACCACAGACGATGCGATCGATCCGTACGACGGGGAAGCGCTGGCAGCCTCCCGGATCGCGGCTCACGACGAGACTCTCGCCCTCGGCGCGCACCCGCAGTCTCGCCCTCGTGGCGAGATAGAGGGGCTTGCGCGCGGGTCTTGCCGCGATGGCGCAATTCAGCGAGTGCTGCACGTCAGAACTCCTCATCCGCGTCGGTGCAGAGGAGTGCCTCGCCCTGCTTTCGCAGCACGCGCCCGAGCGCTGCGGCGCGACGGCGCAGCCAGCGGCGCGGGGCAACGGCTCGAGTCTCCCAGTCGGCGTAGAACCTAGCCCGTCCGGCCTTGCCCAGCAGGCAGGCACCCTTGTCCCGGGCGAAGTGGTCCTCGCGCAGGACGCGGCTGCGGAAGAGTTGCCACACCCATTCGTCGGCCCAGGGCCGCAACGGCTCGATCAGATCCGAGGCGAGCGACTCGCGTCCGAACGCCGGCCGATGGTACAAGCCCAAGAGCGGGTCGAGCCCTGCGGCATGCGCCGTCCGCACGGCTTCGAAGTGAAGCATCGTGTACGCGAGCGAGAGGCACGCGTTCACGGGGTCGCGGGGCGGCCGGCGATTGCGACCCGAGAACTCGAGCGTTGGCGGCATGATGGCGACAAGGCCCTGAAAGTACGCGCGCGCGGCACTCCCTTCGAGACCGCGCAGCGATTCGGCAGCAAGCTCCTGGTCGTCGAGCGTCCGCGCGATACGCTCGACACTGGCGCGGGCATCGCGCAAGGGCTTGCGGGCATCGGGGCGCTGGTCAAGGGCCGAGTCGAGCAGCAGGAGCTGTCGCCGCAGCTTGGCGCGTACCAGATCGCGTCCCCAGGTGGCGCAAAAGGCGCGATCCATTACGCGCTGCGCCTGGGCCAGCCTCACACCCGCGTCGTTGTGCGCCGTGCCGAGCACGATCGCCACCCGCTTGCTGGAGCGAGGGCTCAGCAGCACGGTGGTGACGCCGCATTCGGCGAGGCGGATCAGCACACCGCTGTCGAGCCGCGTATGCGACCCCTGGATGACGACGCGATCGAGCAGGTTGAGCGGGACGGTGCCGCTGCGCGACCCATTCTCGTACAGCGCAAGAGCGTCGCCGTCGGCGCGGACTTCGAGCTGGGCGCGGTCGAGGAGCAAGGTCGCCATGATTCAGCCCACGTAGAAGTAACCACCGTCCGACGGCGGGATGGCGACACCGAGCGCATGGGTGCGGGCGCGCGGGTCGAGGCGCAGCAGGAAGAAGCGGTCCTCGGACTCGTCGACGACGAGGGAGATCTGGTGCAGCAGCTCGCGCCGCTCCGCGGGCGTGAGAAACACCTCGTGCACCGACTTCTGTCCGCCGGTGGCAAAGCCGCGCACGATGTCCAGGGCAGCCGCGCGGCGGCGGTCGTCGGCAATGTCGTAGGCGGCAAGAAAGAAGTCCCGGGCGGACATGAGGCTGCGCTCCGTATCGAAGATGAGCACAGTATGCCGAGGTGTTCCAGCGGCGGCCGGGGCGGCAAGCTTGCAACGGCATCCTGTTGCCATCGCGACCGAAGCGCGCCTTCCGTTGAATGACCGGCGATGGGTGACCGGCGATGGGCTTCGGGCCGCCTGCGTCAGGCCTCGGGCATCAGGGGTAGGGCCGGCAGCTCCTCGCGCGTGATGCCGAGGAAGGCGAGTGCCAGCACGAACAGTCGGTCGAACACCGCCTCGTCGACCGGCCGCCAGCCGTGCACCAGCAGCGAATTGTTGCGGATGTCCAGCACTTGCCGCAGTTGCCCGGCGCTTGCCGCATAACGCGCGCCGAGCGGATCATCGAGGGCCTCGAGCAAGCGGTACGAAGCTACAAGACCGAAGCGCAGCGTCCCGCCGTCGCGATCGGCATAGCGAGCGGCGAACTCCTCGCGCAGCAGTTCGGGAATCCGCTCAGGCCGCGCGGCACTGTTGTCGATGCCGTGAGCGGCCAGGGCCGCCTTGGCGAGCTTTTCGAGCGCACTGTACAGACGCGCCACGGCATCGTCCGGCCGGTGCGCGAGCCGGCAGGTGCGCTCGGCCTGGGCGACGAGATCCCTGACGAGCGCCGCCATCGCCCCGCACGTGGGTTGCGCGCCCCGGCTGATGTCGTGGAACGCCGGCACCAGCGCTTCGAGCCGCGCGACGTCGCGCGTCAGAGTCGCGATGAAGGCATCCAGATCGCTTTTCTGCGAGGCCCGGATCCAATCGGCGAGCTTCGGTGCGCTCCGCTGCAACGCCGTGCGGGCACCGCGGAAATCGAACGCGTGCCAGCGGGCGTAGCCCTCACACACCTCCCGCAACGACAGGAACAGGGGCCGCAGTCGCTCCCCTACGCGCCGCGCGGCGTCCTCCGCGGTGGCGGCGGCCTCGGCAAAATGCGCGCGATTGAACTGCCGCGCGAGCGTGCGTTGGAGATCGACCGCGAGCAGATCCCAGGGATTCGGCGTGATGAGCAGAGCCTCGGAGCCGTCGAGCACCTGCCCCAGGCCGCCCTTGGTGCGCACCTTGCCGCCGACGTAGCTGTACGCCACCCGCATATGGATCGTGGCGAGCACCACCGCCGCCGACATCGGCTTGGTTCCACCGGTGTGGTCGACGATGAGGTCGTCGGTCGACGCGCCGAGGTTCGCCAATGCGGCGGGAAGACCATCGATCAGGGACTGCATGCAGGTCGTGAGGTCTTCGTGGTTCGGCGTGGTGACGATCTCCTGGTCCGCCCAGCGCCATGAGGTGAGCGGCCGGATCTTGGTCTCGATCTCGCCGCGGCTGTCGCGCGAAGCGAAGAAGACGATCCGGGCCGGACGATGGCATTCGATGCTGAACGCCACCGGCTCCGGCGAGCCGCCGACGCAGACGAGCAGGGCGGCGCGTGTCATCGGCGGGGCAGCCGCGTGTTACGACACGTCTTGCGGGGCGGCCGCATGCTGTCCACGTTCTCGAGACGAGAACGCCACGGCGTAGCGCCCCATCCCCATCGTCGCATTCTTGCCCGCGTGCAGCCACTGGCCGAGCCATAGCCATGAGGCGAGCGGCCCGAAATCACCTTCCAGCACCCATTCGCCCACCACGCCGCCCAGGGTCATCTCGGCTTGTTGGCGCGACGAATAGCGGGTCCAGTCCCTCCATTGCAGCTCGCGTGTGTGCGCAAGCGATTCTGCCCTGCGCGCCAGATCCGGGGCCGAGGCCGCAACGCCGGGGAGTCCGGCGTGCATCTCGAAGAGCAGCGAGGCCCGCCGCATGATCGCGGTGAGCAGCTTGCGCGGGTCGACTTTCTCCGGTCCCAGCGGGTGCCCCTGGGATTGCAGACGCATGGGTGTCGTGATGTGCATGTGCGCGCGTTGAACGTCATCGAGGGCCGGTACGGTGAGGCAAGGATCATGGTCCGCGATGCGCTCGCCTTCGCGGTCCCAGACCGAGACGCACGCCCCTTCCTGCTCCCACAAGATGTCTTCGAGATCCCCGGCAACTCGCTTCGTGCCGAGCCCGCGGCCGAATGCGCACTGCAACGCGTAGGCGATCAAGGGCAGTTGGTCCAGCGCCCGCCCGATCAGAACGAGAGCGAACTCCAGCGCACCCTCTGCCGGGATGCACCGAATCCCGAATGCTGGCGGTTCGATCACGTATGGGTTGGGCACCTGACTGAACTTCTGCAGCGCATGGGTTCCCGGCGCCGGAGTCTCGAAGATCGCCGGGTAGGGACAGGTGCGTAGCAACGGGCAGCCGTCGCAGGTCTTCGCGCCCGTCATGCAGACGGTGTTCCGCAGCGCTGCGCCGAACTGCCC
>JBDHRV010000034.1:0-27846 GCA_039807745.1 Burkholderiales bacterium
GACTGGAACGAACCGTCGAAGATGGTGCGGCTCGAAGTGGATCAGAACAAGGCGCGCGTCGTGGGCGTGAGCTCGCAGGATCTCTCGGCCTTCGTCAACGCCGTGCTCACCGGCCACAGCGTGACTTTCTACCGCGAGCAGGACAAGCTGATCGAGGTGCTCGCGCGAGCGCAGCCGGACGAGCGCCTCGATCTTCGCAACCTCAAGGACATCAACATCTACACCCAGAGCGGACGCTCGATTCCGCTCTCGCAGGTGGTGACCATTCGCTACGATTTCGAGGATCCGATCATCTGGCGCCGCAACCGGTTGCCCACCGTCACCGTGCGGGGCGACATCGCCGGTGCCGTGCAGGCGCCCGACGTCACGGCGCGCATCGACCCCGGACTCGACCCGATACGCGCCGGGCTGCCGGACGACTACCAGATCGAGGTCGGCGGCGCGGTGGAGGAAAGCCGCAAGGGACAGCGGTCCGTCGCGGCGGTGGTGCCGGTGATGGTGATCGTCATCGTGACGCTCCTCATGATCCAGCTGCAAAGCGTAAGCCGCATGCTGCTCGTGCTCCTCACGGCGCCGCTCGGGCTGATCGGCGTGACGTTCTTCCTGCTCGTCTTCCGCGTGCCGTTCGGGTTCGTGGCGATGCTGGGCGCGATTGCTCTGTCCGGGATGATCATGCGCAACTCGGTGATACTGGTCGATCAGATCGATCAGGACATCAAGGCGGGACACACGCCCTGGCAGGCGGTCGTGGAGGCGACGGTGCGGCGCTTCCGTCCGATCGTGCTGACGGCGGCGGCGGCGATCCTGGCGATGATCCCGCTCGCCCGCAGCACGTTCTGGGGACCGATGGCGATTGCCATCATGGGCGGACTGCTGGTCGCGACCGTGCTCACCGTGTACTTCGTGCCGGCGCTGTACGCGGCGTGGTTCCGCATCGCGCCGGTGCCCGAACGAAGCGTGGCGGTCTCAGTCTGAGCGAGTGTCCGCCATGAAACGCCGACCATCATGAGAACTCTTTGCTGCGCCCTGCTCGTCGCGATCCTGAGCGCAGGCTGCGTGTCGGTGCCGAAATCGCTCGAAGCACCCAATCTCTCGACCGTGACGCCGAGCGTCGTGCGCGATGGAGCGGGCGCCGGCACGGGCGAGCGCGTGCGCTGGGGCGGCAGCATCCTGGAGGTCAAGCCCGAGGCGACGGCAACCTGCATCACGATCCTGAGCCGTCCGCTCGATGCGTCCGCGCGCCCGCAGATCACCGACGCGAGCTTCGGCCGCTTCCTAGCCTGCGGGCCGGGATTCTACGACCCGGCGGTGTACGCGAAGGATCGCAGCCTCACCGTGCTCGGGACAGTGGAAGGCGTGACCGCCGGCACCGTCGACGGCGCGCCTTACAGTTTCCCGCGGCTGCGCATCGAAAGCGTGCACCTGTGGCCGATCGTGGTGTACGCGCCGCCGCCGTATTACGGCCCCTACTGGGGCGGGCCGTTCTGGTACGGGCCGCCGTGGGGGCCTTACTGGTACGGCCCGGCCTGGGGGCCTTACTGGTACGGGCTGCCGCCCTACTGGGGCTGGTAGCGGCGCGCGCACGCACCCGTGCCGACATCGCCCGCCCGGGTTTTTCTCGCTTCACTCCTCGTCTCGTTGCTGCTGGCCGGTCCCGCTGAGGGGCGTGCGGCCCCGCCGACAGCGGCCATCGCGAGCGCGCATCCGCTCGCAACCCGCGCCGGCGAAGCGGTGCTGGCGGCAGGCGGCAACGCCTTCGATGCCGCGGTCGCGGTGAGCGCGGCGCTGGCGGTGGTGGAGCCCTTCGGCTCGGGCCTCGGCGGCGGCGGCTTCTGGCTCCTGCACCGAGCGCGCGACGGTTTCGAAGTGGTGGTCGATGGACGCGAGGTGGCGCCCCTTGGCGCGACCGCCACGATGTTCCTCGACGCCGATGACAAGCCGCTACCGGACAGCTCGCTCATGGGGGCACGGGCGGCCGCGATTCCGGGCACGCCGGCCGCGCTCGCATGGATCGGTACGCGTTACGGCCGCCTGCCTCTCGCACAGACACTCGCGCCGGCCATCAGGCTCGCACGCAAAGGCTTCCGGGTGGACGCGCGCTATGTCGAAATGGCTCGCCTGCGCCAGCCGGCGCTCGGGCGAAACACCGCTGCGGCGTCGATCTTTCTCGATGACGGCAAGGCGCCAGCCGAAGGCTTCCGGCTGGATCAGCCCGGGCTCGCGCGCACGCTCGAGGCGCTCGTCGATCGCGGGCGCGACGGCTTCTACGATGGACCGGTCGCGGCGGAGCTGGTGGCGAGCGTGCGAGCCGGCGGCGGCATCTGGACCCTGGAGGATCTGCGTCGCTACCGCATAGCGGAGCGTACGCCGCAGAGGATCCGCTATTTCGACGCGACGATCACGACCGTGCCGTTGCCCTCGGCGGGCGGCCTCACGCTGGCACAGGCCCTGAACATCCTGCGCGAGTTTCCGCTCGCCACGCTGGACGGCGGTGCCCGAGCGCACCTCGTGGTGGAGGCGCTGCGGCGCGCTTACCAGGACCGCGTGCGCTACCTCGGCGACCCCGCCTTCGTCCAGGTGCCGGCCGAGCGGCTGGCCTCCGCAACCTATGCCGCGTCCCGTGCCGCCAACATCGGCATGGAGCGCGCGACTTCCAGCGCGGAATTGGGCGCAGACGCCGCTGCCATTCCCTGCGGCACGAGCACCACGCACTTCTCGATCGTGGACGCGGAGGGCAACCGGGTTGCCGCGACGCTGAGCCTCAATCTTCCGTTCGGCGGCGGCTTCGTCGCCGGTACGACCGGCGTGTTGCTCAACGACGAGATGGACGACTTCGCGATCGCGCCGGGCGTGCCGAACGCGTACGGACTCGTCGGCGGCCCCCCGAACGCAATCGCGCCTGGCAAGCGCCCGCTGTCGTCGATGTCACCGACTTTCGTCGAGGACGAGCGCGGCGTGCTCGTGCTCGGTACGCCAGGCGGCTCGCGCATCGTCAGCATGGTGCTGCTCGCCGTGCTCGACTATCTGCACGACCCGGACTGGACGCTCGCGGCAATGGTGGCGGCGCCGCGCTTTCACCATCAGTTCCTGCCCGACCGCGTGGAGGTCGAGCCGGAGGATTTTCCGGTCGCCTGGCGCACCGCGCTCGAGCGCCGCGGGCACATCGTTACGGTCGCGCGCCGGCGCTGGGGCAACATGCAGGCGGTGCACGTCGGGCGCGCGAGCGGCCGTGCCCAGGCGGCCTCCGATCCGCGCGGGCAAATCGGCGAGAGGGCCTGGTTCTGAACGGCGGCAGGCATTTGCGGTAGAATCCGGGCCGGTTCCACTATCGAGGCCGACGCGCTCGTCATGAAGATTACCTTTCTCGAGTTCGAGCAGCCGATCGCGGAACTGGAGGCGAAGATCGACGAGCTGCGCTACGTGCAGGAAGACTCGGCGGTCGACATCTCGGAAGAGATCGCGCGCCTGCAGAAAAAGAGCGACGGCCTCACCAAGGAGATCTACGGCAAGCTCAACGCGTGGCAGATCGCGCAGGTCGCGCGTCACCCGGCGCGGCCGTACACGCTCGACTACGTGCAGCGGCTGTGCACCGATTTCGAGGAGTTGCACGGGGATCGCGCCTTCGCCGACGACCCGGCGATCGTCGGCGGCCTCGCGCGCTTCAACGGGCAGTCGGTCGTGGTGATCGGGCATCAGAAGGGCCGCGATACCAAGGAAAAGATCCACCGCAACTTCGGCATGCCGAAGCCCGAGGGCTATCGCAAGGCGCTGCGGCTGATGAAGCTCGCCGAGAAGTTCGAGATCCCGGTGCTCACCTTCATCGACACGCCCGGTGCCTATCCCGGCGTCGGAGCGGAAGAGCGGGGTCAGTCCGAGGCGATCGGCCGCAATCTTTTCGAGATGGCGCAGTTGCGGGTGCCGACCATCTGCACGGTGATCGGGGAGGGCGGCTCGGGCGGTGCGCTCGCGATCGCCGTGGGCGACGTGGTGCAGATGCTCCAGTACGCGACCTACTCCGTGATCTCTCCGGAGGGCTGCGCTTCGATCCTGTGGAAGAGCGCAGAACATGCACAGGAGGCTGCCGAGGCCCTGGGTGTGACCGCGACGCGACTGAAGACGCTCGGGCTCGTCGACCGCATCGTGTCGGAACCGCCAGGCGGCGCCCATCGGGACTACGACGCGATGATGGTCAACATGAAGAAGGCGCTCACGGAAGGGTTGCGCCAGGTGCGTGAGAAGACGCTCGACGCACTCATGGAGGCCCGCTTCGAGAAGATCATGGCCTATGGCCGCTTCAAGGAAGTCGCCGCCGAGTGACGACGCCGACGGGCTCGTAGCAGGCGTCGAGGCAAGTCTCGACGCGCATCTCGATTCGGGTGCGCGCATCACGGTCGCGCTCTCCGGCGGTCTCGACTCCGTGGTCCTGCTGCATTGCCTCGCGCGGCTCGCCGGCCGGCGAGATTTCCGCCTCGAAGCGCTGCACGTCGATCATGGTTTAAGCCCCCGTGCAGGCGAGTGGGCTCTATTCTGCCGCAATCTGTGCGACACGCTCGGCATCCGCCTCACCGTCGTTGAGGTAGCGGTGAATCGTGGCCGTGGCGAAAGCCTCGAGGCTGCGGCGCGGCGGGCGCGCTATCGCGCGTTCCGGCAGCACGCCCGCGGCATCCTCGTGCTTGCGCACCATCTGGACGACCAGGCGGAAACGCTGCTGCTGCAGTTGCTGCGCGGCGCCGGTCCGCGCGGGGCCGGAGCAATCCCGCCGCGGCGTGAAACAGATGCGGACGCCGGGACGGGCCCGCCGCTCACGATCGTACGCCCGCTCCTGGGGGTGCCCCGGTCGCAGCTGGAGGCGCATGCACGGGCGGGTGGACTCGCTTGGGTCGAGGACGAGAGCAACGCCGACACTGCGCTCGACCGCAATTTTCTCCGCGCGTGCGTGATGCCGCTGATCGAGGAACGTTTCCCCGGCTACCGCAAGGCGTTCGCGCGCTCCGCCGGGCTGTTTCAGGAGGCATCCGCACTGCTGGACGAGCTCGCGGTGACCGATGCGCGCGGCGCGGTGCGCGACGACGCTCTCGAAGTTGCTGCGTTGCGCAACCTGTCGGAGCCGCGTGCGCGCAATCTCCTGCGCTGGTTCCTGCGCCAGGGCGGCGCCGGGATGCCCCCGGCGCGCCGGCTCGATGAGGTCGTGCGCCAACTCCTGCAAACACGCCGCGACGCCCACGTGTGCGTCATGCTGGGCGATGCGGAGCTGCGTTGCGAGCGGGGTTCGGTGCGACTACGCCCGCTCCTGCCGCCGACCGACGAGTCCGTCGCGTGGCGCGGCGAAGCGGTCCTCACCGCGCCCGGCGGACTGGGCGAGATACTGTTCGAGCACGGGGAAGGTGCGGGGATCGCGCTCCATCGGCTCTGCGGCCGGCACGTCGAGCTCAGGCGCCGAGGCGGCGGGGAGCGCATGCGGCCGGATTGCCGCCGACCGCGACGCACCCTGAAGAACCTGATGCAGGAGCATCGGATCGAACCCTGGCGGCGGGCGCGCATGCCGCTGCTATTCTGCGACGAGCACCTCGTATGGGTGCCCGGCATCGGTATCGACTGCGCGTGGCAGGCCGGTCCAGGCGAGCCGTCGATCGCGCCCGTATGGCGGCTCGCGGCGATGCAAGCTGGTATTGCCGTGAGTGGGTCGTTACAATCGCGAGACTAATAGAAATCTGCTCAGAATCGTTCTGGCAGCAACAAGGAGAGGGGAAGCATCCATGAAGTTCATCGCATCGGTTGTTCTCGCCGCAAGCCTGCTCGTCACGGGTCCGGTTCTCGCCCAGGGTCCGATCGTCATCAAGTTCAGCCACGTTGTCGCCAACGACACGCCGAAGGGCAAAGCCGCGGAGCATTTCGCGAAGCGCGCCGACGAGCTCACCAAGGGCAAGGTGAAGGTCGAGGTCTATGCCAACAGCACGCTGTACAAGGACAAGGAAGAAATGGAGGCGCTGCAGTTGGGTGCCGTGCAGATGCTGGCGCCCTCGCTCGCGAAGTTCGGTCCGCTGGGGGTGAAGGAATTCGAAGTGTTCGATCTGCCGTACATCTTCGACGGTTACGTGCAGCTGCACAAGGTCACGCAGGGACCGATTGGCCGGCAACTCCTGGACAAGCTGGAACCGAAGGGCATCAGGGGGCTCGCATACTGGGACAACGGCTTCAAGGTGATGAGCTCGAACAAGCCGATCAAGACGGTCGAGGACTACAAAGGCCAGAAGATGCGCATCCAGTCGTCCAAGGTGCTCGAAGCGCAGATGCGCGCGCTGAAGGCGATCCCGCAGGTGATGGCGTTCTCCGAGGTCTATCAGGCGCTGCAGACCGGCGTGGTCGACGGCACCGAGAATCCGCCGTCGAACCTCTACACGCAGAAGATGTTCGAGGTGCAGAAACAGGTCGCGATGACCGACCATGGATACCTTGGCTATGCCGTCATCACCAACAAGAAGTTCTGGGACGGTCTGCCCGCCGACATCCGCGGTCAACTCGAGCAGGCGATGAAGGAATCCACCGAGTACGCCAACAAGATCGCCAAGGAAGAAAACGACATGTCGATCGAGGCGGTGAAGAAGTCCGGCAAATCCGAGGTCTTCACCCCGAGCGCCGCGGACAAGCTGGCGCTCAAGAAGGCGCTGATCCCGGTCCACCAGGAGATGGCCTCGCGCGTGGGCAAGGATCTGATCCAGTCGATCTACAAGGAAACCGGTTTCGATCCGGCCAAGCTGTAGTCAACCTTGACCGCGCGACGCCCGCTGCACCGCTAAGGTTCGGCGGGCGTTTTCGTTTGCGCAGTTGACCCTCGGGGGGGAGAACGACATGGTCATGAAGATCCTCGACCGCCTGGAGGAATGGCTCATCACCTTCCTCATGGGCGGCGCGACGCTGATCATCTTCGCCGCCGTCGTGCATCGCTACGCGGCGGGCACGGCCTGGCTCGGTCCGGTGCAGAACTGGCTGCTCGGTGTCAACATGGGTTGGGCACAGGAGCTTTGCATCATCATGTTCGTGTGGATGGCGAAGTTCGGCGCGGCGTACGGTGTGCGCACCGGCATCCACGTCGGCGTGGACGTGCTCATCAATCGGCTGAGCGGCAGCGCCCGCGGCAAGTTCATCATCTTCGGCCTGTTCGCCGGGGCACTCTTCACCGGCATCGTGGGCACGCTCGGCGCGACCTTCGTGTGGGAGAACGGCGCCCACTACTGGTTCTTCACCAAGCTCGGGCTCGACACAGGCGATCTGCCGGAGGGTCCGACCACACCCGACCTCGAGTGGCCGACCTGGATCGTCTATTCGGCGGTGCCGCTCGGCTCCTACCTGATGTGCTTCCGCTTCCTGCAGGTGCTGGTGAGCTTCGTGCGCACCGGTGAACTGCCGCATCACGACCATGGCGCGGTCGAAGGCCTCGAAGAGGAAGGGGCGGCGCTGCCGGCGCCCGGGGAAGAGGACGAAATCTACCGGATGCAGGACGATCTGCATCCGCGGGATCTGCGCAGCGGTTCCGACCGCCGCCAGAATCGCGACGGCACTGGGCCGGGCGGCACCGAGCGGCGCAGCGGCGCCGAGCGGCGCAAGGGAGATCGCCGGCACACGGACGGGGAGGGTCACTGATCATGAATTCCCTCATCATCTTCACGCTGCTGGTGGCACTCATGCTGACCGGGATGCCGATCTCGATTTCCCTCGGCCTGACCGTGCTCACCTTCCTGTTCTTCCTGACCCAGGTGCCGATCGAATCGGTCGCCCTCAAGCTCTTCACCGGTATTGAAAAGTTCGAGATCATGGCGATCCCGTTCTTCATCCTGGCCGGCAACTTCCTGACCCACGGCGGGGTGGCGAAACGGATGATCCACTTCGCCACGTCGATGGTCGGTCACTGGTACGGCGGCCTCGGGTTGGGGGGCGTGCTGGCGTGCGCGCTGTTCGCTGCGGTGTCGGGCTCCAGCCCGGCGACCGTGGTCGCGATCGGCTCCATCCTGATGCCGGCGATGCTGAAGGCGGGCTTTCCGAATCGCTTCGGCGCCGGCGTGATCACGACGTCGGGAGCGCTCGGCATTCTGATCCCGCCGTCGATCGTGATGGTCATGTACTCGGTCTCGACCAACACTTCGGTGGGCGCGCTCTTCATGGCAGGCGTCATTCCGGGGATCGTGCTGGCGACCTTGCTCGGCATGATGACGTGGTATCGGGCCTGGAAGTTCAAGTATCCGCGCCAGCCGAAAGCCACCTGGGGGCAACGGTTCAAGGCGTTGCGGGACTCGATCTGGGGTCTGCTCCTGATCGTGATCGTAATGGGTGGCATCTATACCGGCATGTTCACGCCGACCGAAGCCGCGGCAATGAGCGCGGTGTGGGCCTTCGTCTGCGCGATCTTCATCTACAAGGACCTGGGTCTCAAGGATGTGCCGCGGGTGCTGCTGTCGTCGGCGAACATGAGCGCGATGCTGCTCTACATCATCACGAACGCAGTGCTGTTCTCGTTCCTGATGACCCACGAGAACATCCCGCAGGCGATGGCCGACGCGATGATCGGCACCGGCGTGGGCGTGATCGGCTTCCTGCTGATCGCCAACGTGCTGCTGCTCGCCGCGGGCAATTTCATGGAGCCCTCGTCGATCGTGCTGATCCTCGCGCCGATCCTGTTCCCGATTGCGGTGAAGCTCGGCATCGATCCGGTGCACTTCGGCATTCTCATGGTGGTGAACATGGAAGTCGGTATGTGCCATCCGCCGGTGGGGCTGAATCTCTATGTGGCGAGCGGCATCACGAAGATGGGCATCACCGAGCTCACGGTCGCGGTCTGGCCGTGGCTGCTGACGATGCTGGTGTTCCTGGTCATCGTCACCTACTGGCCGCCCCTGTCGCTGTGGTTCCCGCGCCTGCTCGGGATGATCTGAGCGTCGCCGGCAGCTTCGGAAAAGCCCGGCTGCGGCCGGGCTTTTCTTTTGCGTGGAACCGCCGCCGGACCCGCGCAACGATCCCGCTTCCCGTGTTAGAATTTTGAATTTTCTGATGTTTATATTCCCGGGGAGAAGAACATCCATGACCGTCGAACGAACGCTTTCCATCATCAAGCCCGACGCCGTGGCGAAGAACGTCATCGGGAAGATCTATTCCCGCTTCGAAACGAATGGGCTACGGATCATCGCCGCGCGCATGATGCACCTCTCGCGGCAACAGGCCGAGGGGTTCTACGCCGTGCATCGCGAGCGTCCTTTTTTCAAGGATCTCGTCGACTTCATGGTGTCTGGACCGATCATGATTCAGGTCCTGGAAGGAGAGAACGCCATCCAGAAGAACCGCGACCTCATGGGCGCGACCGATCCCAAGAAGGCGGCAGCGGGCACTATTCGGGCCGACTTCGCCGAGAGCATCGACGCCAACGCCGTGCACGGCTCTGACGGGTCCGACACGGCAAAGGTCGAGATTGCCTATTTCTTCCCCACTCTGGACGTCTGCGCCCGCTGACGCTTCGCCTCCGGTGATCACGAACCTGCTCGATTTCAATGCCGACGGACTCGTCGCGCTGTGCGCGGAAATGGGCGAGAAGCCTTTCCGCGCGCGGCAGCTCGAACGATGGATACACCAGTCGGGCGAGGCCGACTTCGAGCGCATGACCGATCTTTCGAAAACGTTTCGCGAACGGCTGGTGGCGCGTGCCGAGGTGCGAGCGCCGACGCTCGTGTCGGAGAGCGTGGCACCGGATGGCACCCGCAAGTGGTTGCTGGCAGTGGGGGGCGGCAATGCGATCGAGACCGTGTTCATCCCGGAGACCGATCGCGGCACGCTGTGCGTATCGAGCCAGGTGGGCTGCGCGCTTGCCTGCACCTTCTGCTCGACCGGCAAGCAGGGATGGAATCGCGATCTTACGGCCGGCGAGATCGTCGGCCAGCTGTGGTGGGCGAACAGGGCGCTCGGCGCGACCCACGGGCGCTCGCGCGCCATCACGAACGTCGTGTTGATGGGGATGGGCGAGCCGCTGCTCAATGTCGACAGCGTCGTCACCGCGCTCGATCTGATGCTGGACGATCACGCGTACGGCCTGTCCCGTCGTCGCGTCACGGTCAGCACGTCGGGCATCGTACCGGCGATGGACCGCCTGCGCGATCGCTGTCCCGTCTCGCTGGCGGTGTCGCTGCATGCGCCGAACGACGCGCTGCGCGACGTGCTGGTGCCGGTCAACCGCAAGTACCCGCTGGCGCAGCTCATGGCAGCCTGCCGCCGCTATCTGGATGCGGCGCCGCGCGATTTCATCACGTTCGAGTATGTGATGCTCGAGGGTGTCAACGACGACCCCGCGCATGCCAGGGAGCTCGTCCACATCACCCGGGACGTGCCGTGCAAGTTCAACCTGATTCCCTTCAATCCGTTCCCGAACACGCCGTACCGCCGGTCGTCTCCGGAGGCGATCCAGCGCTTCCGCGACGTTCTGGCGCGGGCCGATCTCGTCACCACCGTGCGCAAGACGCGCGGCGACGGCATCGACGGCGCCTGCGGTCAGCTCGCGGGCCAGGTGCAGGTGCGCGCGCGGCGCGCGGCCGGGAATGCAATGGACTCCGCGGTGCAATGAAGCGCTCCCCGCTCGTGCTCCTCTGCGTGCTCGCAGCCTGCGCCGGCCAGCCGAAGGCGCCGACCTCGCTCAACCCGCCGCAGCCCGCTGCGAAGCCGGCCTCGCCGCAGGAACGGGCGCGCATTCACACCGAGCTCGCCGCGCTCTACTACAGCCGCGGCAACCACGGCGTGGCGCTTCAGGAAAGCATGGTCGCCATCGAAGCAGACCCGCAGTACGGTCCCGCCTACAACGTGCTCGGTCTCGTGCAGATGGAGCTGAAGGAGGATACGGCAGCGGATCGCAGCTTCCAGCAGGCGCTCGCGATCAATCCGAACGACTCCGAAGCGAACAACAACTACGGCTGGTTTCTGTGCAACCGCGGCCGCGAGAAGGAGGCGATCGCGTATTTCCTCGCCGCCGTGAGGAACCCGCTGTACCAGACGCCGGGGCTCGCCTACACGAACGCCGGCGTCTGCTCGCTCAAGCTCGGCCAGGACAACGAGGCGGAGAGCTATCTCCTGCAGGCGCTCAAGCTCCAACCGGGGCAGCCCCGCGCCCTGCAGGCACTGGCCGAAGTCCACTACCGGCACGGCGATTACAGCGGTGCGAAGCAGCTCGTCGGGCGCTTTCTCGAGGTTGCGCAGCCAACACCCGAGGTGCTGTGGCTCGGTGTGCTTTCGGCGCGCCAGCTCGGCGATCGCAACGCCGAAGCGAGCTATGGAACGCAACTGCGGCGGCGCTTCCCGGATTCCAAGGAAGCGCTGACCCTGAAAAGCGGAAGTTATCCATGACAGATCCTGCCCTCGACGGCGCTGGCGAGCCGTCGCTTTCACAATCGGATCTTGCCACGGTCGGCCGCCGGCTCGCGAAGGCGCGCGAGTCGCTCGGGCTGTCGGTGGCGGACATCGCGCGCCAGATCAAGCTCTCCGTGCAGCAGGTCGAGGCGCTGGAGGCCGACGATCTCGCGCGGCTGCCGAAGAGCCCCGTGATCGTCAAGGGCTTCCTTCGCAATTACGCCAAGCTGGTGCGCCTCGACCCCGATCAGCTGCTCGGCACCGTGCAGGGCGTGCCGGGCGCGGGCGCCGAGGTGAGGCGAGGCAACCGCCGGCGCGAGGTGGTCACCTTCGAGCGCCCGAGCCGACCCTGGCTCAAGGCGCTGCTGGGCGTGCTGCTGATCGTGGCGATCCTGCTGGGCGTCTACGAGTACCAAATGGATCCCGACTTCTTCGGCGAGCCCGAGGCGCCGATGGCCGATCGGCCGACCGCGGCGGCGCGTTCGCGACCGGCGCAAGCGCCTGCCGGGCAGCCGTTGCAGACGCCGCAGGAGCCGTCCGCCCCGCAGGGGGCGACCGCAATCGCCGAGGCGCCGGGTACGGCAGCCGTGCTCTCGTCGGTCGCAGGGCCGGCGACACCTGCGTCAGCGGCGGTCGGCACACTGCCCACGGCCGCGGCCGCCTCGGGGCCCGGGGTCGTGCGCTTCCGTCTCGAGCGCGATGCGTGGATCGAAGTCAAGGACCGCGACGGCGTCCGCGTCATGAATCAGCTCTGCAAGGCCGGCACCGAAAAGTCGGTGCAGGCAATCCCGCCGCTGCAGCTCGTGGTCGGTGCGGCGAGCGGGGTGAAGGTAGAGTGGAACGACCAGCCGGTGAACATCGTGCCGTATACCAAGGTCGACGTCGCGCGGTTCACGCTGGAATGAGCGCGCTGCCCGAAAACCAGGGACCGCTGCCGCGCCGACGCTCCCGCGCCGTGCGGGTGGGAGGTGTCGTGGTCGGCGGCGCCGCGCCCGTCGTCGTGCAGTCGATGACCAATACCGATACCGCCGACGTCGCGACGACTGCCGAGCAGGTCCATGCGCTGGCGCGCGCGGGCTCCGAGATGGTGCGGATCACCGTGAACACGCCGGAGGCCGCGGCCCAGGTGGCTCCGATCCGCGATCTGCTCGACCGCCGGGGGTGCGACGTCCCACTGGTCGGCGACTTCCACTACAACGGCCACCGACTGCTCAAGCAGTTTCCGGACTGCGCGCAGGCGCTCGACAAATACCGCATCAACCCCGGCAACGTCGGCTACGGCGCGAAGCGCGACGAACAGTTCGCCACGCTGATCGAGATCGCCTGCCGCCACGACAAGCCGGTGCGCATCGGCGTGAACTGGGGCAGCCTCGATCAGGATCTGCTGGCGCGGCTCATGGACGAGAATGCCCGGCTGCCCGAGCCGCGGGACGCCGGCGCTGTGATGCGCGAAGCGCTCATCGTCTCGGCGCTGTCGAGCGCGCAACGCGCCGAGTCCCTGGGTCTGCCGGGCGATCGTATCGTGCTCTCGTGCAAGGTGAGCGGGGTGCAGGACCTGATAGCGGTGTACCGTTCGCTCGCCGCGCGCTGCGACTATCCGCTGCATCTCGGCCTGACCGAGGCCGGGATGGGATCGAAGGGCATCGTGGCCTCGACCGCCGCGCTCGCGGTGCTGCTCCAGGAAGGCATCGGGGAGACGATCCGCGTGTCGCTCACTCCCGAGCCCGGCGGAGATCGCACCCGCGAGGTGGTGGTCGCGCAGGAGATCCTGCAGACCATGGGTCTGCGCTCGTTCACGCCGATGGTGGTCGCATGTCCCGGTTGCGGGCGCACTACCAGCACCTTCTTTCAGGAGCTCGCCGACCGCATCCAGGGCTATCTGCGGCAGCAGATGCCGGTGTGGCGTGCGCGCTATCCGGGGGTCGAGACCATGACCGTCGCCGTGATGGGCTGCGTCGTGAATGGCCCCGGCGAGAGCAAGCACGCCAACATTGGCATCAGCCTGCCCGGCACCGGCGAACAGCCGGCGGCGCCGGTATTCATCGACGGCGTGAAGACGGTCACCCTGCGCGGCGCGACCATCGCCGAGGACTTCCACACGCTGGTGGCCGACTATGTTCAGCGCACTTATGGAAGTGCCGAGGCCAACGCGGCGGCGCCCGAAGCCGCGGCGGCTGTCGATTCCTGACAACACCGGGCAGCACGCATGCGCGGCACGCGCGCGGGCCGTCGACGTATAATCCGCGCGCTACTTTTCGCCCGCCTTCCTTCCAGCCAGTGATGAAATCGACCCTGCAAGCGGTGCGCGGCATGAACGACGTGCTGCCGTCGGAGAGCCATGTCTGGCAGTTCTTCGAGGAGACCGTACGGGCGTGGCTGGCAAGCTACGGCTACCGTGAAATCCGCCTGCCGCTGGTGGAGAAGACAGAGCTGTTCGTGCGTGCCATCGGCGAGGTGACGGACATCGTCGAGAAGGAGATGTACACCTTCGTCGATCGCCTGAACGGCGAGAGCCTCACGCTCAGACCCGAGGCGACCGCCTCCTGCGTGCGCGCGGTGCTCGAGCACAACCTGCTGTACGGCGGAACGCAGCGCCTGTGGTACCAGGGACCGATGTTCCGGCACGAACGTCCGCAGAAAGGGCGCTACCGCCAGTTTCATCAGATGGGGGTGGAGGCGCTGGGCTTTCCCGGTCCCGACGTCGATGCCGAGCACCTGGTGATGATCGCGCGCTTGTGGCGGCAGCTCGGGGTGGGCGATGTCGTGCTGCAGATCAACACGCTCGGCACCCCGGACGATCGGGCCCGCCATCGCGCCCGGCTCAAGGACTATCTGCACCGTCACTGGGATGCGCTCGACGAGGAGCTGCGCGGACGCTGCGAACGCAATCCGCTGCGCGTGCTCGACAGCAAGGATCCGGCCCTGGCTCCCCTGATCGAGGGCGCGCCGCGACTGCTCGACGATCTCGACGAGGTATCGCTCAGGCACTTCGAGGACTTGCAGGCGCTGCTGCGGCAGGCTGGTGTGGCGTACGAGATCGTGCCGCGCATGGTACGCGGACTCGACTACTACAACTTCACGGTTTTCGAATGGGTGACGAGCCGCCTCGGGGCGCAGGGCACGATCTGCGCGGGTGGGCGGTACGACGGCCTGGTGGAGCAGGTGGGCGGCCGGCCGGCGCCTGCCTGCGGCTTCGCGCTGGGAGTGGAGCGCGTGCTGGCGCTTCTCGTGGAGCAGGGCCTGCGGCCGGAACCGCCACCCGCCGACGTGTATCTGGTGCACCAGGGGGAGGCCGCAGGCCGTTTCGCCTGGGAGGTCGCCGAGCAGTTGCGGGATGCCGGCCTGAGTGTGCTGTTCCATTGCGGCGGGGGCAGCTTCAAGAGTCAGATGAAGAAGGCGGATGCGAGCGGTGCGCGCTTTGCGGTCATCGTCGGCGATCATGAGGCGGCGGCGGGACGGGCGACCCTGAAGCCGCTGCGCGAGCTCAAGGACCAGGCGCAGGCGGCGGCGCACGAGATCCCCGCTCTGATCCGCGGACAATGAGCGGCGTAGGCTCCCGCCACCCGCTCGCACGAATATAGAGTGAACAGGCCTCAGTCGATATGGCGATCTACGATCTCGAAGAGCAGGAAAAACTGGACGCCCTCAAGGCGTGGTGGAAGGACAACGGACGCACGGTGCTGTTCGCGGCTATTGCCTTCGTGGTCGCGGTGACCGCGGTGCAGGGCTGGCGCTATCACCAGCGTACGCAGGCGCTCGCGGCAGGCACGCTGTACGGGCAACTGCTCGAGGCAGCGCAGGCAAAGGACGTGAACAAGACGCAGGACCTGGCCGCCGCGATCTTCAAGGATCACGCCGGCAGCGGCTATGCCGCCATGGCCGCGCTCACCGCCGCGCGCGCCAGTGTCGATGCCGGCAATCTCGCGGCGGCGAAGGGCAACCTCACGTGGGCAACCGAGCACGCGCCGGACGAGGCCACCCGTGACATCGCGCGGTTGCGTCTGGCGACCGTCTTGCTGGACGAAAAACGGTTCGAGGAGGCGCTGCGCGAGCTCGACGCCAAGCACACCGACGCCACCGCGGCCCTCTTCGCGGAACTGAAGGGCGACGTGCTGGCGGCGCAGGGCAAGACTGCGGAGGCCCGCGCAGTCTACCAGACGGTGCTGGGAAAGCTGCCGCCCGGCAGCGCCTCCCGCGATGTCGTGGAGCTCAAGCTGGACGGTCTGGGAGAAGCGCGGTGAAGCAGCGCTTTCTTCACTGGCCAGCGCGGCTCATTGCCGCCGCGGGGCTCCTTGGCCTGGTCGCCGGCTGCCAGAGCATGGGCGAGACCTTTGCCGACTACTACGACGCGATCTTCAGCAGCTCCAAGGAGAAGCCGGCCAAGCTCGTGAGCTTCACCCCCACCGCGTCCGTGAGCGTGCTCTGGAAGGAGCGGGTGGGCGATGCGCGACCTTACGTCTTCTCGCCCGCGCTCGACGACGGCGCCCTCTACGCGGCCGACGCGAAGGGGCGGGTCACTGCCTTCGGCGAGAACGGCCGCGAGCTGTGGCGCAATGACACGTATCGCCCGCTCTCCGGAGGTGTCGGCGCCCGCAACGACCATGTCCTGGTGGGCACGCGCAAGGGCCAGGTCATTGCCCTCGACGGCCGCGGCGAGGTCCGCTGGATCACGCAGCTCAGCAGCGAGGTGCTGGCGCCGCCGCAGTATGCCGACGGTTTGGTCGTCGCGCGCAGTGGCGACGGCCGCATCTACGGCTTGAACGCCACGGACGGCACACGCAAGTGGGTCTACCAGCGCGGCACGCCGGCGCTCACCGTGCGCAGCTTCGCCGGCGCTCTGGTCACCCGCGGCGCGGTCTTTGCCGGCTACCCCGGCGGCAAGGTGGTCGCGCTCAACTTGCAGACCGGCGCACTCGGTTGGGAAGGCACGGTGGCGCAGCCGCGCGGCGCGACCGAACTCGAGCGCGTGGCGGACGTGACCAGCCTGCCGGTGCTCGACGGCACGCAGGTCTGCGCCGCGGCGTACCAGGGACGCATTGCCTGCTTCGATGCATCCCGCGGCACACCGCTGTGGGCGCGCGACGTCTCGAGCGTGTCCGGCCTTGCGATCGCGGGGTCGTCGGTCTACGTGACCGACGACCGCGGCGCTGTCATTGCGCTCGACAAGAACTCAGGCAGCAGCCTCTGGAAGCAGGACAAGCTGACCGACCGCCGCGTGAGCGGCCCGCTGGTGTACCGGGACTACGTCGTGGTCGGCGATCTCGAGGGTTATCTGCACGTGATCAATCGCGACGACGGCTCCTTCGCGGCGCGCATCGCCACCGACGGCAGTGCCATCGCGGCCACCCCGATCGCGCTCGACAACGCCGTGCTGGTGCAAACGCGCAAGGGCGGGCTTTTCGCCATCGACGTGCAATAGCGCGCCAGAGCCTGTGTTACCGACACTCGTCCTGGTGGGCCGGCCCAACGTCGGCAAATCCACCCTCTTCAACCGGCTGACGCGCAGCCGTGCCGCGCTCGTCGCCGACCTGCCGGGGCTCACGCGCGATCGCCAATACGGACACGGGCGGGTAGGGGACATGCCGTTTCTCGTGGTCGACACGGGAGGGTTCGAGCCGCAGGCACAAGCCGGCATCATCTTCCAGATGGCGCGGCAGACCCTGCAGGCGATCGACGAAGCGGACGCCATCGTTTTCGTGGTCGATGTCCGCGACGGCCTCACGCCGGGCGATCGGGCCATCGCGGAGCAGTTGCGCCGAAGCGGCCGGCGCGTGATCGTCGCGGCCAACAAGGCCGAGTGCCTGGCACCGGAAGCAGCGTGCGCGGAGTTCCACGAGCTTGGCCTCGGCGAGCCGAGCGCGGTCTCGGCGGCCCATGGCGAGGGCGTGGGTGCGCTCGTGGAGGCGGCTCTGGCGGGCTGCGCGCTGCCGGCACAAGCGCAGGGGCCCGCGCCCGGCGCGCGCCATCCGAGTGTTGCGATCGTCGGCCGGCCGAACGTGGGCAAGTCCACGCTCGTCAATGCACTGCTCGGCGAGGAACGGGTGATCGCCTGCGACCAGCCCGGGACGACGCGCGATGCGATCCGTGTCGAATTCGAGCGCGACGGACACCGCTTTACCTTGATCGACACGGCGGGCTTGCGCCGGCGCGGCAAGGTCGACGGCGTGGCGGAAAAATTCTCGGTCGTGAAGACATTACAGGCCGTGGCAGAGGCGAACGTCGTGGTACTCGTGCTCGACGCACACGATGGTGTGAGCGATCAGGATGCGCATATCGGTGGCTTCGTCGTCGAGGCCGGGCGCGCCCTGGTGGTGGCGGTGAACAAGTGGGACGGCCTCGCGCCCGCCGCGCGCGAGCAGGTCAAGCGCGACCTCGAACGGCGGCTCGGCTTCCTCGCGTTCGCGCGCTGGCATTTCGTCTCGGCGCTGCGCGGCACCGGTCTGTCCGAGGTGCTGGCAGCGGTCCGCGCGGCCTATGCTGCCGCCATGACGCGCCTGCCCACGCCCAAGCTAACGCGCGCGCTGCAGGCGGCGGTGGCGCAGCAGCAGCCGCCGCGCGCGGGACTGATCCGGCCCAAGCTGCGCTATGCGCACCAGGGTGGCACGAACCCGCCGGTGATCGTGATCCACGGCAACGCCGTCGACCAGGTGCCGGCCAGTTATCGCCGCTATCTGGAACGTTTCTTCTGCGAGGCTTTCGAACTCGGTGGGACGCCACTGCGCGTCGAACTGCGCAAGGGCAACAACCCGTATGCGAGTCGTACGGGTCGATCTCGACCCTGATTCTGGCGGTGGCTCCGCCAGTGGTATTCCGGGGTAATTTGAAGTACAGTGCTCGGTCCGATTGCCAACAAAATGTGGAGTGGAAATGAGCGGAAAAGGGCAAACGCTACAAGACCCGTTCCTCAACGCGCTGCGTAAGGAGCATATTCCCGTCTCGATTTATCTCGTGAACGGCATCAAGCTGCAGGGACAGATCGAATCGTTCGACCAATACGTGGTGCTGCTGCGAAACACCGTGACTCAGATGGTCTACAAGCACGCGATCTCGACCGTGGTGCCGTCGCGCCCGGTCAACCTGCAAGCGGGTGATCACGCCGACGGTTAGGGAAGCTCTTGTAGTGTTCGAACGTCCTGACAGCGGGCAGGAGGTGGTGCTCGCGAGCCTCGATCTCGGCACTGGTGAGCACGCCGAAAGCCTCGCCGAACTGGGAGAACTCGCCGGCAGTGCCGGGCTCAACGTCGTCGGGGTCGTGACTGGCAGACGCGCGCGGCCCGATCCGGCGCTCTTTGCCGGTGCCGGCAAGGTCGATGAGATCGGCGCGGCCGTGGCCGCTGCCGGTGCAACGCTCGTCGTCTTCGACCATGAGCTGACACCTGCCCAGGAGCGCAATCTGGAGATGCGGCTCAAATGCCGTGTCGTCGACCGCACGGCGCTCATTCTCGATATCTTCGCGCAGCGCGCGCGCAGCCACGAGGGAAAGCTGCAGGTGGAACTCGCCCAGCTCGATCATCTCGCCACCCGGCTCGTGCGCGGCTGGTCGCATCTCGAGCGGCAGAAGGGCGGCATCGGGTTGCGGGGTCCGGGTGAAACGCAGCTCGAGACCGATCGCCGACTGCTCGCGAAGCGGGTCAAGGTGCTCAAGGATCGTCTCGAGAAGCTCAAGCGGCAGCGTGAGACGCAGCGCCGTGCGCGCCGTCGCGGTGAGGTCATGTCGGTCTCCCTGGTCGGGTACACGAACGCCGGCAAGTCCACGCTCTTCAACGCGCTGACGCGCGCCGAGGCCTATGCGGCGGATCGTCTGTTCGCGACGCTCGACACCACCACGCGCCGAACCTTCACGCCTTCCGGTGCTGCGGTCGTGCTCTCCGACACCGTCGGCTTCATCAGGCATTTGCCGCACAGCCTGGTCGCGGCGTTTCGCGCCACGCTCGAGGAAACCGCGCAGGCCGACCTGCTGCTGCACGTGGTGGATGCGGCGAGTCCGCATCGAGCGACCCAGATCGAGCAGGTGAACAAGGTCCTGGGCGAGATCGGCGGCGGCGCACTGCCGCAGGTGCAGGTGCTGAACAAGATCGACCTCGCGGGCCTCGCGCCAGCGGTCGAGCGCGACGAGTGTGGTACCATTGCCCGCGTTTTTTCGAGCGCACGCACCGGAGCCGGGCTCGACCTCGTTCGGCTCGCGCTCGACGAGGCTGCCTCCGAACGGATCTTCCGGAACGTCGCGAACGCATAGTTGTCGGAATCGTCCATCGCCCGCATAGGCCACGCCTGCTGCGGCGCCTGCGAAACCTCCATTCACTCCAACGACGCTAACGGAAAGGCACGTGGCTCTCAATGATCCCAATTGGGGCCGCCGCGGCGGCAACGAAGGTCCGCCCGACCTCGATGAGCTGTGGCGCAACCTTACGCAGAGGTTCAACAAGATTTTTGGCGGCAGAGGCGGCGGCCCGAACGAGCCGGGGCGCTCGCCGTTTCCGCGCATCCCGGGCGGCGCCGGCCTGGTGGTGGCGATCGCCGTGGCACTCTGGCTGGCGAGCGGCTTCTACATCGTCGATGCGAGCCAGCGCGGGGTGGTGCTGCGCTTCGGCAAGTATCACCAGACCACGCAGCCCGGTCTGCAGTGGCACATTCCGTTTCCGATCGAGAGCGCGGAGATCGTGAACGTGTCGCAGGTGCGCACGGTGGAGGTGGGCTATCGCGCGAACGTCAAGAGTAAGGTACTGAAGGAATCGCTGATGCTCACCGATGACGAGAACATCATCGACCTGCAGTTCGCCGTGCAGTATCTCGTGAAAAACCCCGAGGAGTTCCTGTTCAACAATCGCAATCCGGACGACGCGGTGATGCAGGCCGCGGAGACCGCCATCCGCGAGGTGGTCGGCAAGAGCAAGATGGATTTCGTGCTCTACGAGGGCCGCGAGCAGGTCGCGGCGTCGGTGCAGAAGCTGCTGCAGGAAATCCTCGATCGCTACAAGACCGGCATCGAAGTGAGCAAAGTCACGATGCAGAACGCGCAGCCGCCGGAGCAGGTACAGGCGGCGTTCGATGACGCGGTGAAGGCCGGGCAGGATCGGGAGCGCCTGAAGAACGAGGGCCAGGCGTATGCGAACGATGTGATCCCCCGCGCCGCGGGCATGGCGTCGCGGCTCACCCAGGAAGCCGACGGCTATCGCCAGCGGGTCATCGCCACGGCCGAGGGCGACGCGAGCCGCTTCCGGCAGGTGCTGGTCGAGTACCAGAAGGCGCCTGCGGTCACCCGCGACAGGATGTATCTCGATACGATGCAGCAGATCCTCGGCAACGTCACCAAGGTGTTGGTCGATCAGAAGGGGGGCAGCAACCTTCTCATGCTGCCGCTCGACAAGCTCATCCAGATGTCGGGCGGGGCGACACCCGTGCCCGACGCTGCGGCGAAACCGCCCGGGATGCCGGAGGCGGCGCCGCCGGGAGAGTCGCCGACACGGTCGCGCGAAAGCTTCCGCGGGCGCGAGAGGGAGACGCGGTGATGGCGCGCAGCATCGGAGCGATCGTGGTCCTCGCCATCATCGGCTTGATCGTCCTGAGCCTCTCCATGTTCACCGTGGATCAGCGGCAGAGCGCGATCGTCCTGCGCTTCGGCGAGATCATCGCGGTGACGACCAAGCCCGGTCTCTACTTCAAGGTACCGTTGGTGGACAACGTGCGCCTCTTCGACATGCGCATCCAGACGTTCGAAACGAGCGAGCCGGAGCGCTTCATCACGTCGGAGAAGAAGAACGTGCTGGTGGACTACTTCGTCAAGTGGCGCATCTCGGACGTGAAGCAGTATTACATCAGCGTGGGCGGCGACGAGAGCCGCGCGCAGACGCGCCTCTTGCAGACGATCAACGACAGCCTGCGCGCGGAGTTCGGCAAGCGCACGATTCACGATGTGGTGTCCGGCGAGCGCGACAAGATCATGGACTTGATGCGCGAGCGCGCGAACGAGGATGCCAGGAAGATCGGCGTGCAGGTGCTGGACGTGCGCTTGAAGCGCGTGGATCTGCCGCAGGACGTGAGCGAGTCCGTGTATCGGCGCATGGAGGCGGAGCGGAAGAAGGTGGCGAACGAGCTGCGCTCGACCGGGGCGGCGGAATCGGAGAAGATCCGCGCCGATGCCGATCGGCAGCGCGAGGTCATCTTGGCGGAAGCCTATGGCGAAGCCCAGAAGATCAAGGGGGAAGGGGACGCGAAGGCTTCCGCCATCTACGCGCGAGCGTTCGAGGAGAGCCCGGAGTTCTACTCGTTCTACCGCAGCCTCGAAGCCTACCGGCAGAGCTTCAAGAACAAGAGCGACATGCTCGTGATGGATCCGAACACGGAGTTCTTCAAGTACTTCAAGAGTCAGGGATCGCCCGGGAAGGGCTCGAAATGACGGGACGCTGCCCGCTGGCGCGCTCGCACTGACCGCGACCCGGCACGAGGTTCGGGGATGACGGCCACGCTCGTGACGGCGGTCGCTCTCGTGCTCGTGCTGGAGGGCGCGCTGCCCTTCATTGCGCCGTCGTTGTGGCGCGAGGCGTTTCGCCGCATGATCGAGCTGAGCGACGGTCAGATCCGGTTCATCGGCCTCACCTCCATGCTTGCCGGGTTGCTGCTGCTCCTGTTGCTACACTGACCGGTCGCAACCCGGAGGTTGCCGCTCCCCATGGACAACTGGCGTCTGCCCGACCACGTCGACGATGTACTCCCCGCCGAAGCGGCACGGATCGAGGCGCTGCGGCGCGGACTGCTCGATCTTTTTCGCGTCCACGGCTACGAGCTCGTCGCCCCGCCGCTGATCGAGTACGTCGAGTCGTTGCTCACCGGCAGCGGGCGCGACCTCGACCTCATGACCTTCAAGCTGGTCGACCAGCTGTCCGGGCGCCTGCTCGGCGTGCGCGCCGACATCACGCCGCAGGTCGCGCGCATCGACGCGCACATCCTGAACCGATCGGGCGTCACCCGTCTGTGCTATGCGGGAAGCGTGCTGCACGCGATGCCGGCCGGCGCTGCCCGGCGGCGCGAGCTGATCCAGGTCGGGGCCGAGATCTACGGCCACGGCGGCATCGACAGCGACGTCGAGATCCAGCGGCTGATGCTGGAAGCGCTGACCTGTGCCGGTTGCCGCGGGCTGCAGCTCGACTTGGGTCACGTGGCACCGTTTCGCGCCTTGATCGCGCACGGCGGCATCGAGCCCGAACGCGAGCTGGTGTTGTCGGAAGCCCTGCGCAGCAAGGACTTCCCGGCGCTGCGGGAGCACGTCGCGCTGCTGCCCAGGCCAATCGGGGAAGCGTTGCTGGCGCTCGGCGAACTGTACGGCGGGACGCAGGTGCTGCGGGAGGCGCGCCAGCGGCTGCCCGACCTGCCGGAGATCCGCGCTGCCCTCGACGATCTCGAACAGGCGTCGCGGGCGATCGCGGAGCTGCCGGTCCGCTGCTCGTTCGATCTCGGCGAGCTGCGCGGCTACCACTATCACACCGGCATCGTGTTTGCGGCCTACGCTGAAGGCTATGCCGACGCCATTGGCCGCGGCGGGCGCTACGATGAGATCGGACACGCCTTCGGCCGGGCTCGTCCCGCCACCGGATTCTCCCTGGATCTGCGCGACATCGCTGCGACCGGCACGGTGGCGGTACCGCCGCGAGGCATACGTGCGCCGTGCTCGGACGATCCTGCGCTGCGTGCGACAATAGCCGACCTGCGGCGCGCCGGTGAAATCGTGATCGTCGCACTGCCGGGACAGCAGGACCCGTGCGGGGAAAGTCTCGCCGACCGGGAGCTCAAGCAGGCAGACGGCGGCTGGCAGGTCGTGCCGCTCGCGCGGCAACCGTAGGCCGCGGGTACGTTCGCAGGGGAGCGAGGGACATGGCGCGCAACGTGGTGGTCGTCGGCACCCAGTGGGGCGACGAAGGCAAGGGCAAGGTGGTGGACTGGCTCACGGATCATGCCCAGGGCGTGGTGCGCTTCCAGGGCGGTCACAACGCCGGGCACACGCTCGTCATCGCCGGCACCAAGACGGTACTGCACCTGATCCCTTCGGGCATCCTGCGCGCGGGGGTGCGCTGCTACATCGGCAACGGCGTGGTGGTATCGCCGCAGGCGCTGGTGCAGGAGATCGACACCTTGCAGGCAGCCGGCGTCGATGTCATGAGCCAGCTCATCGTGAGCGAAGCCTGTCCGCTGATCCTGCCGTGCCATACCGCGCTCGATCTCGCGCGCGAGGCGGCCAAGGGCGACGCGCGCATCGGCACCACCGGGCGCGGCATCGGACCGGCCTACGAGGACAAGGTCGCGCGACGTGCCATCCGCCTCCAGGATCTCTTCCACCGCGAGCGCTTCGCGGCGAAGCTGGGCGAGATGCTCGACTACCACAACTTCGCGCTCAAACAGTTCTACCGCGCGGCGACGGTGGATTTCCAGAAGACCCTGGAGGAGACGCTCGCACTTGCGGAGCGGATCAAGCCGCTGGTGGGCGATGTGCCGCGCATGCTCTACGAAGCGCAGCGCGAGGGCAGGAACCTCCTCTTCGAGGGCGCGCAGGGCACCTTGCTCGATGTCGACCACGGCACCTACCCCTTCGTCACGTCGAGCAACTGCGTCGCCGGGGCAGCCGCGGCGGGAAGCGGGGTCGGCCCGGGCGCGCTGCACTACGTCCTGGGCATCACCAAGGCATATACGACGCGCGTCGGCTCCGGACCCTTTCCGACCGAGCTCGCGGACGACACCGGGCGTCAGATCGCCACCCGCGGCAAAGAGTTCGGCGCCACCACCGGGCGCCCGCGCCGCTGCGGCTGGTTCGACGCCGCGGCGCTCAAGCGATCGATCCAGATCAACGGCGTATCGGGTCTGTGCGTGACCAAGCTCGACGTGCTGGACGGGTTCGAGAGTCTGCGCATCGGTGTCGGCTACCGGGTCGGCCGGCTCGAGCTCGACATCCTGCCGGCGGGCGCGGAAGCGCTCGCCGAATGCGAGCCGGTGTACGAGGAACACCCAGGGTGGTCGGACAGCACGGTCGGCATCAAGCGCTTCGACGCGCTGCCCGGCGCAGCACAGCGTTACCTGAAGCGCATCGAGGAAGTGTGCGGTGTACCGGTGGATCTCATCTCGACCGGACCCGATCGCGAACAGACGATCGTTCTGCGTCATCCGTTCAGAAGCTGAGCCGCCGCGTGTCGCGACGCCGGGACGTCAGCGTCGTGACGCGGGTCGCGGCCCTTCGCCGTGGTCGAGGCGATACGCTTCGACATACAGGTGCACCTCGTTCACGGCCCGCGCCGGTTCGTCCCCCAGCGTGAGATCCGCCACCAGTGCGACATTGCCTTCCCACTTCGCGGGATCGAGACCGAGCTCGCGCGCGTAGCGCTGCAGGGTCCGCACTTGCTCTGGCCCCACGTGGTAGGCCGCGAGCGCGAGATCGACACTGGCCTCGTCGTCGGCGCCGCTGTCGCGGGCGTACTGGTCGCGCAGTGTGGCGAGGTAGCGCACGCCCGCTTCGATGTTGCGCTCCGGCCGGTCGATGTCGGTCACGCCCACTGCGGCGGCCATCTCCGGGGTGACCTGCATGACGCCGATGGCGCCGTTCGGTCCGCGTCGCGCCGGGTCGAGGCCCGACTCGGCCGCGGCGTGCGCGAGCACGATCCGCCAGTCGAGCCCCGCGGCGGTGCTGCGCTTCTTGATGGCGCCGATCACCGCTGCCTCGCGGCGGCGCATCGGCTGCGTCGCCGGGTTGGCGATCCAGCGCGTGTCGCGAAAATAGCGGTCGAACAGCATGCGGTTCATCGCGCTGCGCGCACCGTCCTGGCGGATGAACGCGTCGAGCGCAAGCAGGAGCTCGTGACTTTCGGGGCGAACCGCCCAGGCGATGCTGCCGCCCGTGTTCACGGCCACCTTCTCGTGCACGGCGATGCCGGGGAGAACCTGCGCCCAGAGGTGGGCCCGGTGCGAATCCACGATGGTGTAATCGACGATGCCGGCGTTCACCAGCTCGAGGATGTCCTCGGACTCGAGGCCGGATTCGGCCGCGATCACCGTGACCGGTGGCCGGCCTGCCTGCCGTTGCGTCTCCGCCAGGCGGCCCAGATGTTCGGCATAGCTGGAGCCCGCCGGGACGAGAACGCGCTTGCCCTCCAATGCGGCGAGCGAGGCCGGCGCCGGCACGTTGCGACTCGTCACCACCACCTCGTCGACGCCGACGAAATACGGTCCCGAGAAATCGGCCTTCTGGTGCCGCGCCGGCGTGATGGTGAGGTTCGCCGCCGCGATGTCGCCGCGCCCCTCGATCAGGTCGGACAGCGTGTGCTCGAGCTGCGTGACGACGAACTCGAAGCGGATCGGGTGGTCGCTGCGTTGCAAGCGCTGGTTGAGAAAGCGCTGAAACTCGCGCAGATACTCGTATTCGAAGCCCCTCGCCGCACCCTCGTTCACGAAGAAATCGGTGCGGTTGTAGTTCACGAGAATGCGCAACGTGTCGACTTTCTCGAGCGGGATGCGATCGACGCTGCGGTCGACGACGCTGCGAAAGCGGAGGAACGAGCCGTCGGCAAGCGCCACCGGACCGGGTGAGGGGCCTGCCGCTGCTTCCTTGATGACGACGCCGGTCGATGACGAAGTGCTGGAACCCGGGTCGACGGATGTGGCGGACACGGGCACCGAATCCTTGTTGCACCCCGCGATCAGGCACACGAGCACGAAGGTGATGCCGATGAGCAGGCGCGTCCGCGGCTCGGATGATGTGAAGCCGCGCCGCAACGTCGGGCGCGGGGTCGGTATGCTCTGCATCGGGCGGGGATTGGCCACGGCGGCATTCTACCGCCAACAGCGCACGCCGGCCGCTATCGCTTGGAGGTCACGTGCGGCGTGGCGTATATTCACCCGGTCTAGCGTCTTCCGATCGATGAACCGTCGCCGCTTTCTGATTTCGCTCACCGCTGCCGTGACCGCGCCGGTGTGGATGCGTCCGGCATCGGCGAGGGCACTGCCGCGCGCGGCGACGGTGCCAGGCGGTGTCGCCCGGGTGGGTCTCGGCGAGGCGCATGAAGTGCCACGGGCCCGGCTCGGGGACGACCGCGTTCTCGTCCTGCGCGATGGCGACAAATGGATGGCATGGGTGGGCATTTCCCTCGATGCCAAACCAGGGTCACGCCTGTGGGTCGACGCCGAGCGCCCGGGCGGCGCCGTGCAGCGCTTCGGGATCGACGTGCAACCGAAGCAGTACGCCGAGCAGCACCTCACGGTCAAACCCGGTCAGGTGGAGCTCTCAGCGCAAGATCTTGCCCGCCACGAGCGCGAGCGGGCGCATCTGGAGCGCGTGCGCCGGACCTTCTCCGAAGCGCCGCCCGCGACGCTGCGCCTCGCGCAGCCTGCGCCCGGACCGCGCTCGAGCTCGTTCGGGCTGCGCCGCGTCTTCAACGGCCAGCCGCGCAGCCCGCACAGCGGCATGGACATCGCCGCTCGGCTCGGTACGCCCGTGGTGGCTGCAGCGCGCGGACGGGTGATCGACGCCGACGACTATTTTTTCTCCGGCAACACGGTGATCATTGACCACGGGCAGGGACTGCTCACGCTGTATGCGCATCTGACCCGGGTCGATACCCGTGTCGGCGCGACCGTGGCGGCCGGGACACCCATCGGCGGGGTCGGTGCGACCGGGCGCGTGACGGGGCCGCATCTGCATTTCTCCGTCTACCTCAACGCGGTCGCGGTGGACCCTGCCCTGTTTCTTGGCTGAGGCGTGCGCCGCGGCGCGTCGTGCGGACCCCGCGCTCATCGGGAAAGGGTGAAAGTGGCTTCAATCGTCGTCATCGGTTCGGTTGCGCGCGACGACGTCGTGCGCCTCGTCGAACCGCTCACACCTGGCGCGCACTTGAATGGCGTGTCGGCGGGCTCGCGTCTCGGCGGCGGCGGCGCGAACACCGCCGTCACGCTTGCGGCAGCGGGACATCGGGTGGCGCTGCTCGCCGCGGTCGGGCACGACGCGGATGGCGAGTGGCTGCTGGCCGAACTCGGCGCGGCCGGGGTGGACACTTCGGGCATCGCCTGCGTGCGGCGTCCGACCACGCGTTCGCTGGTGTTCGTCGACCCCTCGGGCGAGCGCACCATCGCGAACCTCGGCCGCTGCGAGGAGGATGCGCCGCCGTATCGGCTGCAGGACCTTGCCGCCGACGCCGTGTTCGTCCGCAGCCGCCGCCATGACCTGGGTCCGCTGCTCGCCGCCAAGACCGAAACGTCGCTCGTCGTAGCCCACGTGCCGCCAGTCGATCCGGGGTCGCGGCCGGCGCAGATCGTGGTCGCATCACGCTCCGACCTCGGCCATGCAACGGCAGACCTCTGGGCGCTGGGACGTGAAGTCGCAGGCGAACGCTTGCGCTGGTTCGTCATGACCTCGGGTCCCGATGGTGCCTGCGCGATCTCCCCCGAATCCACGCTGGCGGCGCCCGCCGAGGCGGTGGCGACGGTGGACACGACCGG
>JBDHRV010000035.1:0-27844 GCA_039807745.1 Burkholderiales bacterium
CGCCCTGCGCGGCCGAGCAATCAGGTCGCGCGCTACCTCATCGCCGCCGGCTACCGGGTGATTCCGGTGAATCCGGGCCACGCCGAGATCCTCGGCCTTGCGTGCTACCCCGACCTCGGGGCGGTGCCGGAACCGATCGACATCGTCGATTGCTTTCGCCGTTCCGACCAGATTCAGCCGATCGCGGAGGACGCCGTCGCCGTTGGTGCAAGAGTCCTCTGGCTGCAGCTCGGGGTCGTGAACGACGCCGCCGCGCAGTTTGCGCTGCGCGCTGGACTCATCGTCGTGGTGGACCGCTGCATCAAGATCGACCACGCCATGCTCGGGGTCGGGAGGCCCCGGGCGGCGCCGGACCCCGGTTCCTCGTAAGGCCAATTTCCTCAGTTGTCTCATTGGCTTGGCACATCTCCAGTGGCACGGCGATTGCTCGCATCGAAGTCCCTTCGTGCTGGCTGTTCCGTCAGTGGTATCCCACCCCGAGAGATGAAACGCCACCATCCGCGTGACGGCGCCGAGCCCCCGCAGACCTTCCGGCTGCGTCCCGTCGCGCGCGCGATCCTTGGGATCTGCCTCACCGCGACGGCGTTTTCTGGGCATGCCCTGCCCACTGGTGCCGAGATCAGCGCCGGAGGCGGCGTCATCGGCCACGCCGGTGACACGCTCACGATCCATCAGACGAGCCCGCGCCTTGCCATCAACTGGCAAAGCTTCGGTATCGGCACCTCGGAATCGGTGGTCTTTCGCCAGCCCGACGCGGGCGCGATCGCACTGAATCGCGTCCTCGGACAGGATCCATCGGCCATCCTGGGCCGCCTTTCCGCCAACGGGCAGGTGTTCGTGCTGAACCCGAACGGCGTGCTCTTCGGTCCCGGCGCACAGGTGGACGTGGGCGGGATCGTCGCCTCGACGCTCGGTCTGTCGGACGCCGATTTTCTCGCCGGCCGCTACACGTTCAACAACGCCGGCGGTGCCGGCTCCGTGGTCAACCGGGGCACGATCCGGGCGGCGGATGGCGGGTACGTCGCACTCATCGCGCCGCAGGTGACGAACGAAGGTGCGATCGTCGCTCGGCTCGGCACGGTCGCGCTCGGCGCCGGCGATCAGATCACGCTCCAGCTCGCCGGCAATGCACTGGTGGGTTTCTCCGTCGATCAGGCGGCGGTCGCTGCACTGGTCGCGAACCGGCAGCTGATCCAGGCCGACGGCGGCGCCGTCGTTCTCTCGGCTCGTGCCAAGGACGCGCTGCTTGCCACCGTCGTCAACAACGAGGGCATTGTCGAGGCGCGCTCGGTGAGCGTCAGGAACGGCGTCATCCGGCTCGAAGGCGGGGCGAGCGGCGTCGTCGCGGTCGGGGGCAGGCTCGATGCGACGGGGGCGAACGCCGGGGAAACCGGTGGCAGCGTGACGATCACGGGTGACAAGGTCGCACTCGCGAACGGCGCGTTGGTCGATGCGTCGGGGCACGCGGGCGGCGGCACGGTGCTCGTCGGGGGCGACTACCAGGGCAGGAACCCGGAAGTGCGCAACGCGAGCCGCAGCTATGTCGGACCGGATGCGATCGTGCGCGCCGATGCCACTCACAACGGCGAGGGCGGCAGGGTGATCGTCTGGGCGGACGAGGCTGCGCAGTTCTACGGGACGATCAGCGCGCGCGGCGGGCCCGGGGGCGGCAACGGCGGCTTCGTCGAGACCAGCGGCAAAGTCACCCTGCAATCGACCGGCTCGGTGGATGCGAGTGCTGCGAACGGACGTGCGGGGCAATGGCTCCTCGATCCGAACAACATCACGATCCAGGCGGCCGGTGCCAATACCAACGTCACCGCCGGCCCGAACTTCACCACGACCAACGACAGCGCGATCGTCACCACTGGCAGCATCCTGGCCGCGCTCAACGCGGGCACGAGTGTCACCGTCACGACGGGCAGCGCCGGCGCGAACACCCAGCCCGGCAATATCACGGTTGCGAACGCGATCGCCAAGACCGCGGGCGGCAACGCAGCGCTTACGCTCACCGCGATCAACAACATCGTATTCAACGCGGGCGCGAACGTAAGCTCGACGTCGAACCAGCTCAACCTGACGCTCAATGCGGGCGGAGCCATCACGAGCCCGGTTGCGATCAATACGAATGGCGGCGTGCTCACCTACAACCCGGCGGGTGCATCGACGCAGTCGGGCGTCATCTCCGGCGCAGGATCTGTGGTGAAGAACGGTGCAGGAACGCTCACGCTGTCTGGTGCGAACAGCTACAGCGGTGCAACCTCGATCAACGCGGGCGCGCTCCAGCTAGGCGCCGCCAATCGCATTGCCAATACGAGCGCGGTGACGGTCGCCAGCGGCGCGACGTTCAACCTCAACAATTTTGCCGAGACGGTTGGCTCGATTGCCGGTGCCGGCACCATCGCGCTGGGTACGGGTACCCTCACTGCCGGCGGCAACAATACGAGCACGGCGTTCTCGGGCGTGGCAACCGGCAGTGGCGGATTGACCAAGACCGGGACGGGCACGTTGACGCTCTCCGGCGCGAATGCGTACACGGGGGCGACGGCGGTGAACGCGGGGGTGTTGCGGGTGCAGAGCAACACGGCGCTGGGGACGGTGGCGGGGACGACGACGGTGGCCTCGGGCGCGGCGCTGGAGTTGAGCGGCAGCGGCCTCGCCATTGCCGAGCTGCTCACGCTGACCGGGACCGGCGTGGGTGGAGCCGGGGCGCTGCGCAATCTGGCGAACGCGAATACGCTGACCGGAGCGATCACGCTTGGGGCAGGCGGAGCGCGGATCAATTCCAATGGCGGGACGCTGACCATCTCGGGCGTGGGGAACATCACCGGGGCCACGCGGCCGTTGAGGGTGGGCGGAGTGGGCAACACGACCATCAGCAAGGCGATCACCACCACCAGCGGCACGCTCACCAAGGACGGGACGGGCACGCTCACGCTCTCCGGCGCGAATACGTACACGGGGGCGACGGCGGTGAACGCGGGGGTATTGCGGGTGCAGAGCAACACGGCGCTGGGGACGGCGGTGGGAGCGACGACGGTCGCCGCGGGCGCGGCGCTGGAGTTGAGCGGCAGCGGCCTCGCCATCGCCGAGCCGCTCACCCTCAACGGGACGGGTGTGGGTGGCGGCGGCGCCCTGCGCAATCTGGCGAGCGCCAACACGATGACCGGAGCAATCGCGCTTGGCGCAACCGGTGCGCGCATCAACTCCGATGCCGGCACGCTCACCATTTCGCTGGCCGGCAACATCACCGGCAACACCCGTCCGCTCACGGTCGGCGGCGCGGGCAACACGACGATCAGCAAGATAATCGCGACCACCAGCGGCACGCTCACCAAGGACGGGACGGGCACGCTGACGTTGTCGGGAGCGAACACCTATACCGGCGCGACCCTCATCAACGCCGGGACAGTGATCGCCACCAGCACGAGCGCGCTTGGCGGGACCGCGAACGGCACGACGGTCAACGCCGGTGCGACACTCGAGCTCGACGGCACGCTGACTTACGCGGAGCCGGTTGCGCTCAACAACGCGACGCTCGCGTGGGCGGTGGGCAATCCCACACTCAACGGTGCAGTGGCGCTAACTGGCGGCAATACGATCACCGGCGCCGCCGGAACTTTCGCGCTCGGCGGCGTCGTGAGCGGCGCTGGCGGTTTCGACAAGGCCGGCGCGGGCACGCTGGTCGTGTCGGGCAACAACACCTACACGGGGCTCACGCAGGTGAGCGCAGGCGCGCTGCAGGTTTCGAGCAGCAACGGGCTGGGCACCACCGCTGGTGCAACCCATGTCGGCGGCAACGCGCGACTCATCGTGAACGGCGTGGCGATCGGCGCCGAGCCGGTGATACTCGACGGTCCGGGTCTTTTCGGCGCGGGCGCGATCACTTCCAACGGCGTCGCGTCGCTCGCCGGGCCGATCACGCTTGCCGCCGACTCCGTGATCGCGCCGAATGCCGGATCGGCGTTGAGCCTGACCGGTCCTGTCGATGGCGCTTTCGGACTCACCACGGGCGGGTTGGGCAGCCTCGGCCTGAACGGCACGGTCGGCGGCACCGCGCCGCTCGCCTTCCTCACCACCGGCGCCACGGGGACGACGCAGATCAACGCCGGCCTCGTGCGCACGAGCGGCAGCCAGAGCTACAACAATCCCGCTGCCATCGGCGCGGGCGTGACGCTGCAAAGCACGGGCGCCGATCTTGCCGCCGCGGCGCCGGTCACGGCGACGGCCGGAGCCCTGGCACTATCCGCTGCCGGGAACGTGAGTTTCGCCAACGCAGCGAACGACTTCGGCACGGCAGGCATCGCGGCAGGCGGCGATGCGACCCTGGTCGATGCGAACGGGATCGTGCTGGCGGCTTCCACCGTCGGCGGGAACCTCGACCTCACAGCCAACGGTGCCATCGCTCAGACCGGTGCGATCGGCGTGGCGGGCACGTCTGGCGTAAGCGCCGGTCCAGGGCCGATCGCGCTCACCGGCGCGAACGATTTCGGCGGCGATGTCGCGCTCACGACGGCGGGCGCGGCACAGGTGAACGACGTCAACGCGCTCGCGCTCGGCGCGTCCAGCGTCGGCACGCTCACCGCGACCGCCGGCGGCGGGGTGACCTTGAACGGGACCGTCACCGCGACGGGAGCCGGATCGAGCATCGTGCTTGCCGGCGCGACGTTTACCAACCACGCCGGTGCTGCTGCGCTCAATCCGGGCGCGGGCCGCTGGCTCGTCTACTCGACCGATCCGGCAACGAACGCTTTCGGCGGGCTGGCGAGCGGCAACCAGGCACTGTGGAACCGCGCCTATCCCGCTGTCGTCACGGAGCCGGGCAATCGCTATGTCTTCGCGATCCAGCCGACGCTCGCGTTTACCTCGACGGATGTCGCGAAGACCTACGGACAGGACGCCACCGCTGTCGTCGCCAGCGCACTGGCGGTGACCGGATTTGTCGATGCGGCGATTTATGGCGGGGTCTTCACCCAGGACACGGCGGCGAACACCTACTCGGGCGCGCCGGTGGTGACTTCGCCAGGCGCTCCGGCCAGCGCTCCGGTGGCCGGATCGCCGTATCCGATCGCGGTCGACGTGAGCGGCCTCACCCCAACCACCGGCTATGGCAAGGCGGCCTTCTCGACGGGGGTGCTGACGGTGAATGCGGCGTCGCTCACGATCACTGCCGACAACCAGTCGAAGGTCTACGGCGATGCCGACCCGACGCTCACCGCAACCTACACCGGATTGCAGAATGGCGAAACGCCGGCGGTCGTGACCGGGCTGTCGCTCTTCGCGCCGACCGGTGCGGCGGCCACGGTCAGCGGGAGTCCGCACGCGATCGTCCCGTCCGGCGCGAGCGCCGTGAACTACACGATCTCATATGTCGACGGACTGCTTACCGTCACGCCGCGGCCGGTCGCGATCGCGGCCGACCCACAGACCAAGGTCTACGGGCAGCCCGATCCGGCACTCACCTATGCCGTCGGCGGGGGCGGGCTCGTGTATGGCGACGTGCTCACGGGCGCGCTCACGCGGGTCAGCGGCGAGACGGTCGCGGGCGGTCCCTATGCCATCCTGCAGGGCACGCTCACGAATGCGGCCAACCCGAACTACGACATCGCATACACCGGCAACGTCCTCGCGATCACGCCGGCGACGCTGACCTATCTCGCGAACGCCGCAACGGTCCTCCAGGGCGCGCCGTTTCCCGCGTTCACCGGGGCAGTCCTGGGATTCAGGGGGACCGATACCCAGGCGAACGCGACCACCGGCACGCTCGCGTTCGCCACGACTGCCGCGAGCAACAGCCCGGCAGGCACGTACCCGATCGATGGCTTCGGGCTCGTCGCCAACTTCGGCAACTACGTCTTCGCGCAGGCGCCCTCGAACGCGACCGCGCTCACGATCGAACCGCGTGGCAATCCGGTCCCGCCGGTCGAGTTGCCGCAGGCGTACACGGGCGCGCTGGCGACCGCGGCACAGAGCGAGAGCACGTGCGCCGAGCTGCAAGCCGACGGGCAGATCGAAACCCTGTGCGGCGCGCAGCAGAATTTCAGGTCGTCCGAGCAGGTGAACCTCGTGCCGGGGTGGCGGCGCGTCATCGAGCTCGGCCGCGCAGCGCTGACCGTGGAGGGGGAAGGCATGCGTACCCCTTAGGATCCGCTCGGGCAATTCACCCCTGCATTGCAACAAGAAGAACTCAGCCCCGATACCGATAGACCATGTCTTCGACCTCCCGTGCCGCCCCTGCGGCCGTGCTTGTCCTGGCGCTCAACGGCGCGCCGGCGCTGGCTCAGGTCCTCCCGCCCGACATCGGCACGACCATCCGCGAGATCGAGCAGCGACGCCCCGAAGTGCCACCGGAGCGACGTCCGTCGCTGCAGGTGGAGCAACCGGCACGACCGGCCCTGCAGGCGCCGCCGGACGCGCGCTTTCCGGTCCAGGGGTTTCGCATCACGGGCGCGAGTGCGTTCCCGTCCGCGGAACTGCTTCCTCTCGTGCACGAATTCGAAGGCCGCGATCTCGGTCTCGCGGATCTCGAACAGGCAGCCGCGCGGATCACCGACTTCTATCGAGAGCGCGGTTACCTCGTCGCGCGCGCATACGTGCCGGCGCAGGAGATCACGAGTGGCGAGGTGGAGATCGCAGTCCTGGAGGGGCGTTTCGGCGCGCTCGATCTGCGCAATACGTCGCGGCTTTCCGATGATCTCGTGAGAGACACACTGGGTGAGGCGGCAACTGGCGCCGTGATCCGGCAGGCGCCGCTCGAGCGGGAACTGCTGCTGCTCAAGGATCTGGCCGGGGTTGCCACCGCCGCCACGCTCAAACCCGGCGCGGAGGTCGGAACGTCGGACCTCGTCGTGGGCATCACGCCGACCCGCACCTTCACCGGCACGCTGGAGGCAGACAACTACGGCAACCGCTACACCGGCAGCCTGCGGCTGGGCGGCAGTGTCGCGGCGGCGAACCTCGCTGGTCGTGGCGATCTTCTTTCCGTGCGCGGGCTCGTGACGGAGGAAACCGACCTCTGGTACGGCCGCGCGGCCTATCAGGTCCCGGTCTCCGGCAACGGTCTGCGGCTGGGCGGGGCGTTCTCCCGCACCTACTACACGCTGGGCCGGCAGTTCGCTGCGCTCGACGCGAACGGCAACGCCAACATCTACAGCCTCTTTGGCGTCTATCCCGCGATCCGCTCCACGCGCGGCAATCTCGATGCGCAGCTCACCCTGGATTACCTCGACCTCGACGATCAAGTCAATGCAGCGGATACGTTCAACCGGCGCTGGATCCGTTCCTCCTCGCTCGGGCTGAACGGGAACGTGCGCGACGACCTCCTCGGCGGTGGCGTCAACGCGGCGTCGGTCGCCTATGTCAACGGCTATCTCCAGTTCCGCGATGAAGCCGCATTTCTGATCGACCAGCGCACCACGCAGTCGGCGGGGAGCTTCGACAAGGTCGCCTACTCGGCGCTTCGCCTGCAGCGCTTCACGGACATGCTCCAGCTCTACCTCGGCATCCAGGGCCAGTTTGCCGGCAAGAATCTGGATCCCTCGCAGAAGTTCGTGCTGGGCGGTCCGAACGGCGTGCGCGCGTATCCGCAGGGCGAGGGGGTGGGTGACGACGGATTTCTCGGCACGGCCGAATTGCGCTACGCGCTGCCGCCCTGGACCTGGCTCGCGCGGCCGCAGGTGTTCGCGTTCTTCGACGGCGGCACGATCCGCATCAATCAGGACCAGTTCCGCGCCGGCTTGAACCGCGTGAGTCAGTACGGAGCGGGCATCGGCGCCAACCTGCTCTTCGCGGGCGGGTTCTCCCTGCGCGGCAGCGTCGCATGGCGGATCGGATCCGAGCCGGTGCCGGGCGTGAGCAACGCCAGCTCACAGGGCTGGATCCAGCTGGTGAAGTTCTTCTAGCCGATTGACTCGGGCGTATACTCGGCTTTTGGTCGCGGTGCAACGCCAGGAAAATCATGGGACATCTGACCACACCTGAAGCCCTGTCGATGCGCTGGGCCGATCTCGCCAAGGACCCGGCGTTGAGCGATCTGCCCTATAAGATCGAGATCAACCTTTGGGGAAAGGTGGAGATGACGCCGGCGAGCTTTTGGCACGGTAGATTGCAGGGATCCATCGCAGCACAGTTCGCCGCGCAACTGCACCACGGCGAGGCGCTGACCGAAGTGCCCATCCTGACCGCGATCGGGGTGCGCGTTCCCGATGTCGCCTGGGGCTCGAAGGAGTACCTGGAAGCGAACGCCGACGCGTCCCCGGCGCACCGCGCACCCGAGATCTGCGTCGAGATCGTCTCCCCCGCCAATACGGATGACGAGATCGGACAGAAGATTCGCGCCTATCTGGCGGCCGGGGCGTACGAGGTCTGGATCGTTACCGAGGAAGGACGCATCAGCTATCACACTCGTTCGGGTGAGCAGCCGGCCTCCGGCTTTCCGGCCCGGCTGTCGCTGCCGAAGCGCGGCGGCATCTGAGCATCCACGCCGTCTATTGGCTTCGGCATAACCTGAAGGTTAGCCTTCACCTAACAACGGCGATCGAGGCCGTCAGCCGAGCGCGGTATCCAGCACCATCATCAGCGCGAATCCCGTCATCACGCCAAATGTCGCAATAGTCTCGTGTCCGCGCCGGTGCGACTCCGGGATGATTTCATGGCTGACGACGAACAGCATGGCGCCGGCCGCGAACGCCATCGCCAGCGGCAGCAGCGGAGCGTACGCTGCCACGAACGTCGCACCCAGCGTTGCCGCAATGGGCTCGAGCAAACCGGTTCCGGTCGCCAGCGCGACGGCGGTGAGCCGGCCGTAGCCGGCCAGCATCAACGCCAGCGCCGTGACCAGACCCTCCGGCATGTTCTGGATGCCGATTCCGAGCGCGAGGCGTCCCGCCGAGCCGGAATCCGGACCGCCGTACGCGACGCCTACCGCGAGACCTTCCGGCAGGTTGTGAAGCGCCATCGCGAACACGAAGAGCCACACCCGTCGCAGCCGTTCCGCTCCCACGCCGTGCACGTCCCCCGCGAGGTGCGCGTGCGGCAGCAAGCGATCGCAAAGGGACAGGAAAGCGCCGCCGGCGAGCAATCCGAATGCGATCGTGATCGACCCCGCCTTGCCGGCCGCTTCAATCGCAGGCAGCAGCAACGAGAAAGCGGCCGCCGCGAGCATGACACCGGCGCCGAAACCAAGCGCCGAATCGCGCACGCGATCCGGGACACGGTGGACGAAGAGGAGCGGGAGGGCGCCCAGCCCGGTGGCCATGCCGGCCACGAGACTGGCGAGCCCTGCCTGTTGCACGTTGGGATGCGACGTGATGAAACCCGCAAACGACGCGCCGGCAAGCGCGAGCAAGTGCAAGAGGCCGCCGGCGACGATCGCCGTACCGACGAGCCGCCGCCAGTCCGGCCGCCACCCTCGGGGCTGGTCAGTGCCGTCCCGAAGCCAGTCAGCTATCGTGAGCATTGCTGTGGTCATAGATTGCTCTCGCGGGTTCTGCGACCTCTATTTCTCCAGCAGGCTTCTCAGCATCCAGGCCGTCTTCTCATGGACCTGCATGCGCTGCGTCAGGAGGTCGGCCGAAGGCTCATCGTGGGCTTCATCCACCACGGGAAAGACCGAGCGCGCCGTGCGGACCACGGCTTCCTGACCTTCGACCAGGATGGCGATCATGTCCTCCGCCTTCGGCGTCCCGTTGACTTCCTTGATGGAGCTCAAGCTGGAGAACTCGCCATAGGTACCCGGCGCGCGGTAACCGAGGGCGCGGATGCGCTCGGCGATCAGGTCGACGGCGAGCGCGAGCTCGTTGTACTGGGTCTCGAACATGAGGTGCAGCGTCTGGAACATCGGGCCCGTCACGTTCCAGTGGAAGTTGTGGGTCTGCAGATAGAGCGTATAGGTATCGGCCAGCAGCTTCGCGAGACCCGAGGCAATGGCTTCGCGGTCCGCTTCGTTGATGCCGATGTCGATGTTCGCCCCGTTACCCGACGTGGCTTTCTTCGTGGCTTTCTTCGAGCCCATGGTGCTCTCCTTTGCAAGGGGTGTGCTGAGAAGACCCTATTATGATCGAAGGTTGCCCACGCGGTTCAACGCGCGGCGATCGTTTGTGCGGATGTCCACGATAGCATATGCCGATCCACGGCAATGAGCGCGGACTCCCGCGAGGGCCGCTTCGCGTGGATGCACGCGGAGAAATCGGCTATTCTTCGCTCGCAAGCACCCACGGATTGCCTCAAGCTACCTGAAGGAGATGCTCATGCGTTCGTCCCTCATCGTCGTCGCCATTGTCGCGGCGTGCCTCGCGTATCCGGCCGGCGCACAGGAACTCACCGGCACCCTCAAGAAGATCAAGGACACCGGCTCGATCACCCTGGGTCACCGCGAGTCGTCGATCCCGTTCAGCTATTTCGACGACAAGCAGCAGGTGGTGGGCTATTCCCAGGAACTCGCCATGAAGGTCGTCGACGCGCTGAAGAAGCAGCTCAACATGCCCAACCTGCAGGTGAAGCTCAACCCGGTGACTTCCCAGACCCGCATCCCGCTGGTGCAAAACGGCACGGTGGACCTGGAGTGTGGCTCCACGACCAACAACACCGAGCGCCAGAAGCAGGTCGCCTTCTCCAATTCCATATTCATCATCGGTACGCGGCTGATGACGAAGAAGACCTCGGGCATCAAGGACTTCCCCGACCTCGCTGGCAAGACCGTGGTCACGACCGCCGGCACCACCTCCGAGCGTCTCATCCGCAAGATGAACGAAGACAAGAAGATGGGGATGAACATCATCAGCGCGAAGGACCACGCCGAATCGTTCCTTATTCTGGAATCGGGCCGGGCGGTCGCGTTCATGATGGATGACGCGCTGCTGTACGGCGAGCGGGCGAAGTCCAAGAACCCGGACGAACTGGTGGTGGTCGGCACGCCGCAATCCTTCGAGGTCTATGGGTGCATGATGCGCAAGGACGATCCGCAGTTCAAGAAAGCAGTGGACGACGCGCTCGCGGCGGTGATGAAGAGCGGCGAGGTAGAGAAAATCTATGCGAAATGGTTCCAGAGTCCGATTCCGCCGAGGGGCCTCAATCTCAAATTCCCGTTGAGCCCGGAGCTCGCGGCATTGTACAAAGATCCGAACGACAAGGCCCTCGAATAGGACCCGGAGCGGTGACGTCGCGTAAAGGGGAACCCGAAGTGGTTCCCCTTTCTGTCTCAGCTCCAATCGAAACAGACCTTGAACGGGACCTGAGATGAACTACGCATGGAACTGGGGCATCTTCCTGCAGAAGACGCCGGATGGCTCCGCGACCTACATCGACTGGCTGATCTCCGGGCTCGGCTGGACGGTCTCGGTGGCGCTGTCGGCGTGGGTGCTGGCACTCGTCTTGGGCACCGTGCTCGGTGTGATGCGCACAGTGCCCAACAAGTGGCTGTCCGGCATCGCCACCGCCTACGTCGAGATTTTCCGCAACGTCCCGCTGCTGGTGCAGTTGTTCATCTGGTATTTCGTCTTCCCGGAGTTGCTGCCGTTCGGCCTCGGTGACCGGCTGAAGCAGATGGACCCGACGCTGAACGCGTTCCTGACCTCGTTCCTCTGCCTGGGGTGGTTCACCGCCGCGCGCGTGTGCGAGCAGGTCCGGGCCGGCATCAACTCGCTGCCGAAGGGGCAGAAGAACGCGGGGCTCGCCATGGGCCTCACGCTCTGGCAGACCTACAGGTTCGTGCTGCTGCCGATGGCGTTTCGCATCGTCATCCCGCCCTTGGGCAGCGAGTTCATGAACATCTTCAAGAACTCGTCGGTCGCGCTCACCATCGGGCTGCTCGAGCTCACCGCCCAGAGCCGGCAGATCGCGGAGTACACGGCGAACACCTTCGAGGCCTTCATCGCGGCGACCGTGCTCTACATCTGCATCACGCTCACGGCGGTCGCGATCATGCGCTGGCTGGAGCAGCACTTCCGCGTCCCGGGCTACATCGCGGGAGGCGGGAAATGAGCTACGACTTCGACTGGAGCTCCATCCCGGGGGCGATTCCGTTCCTGCTGAAGGGGATGGGGCTGTCGCTCACGCTGCTCGCGCTCGCCATGTTTGGCGGCATTCTCTTTGGCACCCTGCTCGCGCTGATGCGCCTGTCACCCATCAAACCGCTCGCCTGGTTCGCGGGCGCGTACGTCAACCTGTTCCGCTCGATACCGCTGATCCTGGTGATCTTCTGGTTCTACTTCCTGGTGCCCTTCATCATCGCTGCGGTGTCCGGTCAGCCGGCGACCGTGGGACCGTTCTACTCCGCGCTGATCGCGTTCATGATCTTCGAAGCGGCGTATTACTGCGAGATCATCCGGGCCGGCATCCAGAGCATTCCGCGCGGGCAGGTGTCGGCCGCCTACGCCATGGGTATGACGTACGCGCAGGCGATGCGGTACGTGATCCTGCCACAGGCTTTCCGCAACATGATTCCGCTCCTGCTCACGCAGAGCATCATCCTGTTCCAGGATACTTCCCTCGTGTACGTGGTGAGCCTGCCGGACTTCCTGGGCGTGGCGGGCAAGATCGGGCAGCGCGACGGGCGGCTGGTGGAGATGTACCTGTTCGCGGCGCTCGTGTATTTCGTGATGTGCTACGGGGCATCCTATCTCGTCAAGCGACTCCAGAAGAGGTACGCGGTATGAGCATGATCGAGATCAAGAACGTGTCGAAGTTCTACGGCGATTTCCAGGTGCTGAAGGATTGCACGACCAGCGTCGAGAAGGGCGAAGTGGTGGTCGTGTGCGGGCCTTCGGGTTCCGGCAAGAGCACGCTCATCAAGACCGTGAACGGGCTCGAGCCCTTCCAGCAGGGCGAGATCTTCCTGAACGGGATCTCGGTCGGGGACAGGAAGACCAACCTCGCGCAGCTGCGCTCGAAGGTCGGCATGGTATTCCAGCACTTCGAGCTCTTCCCGCACATGAGCATCACGGACAACCTCAACCTCGCTCAGATCAAGGTGCTCGGCCGCTCGAAGGAGGAAGCGATGGCGAAGGGACTGAAGCTGCTCGATCGCGTGGGACTCAAGGCGCACGCCAAAAAGTATCCGGGTCAGCTCTCCGGCGGTCAGCAGCAGCGGGTCGCGATCGCGCGCGCGCTGGCGATGGATCCGATCGCGATGCTGTTCGACGAGCCCACCTCCGCGCTCGATCCGGAGATGATCAACGAGGTGCTGGACGTGATGACCGAGCTCGCGAAGGAAGGGATGACGATGATGGTCGTCACGCACGAGATGGGTTTCGCGCACAAGGTGGCGCACCGGGTCATCTTCATGGATCAAGGCGCCATCGTCGAAGACCGGTCCAAGGACGACTTCTTCACCCACGCGCAGACGGAGCGGGCGCGGCAGTTTCTCGCGAAGATCCTCCATCATTGAAGAGGTCGGTTGCGCCGTCGCGCAAGCCGGCCACGAGACCGTCTTCGATCCAGCATCGCAGCAGGCCTGCCGCCCGACCTGGCGTCTCGGCCTCCGGCACATGGGCGGCAAGGCCGACGCAGAGCTCGGCGAACGTCGCGGCTGCGGCGGCGCGGTCCAGCGCTTCGGCTTCGTCCGCGGCGAGCTGCCGGTAGCGCACGCCGAGATCCTTGCGCCAGACGAGCCACGACACAGCGGCCGCTCCTGCGGCAGACAAGGGCGGCAGGGATTCGCCAGCGGTGGCCGCTTGCCAGAACCGGGGCACCTCGACTGGCAGCTGCACCCGCCTTGCGGAAGGATGCAGGGTCAGAACGAGCCGAGGCCACGCAGCAGGCGGAATACGCCCCATGTCCTCGGCCGTGACGGGGCGCTCGTCTGCCGCATCGAACGCACCGGCGATGGCCCATTCGAAAGCCGCGAGACTCGCCATCGGCGCCTCGTCGTCACGGCAGCACGCGCGCAGGAACTCCCCGAACTGCGCGCCGTACCAGCGCAGGTTGAAGTAGGGCGACGGATGCGCTTCGACGAACGCACGCGCGACGGCGGCGAACCGAGCGACGCCCAGCGCGGCGCGCGTGGCCGGGTAGTCCGTTGCGAGCGAGTCGATCAGGCGCAGTCGATAGCCTTCGCGGTAGATTTCGAAGCGCCCACGCCGATCGCCGTTAGGTGGCGAGGCGATGGTGCGCGGCACGCGGTCCTCGGAGCCGAGAACGGCCGCACTGAACGCAAGCTGGAGCGCGCGCAACGACCTCATGCCGCGCGCTGCTGGAGGACCGAGGCCGCGATGCCGCGCGCCGTGTCGAGCTCGGCGAGCAGCTCGTCCAGCGGCGGGATGCGGTCGTCGCGCTCGATCATGGTCGGCACCGGACCGAAGCGCTCCACGGCGCGGCCGTACAGCGTCCAGACGTCGGATATCACCGGGGCGTCGTGGGTGTCGATCACGTGGTCGGTATTGTCGGTGTGGCCGGCGAGATGGATTTGCCGCACGCGCTCGCGCGGCAGGGCATCGAGATATCCGAGCGGATCGAAGCCGTGGTTGCGGCTGCTCACGTAGACGTTGTTGACGTCGAGCAGGATGAGGCAATCCGCGGCTTCGGCGGCACGCGCGAGAAACTCCTGCTCGCTCATCTCCGACGCCCGGAAGGTCACGTAGCTCGACGCGTTCTCGAGGAGGATGCGCTCGCCCAGAAAGTCCTGTACCGCCCGCACGCGCTCGACCACGTGCTGGAGCGCCATCTCGGTCCAGGGCAGGGGCAGCAGGTCATGGAGGTTCCTGCCGTTCACACCGGTCCAGCACAGGTGATCGGAAATCCACGCCGGCTCGATGCGCCGGGCGAGCGCTCGCAGTTGCCGCAGATAGTCGGCGTCGAGCGGATCGGTGCCGCCGACGGAAAGCGAGACGCCGTGCAGGACCAAGGGGTAGTCCGCGCGCACGCGTTCGAGGTAGTGAAGCGGCTTGCCGCCGGGTACGAGGTAGTTCTCGGTCAGCGCCTCGAACCACTCGACGCGCGGGTGGGTCGCCAGGATCGCCTCGTAATGCGGGGCGCGCAGTCCCAGGCCAAAGCCGGACAGCGAGGATTGGTTCATCGTCCAGGGGGCGACTGCGGTGAGCAGCGCCGGAGCACCACCCACCGCACCCGCGCTACATCTTCACGACCTTGCCACCCTTGGCAGCGCACTCCTTCTCGGTGGTGTGGACCCAGCCCTGGCCCTTGCAGGCGTTCTTGCCCCCGCAATCGTTCTTTGCGCTCTTGCAGGCACTCTGCCCTTTGCATCCGTTGATGCCGGCACACTGGACCTTCGCTTCCTCCGCCGCGCTGGCGGTTCCGATAGCGGTGGTGGCGAACAGCGCGGCGGCGGCGGCAGCGAGTGCGGCGCCGGTCATCTTGCTCGATGTATTCATGCTTGCTCCTCTGGGTTGTCGGGTGTTTGCGCCGAGCGGGGGGTCCCGCCTGGCGCCGTGTCCTGTTACGCTCGGGAGGCAGGAACGGATGCAGCCCAACTTCTCTTTGCGAAAAGCGAAGGGTACTGCTATTTAGAGAGTTGGGGTACGCCGAACAAACCGTCTCACGCGCGGGGGAGATCCATGCCAGACAACATCCAGAAGGTCACCTATTTCATCTGCAGTCGGCCCAACAAGCCCGGCGAGGGCGCCCATCTGCTCAAGCAGTTGAAGGAGGCGGGGGTGAACCTTTACGCTTTCCACGGTTTTCCGAGCGGTCGCCGCGCCCAGATCGATCTGGTGCCGGAGGATGCGACGCTCTTCAAGAAGGTGGCGAAAAGGCTCGGCATCGAGCTCGAAGAGACCAAGACCGGCTTTCTCGTGCGCGGGAAGGACCGGGTCGGCGCGATCGTGGAGATGCTGGAAACGCTGGCGGCCTCCGACATCAACATCACGGCGATCGACGCCGTGGTGGCGGGGGCGGGGCGGTTCGGCGCGATCTTCTGGGTCAGGCAGCAGGACGTGACGCGCACCGCGAAGCTCCTCGGCGTCTGAAAGCGATGGCTCAGCCGGCGGCAACCACCGGGTTGCGCAGGCAGCCAATGCCTTCGATCTCGCTCTCGACGATATCGCCCGGGGCGAGAAACTCCGGCGGGTTGCGTGCGAATCCGACGCCCTGAGGGGTGCCCGTGGACAGCACGTCCCCCGGCTCCAGCGTCAGCCCGAGCGAAAGTTCCTCGATCAGCCGGGGCAGCGAGAAGTACATGTGGCGCGTGCGCGAGTCCTGCTTGACGACACCGTTGACCCTCGTCACCAGGCGCAGATTTCCAGCGTCTAGTTCATCGCGAGTGACGATACACGGCCCCATCGGACAGGTGCCGTCGAGGCTCTTGCCCTTCAGCCACTGACCGCCGTGCTGCCGCTGCAGGTCGCGGGCCGAGACATCGTCGATCACGGTATAGCCGAAGACGTGGTCCATGGCGTCGGCCTGGTCGATGTTCCTGCCTGAACGGCCGATCACGACGCCGAGTTCGACTTCCCAGTCGAGTTTGGCCGACACCCGCGCATCGAACGGAATCGAGTCGAAAGGTCCGATCACCGCGGTGACCGCCTTGCTGAAAAAGACCGGATGCTTGGGCAGGTCGTCGCCACTCTTGCGCACCGCTTCGCCTTCCTCGAAGTGTTCGAGATAGTTCCACCCGACGCAGAACACGTTCTTGCGCGGGCGCGGGATGGGGGCCAGCAGGCGCACGCCGGTTTCCGGCAGACGCACTGCCGACGACATCGCGGAGAGGCGAAGCACCACGTCCCGGGCGGTTTCGCCAGCAGCGATCAGCGATACCATGTCGGTGGCGTCGAACGGCAGCGTCATCCCGGCGCGCGACGCTGAGGCACCGATATCGACGATGTCGCCGTCTGCAGCGATCAGGCCTACGCGGGCGGCGGACAAGGCGTCCGCGGCAAAAGTCACCAAACGCATGTCGGATTCCTGGGCGGTGGCAATGAGGCAAGGGGGCTGGTCAGCGGGGAGTATAATCCGGCAAGGCGGGACGAGGGTTGCGGAGCATTTCCCGGCGCGGGCGAGGGGCCGAAGCAAACGGAGCGGGAAATGACAAGAGCGAAGGTCGCGGTAGTGACGGGCGGAAACCGGGGCATCGGATTCGAGATCTGCCGCCAGCTCGCGAGTCTGGGCATGCAGGTCGTCTTGGGGAGCCGGGATGCGGCCAAGGGCGAGGCAGCGCGCGCCCAGCTCGCGGCTACAGGTTTGAGCACCATCGTGAGCCACCCCGTCGACGTGGCCAGCGAGACCAGCGTCGCGGCGTTCGCGGCATGGATCGATGGGCAGTACGGCGCGTGCGATGTGCTGGTGAATAACGCCGGCGTCATCGACTCGCGCAGTGGCCGGGTGATGACAACCTCGCTCGCAACGCTGCAGGAAGTGCTCACGACCAATCTCGCCGGCCCCTTTCTCATGGTCAAGGCGCTGGTCCCGCTGATGCAGCGGGAAAACTACGGTCGCATCGTCAATATGGCCAGCGGTCTCGGGCAGCTGGCCGAGATGGGGGCGGGTACTCCGGTCTATCGGATCTCGAAGACGGCTCTGAACGCCCTGACGCGGACTCTGTCGGCAGAGCTGTCAGGCACCAACATTCTGGTCAATGCCGTCTGCCCCGGCTGGGTGCGGACCGACATGGGCGGGCCGCACGCGCTGCGGTCGGTGGCGGAGGGTGCGGACACGGCAATCTGGCTCGCGACCCTGCCGGACGGCGGTCCGACCGGACATTTCTTCCGCGACCGCAAGGCGATCCCCTGGTGACGGCGGGCGCGTTGGCATCACCGCCCGCGCCGACGACGCTAGCAGGGTCGGCAACGCGGGGGGCCTGCCGCCGACCCCGCTACCGCGGAGCTTCACTTCACGTTCAATATCGCCATCGCCTTCGACAGGGTGTCGATCGACTCCTGGTGCTTGCCCGCGTTGTGCAATGCCTCGCCTTCGGCGCGATACTTCTTCACGTCCGCGAGTTGCGCCGCCGTGAGGTTCGGGTTCTTGGCCAGGGCATCGTCTATTTTCTTCATGTCCTGGGGACAGTGAAAGGCAAAGGCGGAAGCGCTTGCCAGGGCCAGCGCCGCAGCGGTGAGCCAGCGTTGAATGCTCATGTCGTCCTCCTTGTCGGGCCTCGGATTGAGGAACTCCCAATGCCAATCGACAGTCTGGTGAGGGAGTCGTTCGATTCGGGTGATTCAAGCTGTGGCAAGCGCGTCTGCGCACAGCTTTTGCGTAAGCGCAGGCATGTTGATCGAAAACCGTGAAATCCTCTCCCCCCACCGGTCGCTGCCGGGCGTGACACGCGACTGGCTGGCCTCGCGGCTTGCCGCGCCGAACCATGACGTGGCACGGCTGCAGGGCGACGTGATCGAATGCGTGCAGGCCGCGCGCGGGGATGCCATCGAGGCAGCCGTGCTGGTGCCGATCGTGAATCGCGCGGCGGGCCCGACTCTGCTCCTCACGCAACGCACGAACCATCTCGCCGACCACGCCGGGCAGATCAGCTTCCCGGGCGGGCGCGCCGAGCCGGAGGACGCGACGAGCATCGATACCGCGCTGCGCGAGGCGGCCGAGGAGATCGGTCTCGCGCCCGATCATGTCGACGTGCTGGGTCTGCTGCCGGAGTACTGGACCATCACCGGCTACCGGGTGACGCCGGTCGTGGGCTGGATCGAGCCGCCGTTCTCGCTGACGCTGGACAGTTTCGAGGTCGCCGAGGCGTTCGAGGTCCCGCTCGCGTTTCTCATGGATCCCTCGTCGCACGAGCGGCGCAGTTACGACTACAAGGGTCAGCGCCGTTCCTATTTCGCGATGCCCTACGACGGTCGCCTGATCTGGGGCGCGACCGCGGCGATGATCGTCAACCTGCAGCGCATTCTCGCGCACCCGCGGTAGGTCTTGCGCGCTGCGGCGCGCGCTTGATGCACGAAAAATCCGGGCGCATTGTGCAACGCTATTGCTGCACGTCCCGCGAGCCACCACAATACAAGCTTCGCAGTTTCCACCCCGCACCAGGCCGCCGCCATGAGTCGAGCGTTCGTAAAGGAATCCGACGAGGACCTCGTCTCCGACGAACTGCCGGAGCGGCCGCAAAGCCCTTACCCGAACTACGTGACACCGGCCGGGCTCGCGCGGCTGCAGGCGCAGTATGCCGAGCTCCAGGAGCACCGGGCGCGGCTGGTGGCCGCCGATGATCCGCTCTCGAAGCAGCATCTGAGGCAGGTGCAGCGGGACCTGAGATATTTTCAGCAGCGGCTGGAGAGCGCCATTCTGGTCGAGGTATCCGGCCAGCCGCGCGACGAGGTCCATTTCGGCGCCATGGTCGACGTGAGCGACGAGAACGGCGGGCGCCAGACGTTCGCGATCGTGGGCGAGGACGAGGCGGACGTCGGTGCGGGCAAGATCAGCTGGGCCTCGCCGCTCGGTAAGGCGATGATCGGATCGAAGGTGGGCGACTCCGTGGTCTGGAAGCGGCCTGCAGGTGACGCCGGCCTCGAGATACTCTCCATCCACTACGGCTGAACGGGCGGCGCCGGCGTGTCAGCCGGCCCCTCGAAGCGACGCACCACTGTGAGGCGAAGCCCGGGTCGCGGGCACCAGTTTGAAACGGCTCTCCCACTGGGCCGACCGAAATCTCCAAGCCAAGTCACTGTTTTTTCTAGCCTGAACCTTTTGGCACGGCGGTTGCACAGGTTTGCGTGTCTGGCGCTGTTGCTTCCTCGGGAGTTTCCACCATCTTCCTCGAAACTCCCCGCCAGAAAATCTCCGCTGTGCGCTCTTCCCCCGCGGCCGCAAGTCGCGGGGGATTTTTTTTGCTGCTCAGCGCGCCGGTGGCTGGTTGAAAAGGGTTCGGTGCCCGCCTTACCATAGCGCCTCCTCTGCGGTGCTGGACTCCGATGTCCTTCTTCTCGCTGCTCGCCGCTTTTCTCTTGGACCAGGTGCGCCCGCTGGGGGGAGAGAACCGCCTGCTCCGGTGGTTCCGAGCTTACGCCCACGGCATCGAGCGTAACTTCAATGCCGGTCAGCCGCGCCACGGTGTCATCGGCTGGCTGCTGGCGGTAGCGGCACCGGTAGTGGTGGCCCTGGTGCTGTACGTCGGCCTGTATCACGCATCGCCGTTACTCGCCTGGGTGCTCAATGTCGCGGTGCTCTACTTCACCGTCAGCCTGCGACAGGCCGGCACGCCCTACGCCGCGATCGGCGAGGCGCTCAAGAATCAGGATCTCGACGCGGCGCGCGCGGCGCTGCAAGACTGGACCGGCCAGGCAGCGGACGACTTTACGGTGAGCGAGATCGCCAAGATCGCCATCGAACAGCGGCTGCTGCTGGCGCACCGAGACGGGTTCGGCGTGATCGCCTGGTTCATCCTGTTGCCGGGGCCCTGCGGGGCGTTGCTGTATCGCCTCGCGTCCGAACTGGACCGCTCCTGGGGCACACGCAGCGACGAGGAGTTCGGTCGCTTCGGCGAGTTTGCGCGGCAGACGTTCGCGGCGGTGGACTGGCTGCCCGCGCGACTGACTGCGGCGAGCTTCGCAGTGGCGGGGGACTTCGAGGATGCGGTGTATTGCTGGCGTTCCCAGGCCCTGTCGTGGATCCCGCACCGCCAGGGGATACTGCTCGCGAGCGGGGCGGGTGCTATCGGCATTCGCCTCGGCGACGCGGTCCGCGAAGGCCAGGAGGTGCGCATCCGGCCCGAGTTGGGCACGGGCGACGAGCCCGACGCGGACTACATGAGAAGCGCGAGCGGACTGGTGTGGCGCGTGCTCGCGCTCTGGATGGCGCTCCTATTCCTGGTTTCCCTGGCGCACTGGGTCGGCTAACGTCGTAGTGCCTCCGCAAGGAGGCGCCGGTACGCCTGCAGACGCCGCTCGGAGATCGTGCCGTCCGCTGCGGCGCGCGCGATGGCGCAGTCCGGCTCGCGCAGGTGCCGGCAATCCGCGAATCGACACTTCCCGAGCCACGGCCTGAACTCCGGAAAGGCGTGCGCAAGCTCGAGCGGGTCGATGTGGTGCAACCCGAAGACCTGAATGCCCGGCGCGTCGACGACGTGGGTGCGCGGGTCCAGGTGGTAGAGCCGCGTATGAGTGGTCGCGTGCTTTCCGGCCGCGAGAAACCGGGAGACTTCGGCCGTCGCCGCCCCGGCCGTGGGCACGAGGCGGTTGACGATGGTGGATTTTCCCATCCCCGATTCACCGACCAGCACGCTGGTGTGGCCTTCGAGCCGGGCCGCGAGCGGTGCCACGTCATGCTTCGCGGCGAGCGGCAGGACGTCATAGCCGATCGCGGGATACGGCGCGAGGCGCGCCTGTGCTGCGCCCGCCTCGGGCAGATCGGTTTTGTTCAGCACGATGAGGCTGCGTGCTCCGACATGCTCCGCGGCAACCAGGCAGCGATCCAGCAGGTCGTCGGAGAACACGGGCCACGGCGCCACGACGACCACCACCTGCGTCACGTTCGCGGCGAGGAGTTTTTGCCGATACGCATCGGAACGAAACAGCACCGTCGACCGCGGACCGACCGCCTCGATCACCCCCTGATCGGGTGATGTGCGAAGGAAGGCGACGCGGTCGCCGCACGCAAGATTGCTGCGCTTGCCGCGCGTCGAGCAGGTGACGATCTGCCCGTCCGCGGCCTCCACCGCGAAGTGACGGCCGTGCGCCGCGACGACGAGGCCGGATGCGAGCGCTGCGTTCGGTTTCGGTAGCGCCCGCTGCCGCACGCTCTTCAGGTTTGCTTCACAAGGTGAACAGCGCGTCGATCTTGGCGGCGCAGATGAAGTCGTTTTCCGAGAGCCCGCCGATGGCGTGGGTCCAGTAGCGCACCTCGCACCGGTTGTAGCCCACGGCAAGGTCGGGATGGTGGTCCTCGCGATGGGAGATCCAGGCCGTCGCGTTTACGAACGCCATCGTCTCGTGATAGTTGCGAAACGCGTACGCTTTGACGAGTGCGCCATCCCGGTGTGACCAGCCCTCGAGTTGCTTGAGCAGGGTCTCGATCTCGCCCTCGGTGAGCTTCGGAACGCCGCCTTCGCACGGTTTGCACTTGCGGGTGCTGAGTTCGCAGACTTGCGCTTCCATCATCGCCCTCCGAGGGTTACTTGAACTTGTAGTACGTCTGATTCAGGTACGCCGCGACGTTTTCCTCGTCCTCGGGAAACCAGTTGGTGCCGAGCATGGTGTTGCAGGTGCGCACCTGGGACAGCAGGCCGGCCGCGGTTTTCACCTTGCGGTCGGCACGCGTGAAGATGGCCGTCCCGTCGCCGCCCACGAGCCTGACATGGCATGCGTTGCACTTGCTCTGTTGCACCAGTGTCTCCCCCTTCTGCACATCGGCCTTCGGGAAGGGGGCGGCGAGCGTGCCGGCAGCAGCCGCTGCGGCAACTGCCCCGAGCAGGGTCTGCACCTTCATGCGCGGCCTCTTGGGCACGGGTCAGGCAAGAGCCGACTGCTGCAGCCGGGCGATACGCAGCGCTGCCGGCGGATGCGAGTCGTAGAACGCCGAGTGCAAGGGATCGGGCGTCAGGGTCGAGGCATTGTCCTTGTACAGCTTGACCAGCGCCTGGGCCAGATCGGCGGCCGAGGCCTGCTGCGCCGCGTAGGCATCTGCCTCGAACTCGTGCTTGCGCGAATAGACGCTCATGATGGGCTGCAGCAGAAACGTGAACACGGGCACCACCAGGAAGAAGAGCAGCAGCGCCATCGCTGTGGACGGCGTGGACACCCCGAGCCCCTGGAAGAACCACGGCTCGCCCATCAGCTGCCCCAGCGCCCACAGGAATGCCAGGCTCACGGCGAAGGTGAGCATCATCCGCTTCATCACGTGGCGCAGCTTGAAGTGCCCCAGCTCGTGGGCGAGCACGGCCTCGATCTCCGGCGGGTCGAGGCGGGAGATCAGGGTGTCGAAGAACACGATGCGCTTGGCGCGGCCGAAGCCGGTGAAGTAGGCGTTGCCGTGGCTGCTGCGCTTCGAGCCGTCCATCACGAAGAGCCCCTGCGAGCGAAAGCCGCACTTCAGGAGCAGCGCTTCGATGCGGCGCTTGAGGTCGCCTTCCTGCATCGGCGAGAACCTGTTGAAGAGGGGTGCGATATACGTCGGATACACGACCAGCATGACAACGCTGAAAGCGACCCAGAGCAGCCACGCGTACAGCCACCAGTTCGCGCCCATTCCCGCCATGAGCCACAGCACCGCCAGCAGCAGAGGCGCGCCAATGGCCGCGCCCACCAGCGCCTGCTTCGCGAGGTCGCTCACGAAGAGCGCGAGCGTCATCTGGTTGAACCCGAAGCGCGACTCGATGCGAAACGTGCGATACCAGCTCAAGGGCAGGTCGAGCACGGACAGAATCACGACCGTGCTGCCGATCAGCGCCATCCCGGACCAGATCCCCGGTCCCAGGGCGGCGCGCCAAGCCTCATCGAGCCAATTCAGCACGCCGCCCACGGTGAGCGCCAGCAGTGCGACGGCGTCGACCCCTACGCGCACGAGGTTGAGGCGGGTTTTGGCCACCGTGTAATGGGCTGCCTTCTCGTGTGCGGCAAGCGTGATCTGATCGGCGAAACCGGCAGGCACCCGGGTGCGATGGGCCTGCACATGGCGGATGTGGCGGTTGCCGAGCCAGAGGCGGATCGCAGTGGACAGCGCGAGTGCCGCCAGGAACAGGACCGTGAAAGTATTCATGGAGTTCGATCGATGAGGGGAGTGCTATGACAAAATAGCGACCGTCAAGATTCCCGGGAAAATTATGGCACAGGACGCTAACGCCCTCATCTGGATCGATCTCGAAATGAGCGGGCTCGTCCCCGAGCGCGACCGCATCATCGAAGTGGCGGTGGTGGTCACCGACTCCACGCTCGACACCGTGGTGGAAGGGCCGGTGTTGGCCGTGCATCAGGAGGCCTCGGTGCTCGACGCGATGGACGCCTGGAACCGGTCCACGCATGCCCGCACCGGACTCACCGACCGGGTCCGGATGTCCGATATCGGTGAGGCGGAAGCCGAGGCGCGCGTGCTCGCCTTCCTCGAAGCGCACGTGCCGAAGGGTGTCTCACCCATGTGCGGCAACTCCGTGTGCCAGGATCGCCGCTTCCTCGCGCGCTACATGCCCGCGCTCGAGGCGCATTTTCATTATCGCAACCTCGACGTGAGCACCCTGAAGGAGCTCGCCCGCCGCTGGAAGCCCGCGATCGTGTCCGGCTTCGCCAAGCAGGGCAAGCACCAGGCGCTCGCCGACATCTACGAGTCGATCGCCGAGCTGCGCTACTATCGGGAAAACCTGCTCAGGCTCTGACGCGGTGCGGGGGCACGACCCGTGCTCTCGGCCCTCGGCGCCTATCGCCTCGCCCACCTAGAATCTGCCTTCAAAGGGGAGAAAACCATGCGCGGAACGCAGTACGTACTCGAAGTTCAGCCGGAGCTGCCGGCACGGCTCGCCCGGCTGAACGAGATCGCCAACAACCTGTGGTACAGCTGGGACCGTCCGAGTCGCACGCTTTTCGCGCGCCTGCACCCGGGTCTGTGGGATGCGGTCGGGCACAATCCCAAGGCGTTCCTGAAGCGCGTCGACGAGCGACGCCTGCGCGAAGCGGCCGACGATCCCGTCTATCTCGGCAACTTCAACCGCGTGCTCTCCAACTACGACACCTACCATGACGAACCGCTGCGCCAGAACGGTTCCGAATGGCTGCGGCAGGGCGACCTGGTCGCGTATTTCTGCGCCGAGTTCGGGCTGCACGAGAGCTTTCCGATCTATTCCGGCGGCCTGGGCATCCTTGCCGGTGACCACTGCAAGGCGGCGAGCGACATGGCGCTGCCCTTCGTCGCGGTGGGACTGCTCTACAAGCAGGGTTACTTCACGCAGACCATCGACCTCGAAGGCAATCAGCACGCCACGTATTTCGATTCCGACTTCGATGACATGCCGGTGTCGCCGGTCCTGCGCGAAGACGGCACCGACGTGCGCATCGAAGTCGATCTGCCGGGCCGCCGTGTCGTGTGCAAGGTATGGAAATCGCGCTGCGGTCACGTGCACCTGTATCTGCTCGACACCGACCTGGACGAGAACGCCCCGCACGACCGTGACATCGCCCACCGTCTCTACGGCGGCGATCGCACGATGCGCATCGAGCAGGAGATCATCCTCGGCGTGGGCGGCGTGCGCGCCCTGCGGGCGCTGGGCATCAAGCCCACCGTCTGGCACATCAACGAAGGGCACGCCGCGTTCCAGATCCTCGAGCGCATGCGCCACAAGGTGTCGTCGCGCGGTCTCGATTTTGCCACCGCGCTCGAAGCCGTTGCGGCCAACACCGTCTTCACGACCCATACCGCGGTGCCCGCCGGCCACGATCACTTTGCCGACGACATGATGATGCGCTACTTCGAGTCCTTCTACCCGGACCTCAAGGTGTCGCGCGAGGAGTTCCTCGGGCTCGGCCGCAATCCGAACGGTCACGACTTCAACATGACCACGCTCGCGATCCGCGGGTCGCGTTACCACAACGGCGTGTCGCGCATCCACGGACAGGTCAGCTCGAAGATGCTGGCAACACTCTGGCCGCAGATCGAGGCCGAAGAGAACCCCGTCGACTACGTCACCAATGGCGTGCACGTGCCGAGCTTCCTCAACCAGGAATGGCACGAGGTGTTCGACCGCTATCTCGGGTTCGAATGGACGCACCGCCTGCGCAACGAGCCGTTCTGGGACGCGATCAACAGCATTCCCGATCACGTGTTCTGGAGCGTGCGCCAGTCGCTGAAGGCGCAGATGCTGATCCTGGTGCGGCAGCGGATGACGAACCAGCACTTTCGCAACAACGGCAGCGAGGCGCACCTGGAGCGGCTGCTGCGCTTTGCCGATCCGGGCAACACGAACGTGCTCACACTCGGCTTCGGGCGCCGTTTCGCCACCTACAAGCGTGCGACGCTCCTGTTCGAGGACTTGGGCTGGCTGCGGCAGATCCTGCTCGATGTCGACCGTCCGGTGCTCGTGCTGTTCGCCGGCAAGGCGCATCCGGCCGACGTGCCGGGTCAGGATCTCATCCGCCGCATCGCCGAGATCGGGCGCATGTCCGAGTTCGAGGGGCGGCTGCTGCTGGTCGAGGACTACGATCTGCGACTCGCGCGCCGGCTGGTGTCGGGTGTCGATGTGTGGCTCAACAATCCGATCTACCCGCTGGAGGCTTCCGGCACGTCGGGCATGAAGGCCGGCATCAACGGCGCGCTCAATCTGTCGGTGCTGGACGGTTGGTGGGAAGAGGGCTACGACGGCAGGAACGGCTGGGCCATCAAGCCCGCCTCGCCGCTGCTCGACGAGTACCGGCGCAACCGGGAAGAGGCGCGCACCCTGTACGAGATTCTGCAGGATCAGGTCATCCCGCTCTACTACGATCGCAATGCGCTCGGCTTTTCACCGGGCTGGATCAAGATGGCGAAGCACTCGATGGCGACGCTGATGCCGCGCTTCAATGCCACGCGCATGGTCGGGCAGTATGTCTCGAAGTTCTACCTGCCGGCGAGCAGGCAATGGCGGCGCTTCATCGAAAGCGACTTCGAGGTCGCGCGGCAGATCGCCGAGTGGAAACGCAAGGTGCTGGCGTTCTGGGGCGGTGTCAGGATTCGCCGCCTCGACACGGGGCCGCGTGCGATCCATTTCGGCGAATCGGTGCGGTGCGAAGTGGCAGTGCAGTTGAACGGTCTCGCGCCGGAGGACGTGCGCGTGGAGAAGCTGATGGGGCGTCAGCGCAAGCGCGACAAGCTGAAGGAATACAGGCGCTACCCATTCGAGTACGTCGGCCTCACGAACGAGCAGGGCGAGCATGTGTTCGCGCTCGAGATGACGCCCGAGCTATGCGGCAAGCTCGAGTACCACGTGCGCGTCTACCCCCATCACGAGCGCCTGACCCACCCGTTCGAGACCGGCCTCATGGTCTGGCTCTGAGCGCGCCGCGGCGCCTCAGCCGAGTTCGATCTTGCCCGGAAACTCGACGTCGAGACCAAGCTGCGGGATCTTGAGGGTCATCACCGCCGGCAGCGACGCGCCGTCGGTGATGGAGCGGGCGGCGAGAGCTGCTGCAACCGCCTGCTCGATTTCGTGCTGCGACCTGACGCCCACCGTCTTCAGGAACTTGCGGATGCTCAGGTTGAAGGTTTCGTCGTTCATGGGGCTCTCACGGGGCAACTGCGTTCCTGTTTGAGTCATCGGCCGCGAGTCGGTTGCGGCGCTTGCAAAACAAAAGCCCCCGGAGCTTTGCTCCGAGGGCTTGGCAGGCAAATCGAGAGCTGCTTCGATCCTTACTAGATCTTTTTCTTGGTCGAGGTCACCTGCGCGGTGGCGCTGGCAACACCGGCTTCGGTGATGTCGGCGACTTGCTTGGCGGCCTTCGTGATGTTCTCGTAGGCGTTGTTGGCCGCGGCCATGGCGGACTTCACCGCCGCCTGCACCGCTTCCGAGCCAATCGGCGCGGACTTGACGAGGTTTTCCATCACGTCGGATGCCGACTTCTTCGCTTCGGCCACGTGCGTTTCCACGAACTTCTGCATCTCGGACTGGGTCTCGGCCGACAGTTCGTAGAGCGCGCGCGAGTAGGCAATCGCCTTCTCGACCGCAGGCTGCGTCAGGGATTGCTGGAGCGAGGCGAACTCCTGGGCATCCTTGGCTTCGACCAGCGCCCGCGCGCTCTTCGCGTTATCCGCGAGCAGGCTGCGGGCGACTTTCATGTTGAGGTCGAGCAGCTTCTCGGCGCTGTCGAGGACGATGGTGCTGTAGCCGAGCGCGGCATCCACGGCGGCTTTGTTGACGTCGGCGAACTTCTCGGGAAAAGCGGGCATGATAGAACTCCTTCAGGTCGGGTGTCGGGCAAGGCGCTTTTGGCAACCATGAGCTTAAGCGTCGCGGCGGCGGGTAGGTTTGCTGCAACGCAACATTTGCATTTTAGTG
>JBDHRV010000200.1:0-4691 GCA_039807745.1 Burkholderiales bacterium
CCGTGCGGTCCGATCAGAGGGCACATGTACGTCATGCGCACCGGCCCGAAGATGGTCGCGAACGCGACGTCCGCGGCGTCGCGCCCGGTGCCGATCCGCACCTGGTCGGAACGCGCCGCAAGCCCGGTCGGATCGAAGAGGTGCCACCCCCCGGTGAGGTAGGCCTCGAACACCGCGTGAAAATCGGGGGGTGGATCGGCAAACGTCGCATAGCCCGTGACGAAGCGGGCCGGAATGTTGAGCGCTCTGCAGAAGGCGATCGCCAAGTGCGCGAAATCACGGCACACCCCGGCGCGACCGGTGACTGTGTCGAACGCCGAATTCGTCCCCTGCGTGGTGCCGATCTCGTACTTGATGTGGTCGCGAATCCACTGGCAGATTGCCTCCACGCGCTGCGAGCCCGGTGGCATCGACCCGAACTCCAGCACCGCCATTCGCATGAGCGCATCGGACTCGCAGTACCGGCTCGGCATGATGAAACGCAGCACCTCGAGCGGCAACTCGCCGACCGGGACCTCGGCTGCGTCCGGCACACCCTCGGCTGCCCCGTCCACTTCCACGGTGGCGCGGTAGTTCATGCGCAGTGGCCCCGTGTCGGCATTGAAGCGCACGAAGCGATTCTTGACGATTGGGTCCGTGTACCGCTCGCACGCAAGCGGCGGATCGGTCACCAGCGATTCGTGCAACAGGCGCTGGCCGGGCGTAATGGCAGCTTCGACGTTGAGCAGAAAGGTGCTGGGGCCAGAGACTTCGTAGCCCAGTTCACAGTGGATGTCGAATGTCTTCAAGACCGTTCTCCTATGGCAGGGCGTCGCGCCTTGCGCCGACGCAATGGTACTTCGAATTCCAGGTGCAGAATGGGTGCCCGCCCTCACCCCCAGCAAGCACCGCGTTCTCGCCGCCCTCTGGCCACTGACGTCGGAAAGGCTTACCGGTCGGAAGTCCCGATCTTACTCTCGACGCAACCGCCACAGGCTCCCTAACTTACTGTCGCGGCTCGGAAAGCATGTTTGGCACGCCGGGTGCGAACGATGTCCGGAGGGAACACACCACACAAGTGGTGGGACCTCTCACTCAACCCGACACTTCAGGAGGCAGTCATGAATTGGGATCGCATCGAAGGCAACTGGAAGCAGTTCAAGGGCAAGGTCAAGGAGCAGTGGGGTGAGCTCACCGATGACCAGATCGATGTCATCAACGGGCGCCGCGATCAACTCGCGGGCAAAATTCAGGAAACCTATGGCCTGACGAAGGAAGAGGCCGAACGGCAGTTGGACGACTGGGAGTCCCGCCTCAACTAAGGCCACCCACAATACGACCGCCCCGTCTCCACGGAGACGGGCATCACCCAGATTCGAGGAAACCGACATGATCAATCGACTGATCGCAGCACTGATTGCCGCCATGGTACTTGCCGGCTGCAACACGATCGAAGGCGCCGGCAAGGATGTCGAACGCGGTGGCGAGAAGATTCAGGATGCCGCCGGCAAGGCGAAGAAGTAAACCCGCAACGACGCAGGAATTCGAGCACCGCTGCGCTTCGAGTGATGCTCTCCCGCGGCGAGCCGCGCGCCGCGAGCGTCCGCTGCGACCGGGTGCAGACCTACACGACCCGCCAGTCGGCCGCGGCGAGGTCCTCCGGTCGCACCTCACCACCTTCCGGCGTGAGCGTCTGAATGCCGTCTAGATGCCAGAGTCGGAACCCGCCGCGAAACGCCGTCAGATTGTGGCCAAGGCGCGCCCCGCTGGGCAGCTCTTTCAGCAGTTTCGCGTTGCCGCCGCCGAGCACCACGTAGTCGACCACAAATGCGCGCGCGAACGCATCGACCGCTTGTGCAACGATCTTCCGCCAGCAGCGCTTGCCGATGCGCTTCAGACCGCGACGGCCGACTAGCGCGCCTAGCCGCTCGTTCTCTGCATACGACAGCTCGCCCAGTTCGAGCGGGACGATCACGTTCTCGGTGATCAGCGTCGAGCCGAGGCCGGTGCCGAGACCGAGGAAAAGCATGCGCCCCCCGGCGTAGCTGCCGAGCGCCTGCATGGCAGCATCATTGATGATCTTCACCGGCTTGCCGAACGCCGCCGCAAAGTCGAATCCAACCCAGCCGGGACCCAAGTTGCCCGGTTCGGAATGAGGGCCATCCGGACCGACCAAGCCGGGATAGCCGATCGAGATCGCATCGAACTTCCATTTCCTGGTCACCTCGAGCACTGACTCGACCAGCCGTCCGGGGGTCATGGTCTTGCCCGACGGCACTTTCAGCGGTTCGTGCTCGCCGCTTGCAAGCACCTTCACGTTCGTGCCGCCGATGTCGATGGCGAGGATCCGCTGCGGCGCGTCGTTTTCGCCACGCTGCGGGTGCGTCGTCTTGCGCGGCGCGCGCCCCGCCGTCGTACGCCGCCTGTTCGTCTTCTTCGTGGGCGATGCCATAGGAACCTCCGGTGGAATGCGAAACCGACCTTATCACACGCCGATCGACGGGGCGTTCTCGTCGGCGGCTCGCGCCGTCACGTCGCGTCTGCCCGTGGAGACGCAGCGATACCAAGCCTGAACGGCCCGCCTTCGCTACCGCGTCGCCACCCGAGCGCCTCGCCCGCGCCGAGTGCTGCATTCGGAACATTCGGCGCAGCAACCCCCCACGACGCCGCGACACCCTGGAGTGTCGCAGCGGCTGCGTCGCCGAGCGCGACGGCCCAGTCGACGGTGGCGAGCACCTCCGCGGGCAAGCGGTTGCCATGGGACGTGAGGTAGAGCATGCCGCCCGGTGCATCGACCAGGGATCCGCGCAACGCGTCGCCGCGATCGGCGAGCAGCTGCTCCAGTTCATCGACCAGGATCCAATGCGGCCGCCCGATTTGCGCGCGTAGCTCTGCCATCTGGCCGAGCAGTTCGGCAACGAACGCTGCGCGAGACTGCAGCGACACGCCCCCCAGATTGACCACGACGTTGGCGTCAGGCTTGTGCAGCGCCTTCATCACGTCTGCAACGGCCGGCGCACGACCGGCAGCGCCGAGCACGAGCGCGCCCGGCACCGCCGTGCAGTCGCCCGCGGCGTCGATCGCGCAGAACTGGTAACCCTCGGCCGCAATCCCGTCGAGCACGGCGAGCGCGAACGCCGTCCTGCCGCCTCCCGGCGCGCCCGCGACCAGCACGTTGACCCAAGCCGGAGGGATACGCACATCCGCCCCGGTCGCGCCCTTTCCCAGCAGAATCTCGCGGCGCGGCGCGCGCGGCGGGGTGGCGCGCAGATCGTGGCCGATCAGGTCATCGACGAGATCGATCACGGCACGACCGTTTTCGTGCGGGCTGGTGCGATCCGCCTCCTGCTTGAGTGTGGGGAGCGCGTTCGCCACCGCCACGCCGAACTCGGCTATGCGCAGCATCGCGTGGTCGTTCTCCGCGTCTCCGATCGCCGCGACGTTGCGCGGTGAGAGTCCCAGATCGGCGAGGGCGGCGGCAAGGCCGCTCGCCTTGTTCATGGACGCGGGCAGGATCATCACTGCGCCCTTGTTGAAGATCACGTTGAGTTCGAGGCCCAGGTCCCGGATTGCCTCCAGGACGATCGTCTCGTGCGGGTGCACCGTAGCGACGATCGAGCGCCCGACCGACAGCGGCGATACGCCGCGCCGCTGGAGCTCGCGCACCAGCTCGGGCGAGGGTGCGGCGCCCAGCGTCCGCCGCGTCCGGGTCTGCGGAGTGTAGAGCACGGCCCCGTTTTCCGCGACCACCCGGTCGAACACTTCGAGCTGCGGAAAGACGGTGAAGAGATCTTCCAGCTCGCGACCGGTCACGAGGATCACCTTGCGTCCGCTGGCCGCGAGCCGCTCCAGCGCGTGCGCGGTCTCTGGTGCAACCCGTCCGGTGGAGTGAGCGGCGAGCGTGCCGTCATAGTCGACTGCCAGGGCAATGTAGCGCATTGGATGTCGGATATCGGAAAGGGTGGCTGCGAGTTTCACGCGACTCATCCACGACCTTCTCACCATCGCTCTTTCGAACCTCGCGCACGCGTCGCTGGACTGCCTCAAAACGCCGCCGACACGCTCACCCGGAAGATCCGCGGCTCCACCGGATGGAAGTGCCGGTCCGCGATACCCTCGATGGGTTCGCCGGGCAGGCGCGATACGTAGAAGTACTCGATGTCGTTGTCGCCGCTGTTGAAGATGTTGAACACGTCGAGCCACACGCGCCACTGATCGTTCAGCGCGTAGCCCACACGTCCGTTGAACTGTGAGAGCGACTGCGAGCGCACGCTGTTGTCCTCTATGAGCGGCCGCGTGCCGATGTAGCGCCAGCGCAAGCTGCCGAACCATCCGTTCAGATCGCCGACCGTGATGCCGGCCGAAGCGACCGTTCCCGGAGCACCGGGGACGCGATCGCCCGCGGGATCGAACTCGGTGAAGCGCGCGCGCGTGAACGCGAGCGCCAGATCCATCGCGAGCCAGCTCGTGGGCGCGTATTGCACGAGCCACTCGACGCCGCTGCGCTTCGACGCGCGGCTCGCCTCGGTGGTTCCGGCGTCACCGATGAAGAGCAGTTCCGAGTCCTGCCTGAGCGCCCAGACGGCAAGCGTGGTGTTGAGGCCAGGCAGCGGCTGGCTGCGCAGCCCCGCTTCGTAGCCGTAGGTCGAGACCACCGGGGTCACCGGCTGCACGAACTCGCCGGTTCTCGGATCGATGCGTGTCGTCGTCCC
>JBDHRV010000201.1:0-4666 GCA_039807745.1 Burkholderiales bacterium
CACGCGCGCGTCGAACCTCATGCCGAGCCGGCGCTTGATCCGGACGCGCTGCGCCAGGCGACGCCCCACCGTGTGCCCTGCCCGCTCCGCCGCGGAGCTTATGACCGCGTAGAGATCGGCTCCCAGGTCGTGGATCACCAGCACGTGCAGTTTCGGCAGCCGAACCATCACGCGACAAGACTTGCCGGGGCCGCCGCGCGGACCGTTCACGTCTCCCAGCTCCACCTCGACCCGATCGACCCACATGCGATATGAGCGCAGCGCGTACTCGATGCGCCGGACGACGTGCTCTCGCAGCCCCTCGGTCAGTGAGAAACGGCGCGCGTGAATCTCGATCTTCATCGGTATACCTCCATCTTTCCGTGGACCAGCAATCCGAACGGCTAGGCAGCCGAGCCGCCGTCGTGGAATTGCGCTTCCGGCTGAGAGATCACCGCCTCCACCCGCAGCCGCCGCGTGCCGCCGGGAAAATTCCACTCGATCGCCTGACCCACCGCGAGCCCGACCAGCGCGGCACCAACCGGCGCGAGCACCGAAATCTTGCCGTGGGCAACGTCGGCCTCGGGTGGATAGACGATCTGGATCTCGCGCCTGTGGCCGCTCGTCTCGTCCAGGTAGCGCACCCGGGAATGCATCGTGACCACCTCGCGGGGCACGGCGGCTGGCGACACCACGACCGCCCGCTCCAGTTCCGCGCGCAGCTCCGGATCCGGCTGCAACGCCATGAGCCGGACGAAGTCGTTGTCGGTCAGGATCAGATTCTCCAGATTCATTCGCCCATCCTCCGATGACAAAGCCGCGCCCGTGCAGTCGAGCGCGTTGATGTACATGCCGAGCATCCTAAGCCCCAGCGGCGGGCGCGATAAGTCGGGCGCGGCGAATAGGGGTGTTGCTCGGCGGGATACAATGCTCCGATCAGTCCGAAGTCATATGTGCCGCCGCGGCGGCCAGCCAGCCGTCGAGCTCGAAGTCGCTGCTGACCGAGCCGTCGGGGTTCCACAGCAGCAGGTCGGTGGCGGTCGGCGTTTCACCCGCCGGGGCGCGCGGGATCGCACCCGGCGCGAGCCGCCCTGCCCCGCCGCCCTCCGCCAGGCGTCTGATCGACGCCACGAATTCGTGCCCCACCAGCGGGATCTGCGTGTTGAGCACGCCGAGGCGGTCGGCGGCAAGCTGCACGCGAAGCGCGCTCACGACCGTGCCGCGCCCGAACAGGTTGGCCTCGTCGAACACCGCCACCGCCAGGGATGAGTCGAAAGACAGCCCGCGCCGCCAGAGGTGCGTGTTGCCGACCAGCGCCCACACGTCGTCGATCACGACCACGGTGGAGGCCAGGCGCACGTGCGAGAACGGTCCGGCGCCGGGCGAGAACACCGCCACGCGGTCGCCGCCGGCATCGAGCAGTCGCGGGAGCGCCTGGTGCCAGCGATCGTTGCGTACCCAGGACAGTGGAGGGGGCGTGCCGGGCAGCAGCTCGCGCGGCATACACAGCGCTACGTGCAGACCCGGGCGTGCGCCAAGGCGCGCGATCAGCGTGTCGAGCCAGCTGAGATTCGCCCCGTCGGCATCGATCGCCTCGCCGTCGATCGCCGGGGTCTCGATGTAGATCAGCCGCTCGGCGCGCCCGATCGCTGCGTCGAGGGCGAACAGCGCCTCCTGCCTGCCGAGTGCGTTCAGGATGCGGCGGCAGACCGCCCGCATCGCGGCGTTGATGTTCCCGATGCTGCCGATCGGGGGCAGATTGGGAATCACTGCCGCGATCGCATCGTAGGCATCGAACATCGACCGATCGCCGAGATCGAGCCACTCGTACATCAGGGGCTCGCCTTCCACCCCCCGCGCCACCGTCTTCAGCACCGCCGCCCACTGCGCGGGCGCATTGATCAGCTGCGCCGGCAGCGCGTTGCTGCCCGCGTCGTTGATCAAGTCGTCGGTGGCGGGAAACAGCCGGTCGCGCATGAAGTCGGCGATATCGGTGATCGCCCCGCCGGCGATCCGCACGCCCGCGCCGTGCACTTCCTTGCCGCCGGGTGCTGTCGGGTTGCCCGCTTGCGCCGGTGTGAGCTCATGCCACGTCGCGAGCGCGGGCGCGCTGCCGACGACCGCGATGTTCACCGCGCCCGCGGCCGAGCCGGCGTTGCGCAAGCCCACGAGCTCCAGCCGTTCCTGGGAAGGCAGCGGCGCGCCGGCGGTGCCGAGGCTCAGGATGCCGTTGCGCGGCTGAATGCGAATCTGCGGGGTGAAGCCAGTCACGTTGGCCGTGTCGTTGGGATTGGTGTTGCCGCGCAGCTCATCGACGAAGGCCGGGGTCGTGAGCGCGATCACGTCGTTGGCAGTGAGCGTCTTCGCCAGCGTTCGATTGTCGAACCACTGCAGCGGCACCGTGTCGCGGTCGACGGCGGTGAAGGTGTCGAGATCGCCGCTGGCGCCCGGCAGGCGTGCGACGAGCATCGACCCCGATTGAAATACCCCCTGCGGAATGCCGGCCGGGTTGAGCTCGACGCCCCGGTCGCAGTCGAGCACCAGCGCGTTCGCGCCGACGACGGTCGGAATGCTCGCGAAGTCGACCGGCATGCCGCCTACCGGAGTCGGGCGCTGGATGCGCTGGTCGGCGTAGACCGCAGGCGGGAGCGCGAGGTTCGATACGATCATCACGTCGACGCCCAGTTGCGCGCTGCCGTCGGTGCGCCCGGGCGGCAGCGTCACGACCACATGCGCGTTGATCTGGTTGCCGGTCGCCGCCGCGGCGCCGAGGCGTCCCGCGCCGCCGGGTTGCGGCTCGCGCCGTCCCGTCTCCAGGTTGATCTTCTGCGGATAGATGCGCACCCAGGCACCGGCGAGCGCGCTGGTGTTCGGTATCGTGAGTCGGATGACGACCTGCTGCTCGCCGACCGCGTCGCCCTGCGCCTGACCACCGCCCACCAGTGCGAAACACTGCAGCGCCGGCAGCACGTTCGGCAGAGCGGGCGGATTCGGCGGCAGATTCACGACGAGCCGCCCGCCCCAGTCGTGGTCGTACGCCGGCGCGATGATCGATACCGGATTGACGCCATCGGGCAGCGTGTTGAAGGCAGCCGCCACGTTGTCGAGGGTCGTCTGCAAGGCGACGTTGCTGCGCGTGGCGTTGATGCGCGTGCTGACACGGTTCTGATCGGCCGCGCGCCGCTGCGCCGGCGTGCCGGTGTTGTTGCTCGGCCCCCGCACGGTGCCGACGAGGAAGGATTCCACATCGAGCACGGCGACCTCGACATAGTCGCGGGCGAGCGTCAGGTTGCCGGTGATGTGGGCGGGGACCGTGACGGGGCCGTTCTGCCACAGCGTCACGTTCACGCCGTAGTTGCCGATCGGCAGCAGTGCGGCCAGCGGCACCGGCACCGTGTCGGGCGCGTTGCCGGTCGGCGCGGCGGTAAAGCTCACGGTCGTGCCCGCGTTGGCGGTCTGCGACGCGGTGAAGAGATCCGGGTTGTTCGCGGCGTCCACCGGCGTGGCGTTGGTGGGCGGCGACGTGAGCCGACCCCGCACGTTGCCGTCGATCACGCCCCGGTGCGGATTGACGATGCGAAATCCCAGGTGGTTCGCCACGGCGCAGGTGCGTGTGATGAGCGGGTTCGCCCACATGTTGGAGATATCGAGAGTGTTGGGAGGCGGATTCCACGGCGCCACGCTGCCGCCGGCGATGGTGGCCCACCACGCCGCGACCGCGCCGGGGTCGATCGCGAACCCATCGGCGTCGAAAGCCCAGACCTGAACCGTCACCCCGTCCGGAATCTCGGCGAGGAGCTGGCGGTTGAACGGGACGAACTGCCCCGGCTGCTTGAGATCGGTCATCGCCAGGCTGCCGTTGTCCAGCACGCCGCCGTTCTCGATCAAGCCGAAGTCCTCGGCCGTCGGGCTGCCGGAGGGGTGGTAGAAACAAGCGAGCCGCGACGGATCGCGGTCGGGAAGCTCCAGCGCGATCGAGCGCACTCTGGCCCGGGTGGGCCGCGCGTTGACGGGCCCGGCGTCGGGGCGGGGCAGCATCGCGGTCAGCACTTCCAGCCGATCCTCGACCTCGGGTAGCAGCTTGAACAGCGCGACCAGCACGTCGTCGTTGAACGCCGGGTTGCCCAGGGCATCGGTCAAGCCCGTGAGAGCAGGCGGACGCGTGGGCGTGCTGATCGCGAGCGTGAGCGTGCCGTTGACGGGCGGGAACCACTTGGTGCTGCCGCCGCTGCCCGAAGCCTGGAACGTATGCGGCACCGAGAGCCGCGCCCCGGGCACGGCGAGCTGAAGGTCGTTGTCGTCGAACCACGGACCCACCTGGGGCGAGGCGAGGCCAAGCTGCGCGGGCGCGGGATTGAGGATGGCCATGGGCGGGCTCCTGGCGCTACACCGGCAGCGTCAACTCGGCGATCGGGCTCGGCCGGCCGAGCGGATCGCTCAGCACCACCCGGTAGCGTGTGCCCGGCACCGCCTGCGGGTCCGTGACGTGAAACCGCCCGGTGCGGTCGGGCGTGTCGCCCGCGACGCTCGCAAACCAAGCCTCGCGCTCACCCGGCACCATGCGATAGACATCGAACAGGTAGGTGCCCGCATGGCGCCCGAGCAGCGCCTCCGGATGCTGCCACCGCAGCAGGTTCCTCGCGGATACGAACTGGAGCCCGGTCGCCGGCGGCGGCGGCTCGGGCGC
>JBDHRV010000036.1:0-27427 GCA_039807745.1 Burkholderiales bacterium
GGTGTCGGCTTCGGCGAGTATGGCGATGATCACGTCCGCTTCTCTCTCATCGAAAACGAAGCGCGTACCCGCCAGGCGCTGCGCGGGATCAAGGAAATGTTCCGCAAGGACGGGCTGTTGTAGGCGGCCCAGGTGCAGATCATCGAGATCACCGATGCCACGGGCTGCGTGGTCGAGCCGGGCTGGCTGTCGGCGGCGGAGCGGGTGCATCGCCAGTTGCGGCCCCAGATTCCCGAGCCGTACCCCGCCAGCATGGAGCGGGTGTTCGCCGGCGGCGGACGCATGATGGTCGCCTTGTACGCGGGCGAGGTCGCCGGAGTGGCCGTATACCGTGTGCAAGAGAACACTTCGCAGGGGCGCAGGCTCTACATCGACGATCTGGTGGTGGACGCGGACTGCCGCTTGCGCGGGCTCGGCGGCGCGCTGCTCGCCCAGCTCGATCAGACCGCGCGGGGGGCCGGCTGCGCCGTCGTCGACCTCGATTCGGGCACCCAGCGCGAGGGGGCGCACCGCTTCTACTTCCGCGCGGGCTACACGATCAAGACATTCGGCTTCAAGAAGACGCTATGAGACCCATCCACGCAGGACTGCTCGGCATCGGCACCGTCGGCGGCGGCACGTTCACCGTGCTCACCCGGAATCAGGGGGAAATCGCACGCCGCGCCGGCCGCGAGATCGCGATTCGCACCGTCGCCGACCGCGACGTCGAGAAGGCGCGCAGCCTGGTCAATGGTGCAGCCGAGGTGACGGACGACGCGTTTTCCGTCGTGCGCGACCCGGACATCGACATCGTGATCGAGCTCATCGGCGGCTGCACCGTCGCGCGGGAGCTGATCCTCGCCGCGATCGACCACGGCAAGCACGTGGTGACCGCCAACAAGGCGCTGCTCGCGCTGCACGGAAATGAGATTTTCGCGGCGGCACAGGAGAAAGGCGTCATGGTGGCCTTCGAAGCCGCGGTGTGTGGAGGCATACCGATCATCAAGGCCCTGCGCGAGGGTCTGACCGCCAACCGCATCGAGTGGATCGCCGGCATCATCAACGGCACCAGCAACTTCATCCTGACCGAGATGCGCAGCCGCGGCGTGAGCTTCGAGCTCGCGCTGAAGGATGCGCAGGCGCGCGGCTACGCCGAGGCCGACCCGACCTTCGACATCGAAGGCATCGACGCCGCGCACAAGCTCACCATCATGGCGGCCATCAGCTTCGGCATCCCGATGAAGTTCGACTCCGCCTACACCGAGGGCATCTCGAAGCTCACCAGACTCGATATCCGCTACGCCGAAGAGCTCGGCTATCGCATCAAGCTGCTCGGCATCACCAAGCGCAAGCCCGACGGCATCGAGCTGCGCGTGCATCCGACGCTGATCCCGGAGCGCCGGCTGATCGCGAACGTCGATGGCGTGATGAACGCCGTGCTGGTGAAGGGCGACGCGGTCGGGGCCACCCTCTATTACGGCGCGGGGGCGGGCGCGGAGCCGACGGCATCCGCCGTGGTGGCCGACCTGGTGGACGTCACGCGCATGCACACCGCCGATCCCGAACACCGGGTGCCGCATCTCGCGTTCCAGCCCGACAAGGTCAGCGACCTGCCGATCCTGCCGATGGCCGAGGTCGAATCGGCCTACTACCTGCGCATGCGCGCCTACGACAAGCCGGGGGTGCTGGCGGACATCACGCGCATCCTCGCCGACGTGGAGATCTCGATCGACGCGATGATGCAGAAGGAATCGCAGGAAGGGGAGGAGCACGCTGACATCATCATGCTCACCCACGTGACTCGCGAGAAGCACGTGAACGCTGCGATCGGGCGCATCGAGAAGCTGCCGACCATTGCCGGCGCCGTCACCCGGATCCGGACGGAAGAGCTGAACGCGCGGTGAGCCACCATCCCGCATCGGCAGAGCCTCACGGCGACGAGCTGCTGATCGATGCGGAGATCGATGACGATGCCGTTCAGTCCGAACCGATCCGGGTCGCGCACCCGTGGGTGCTGCTCGCCGGACTGTTCCTGATCGGGATCAATCTGCGTCCTGCCCTGTCGAGCCTCGCGCCGGTTCTTGCGGACGTGCGCTCCAGCACCGGCCTCTCGGCTGCGGGGGCCGGATGGCTGACTACCGTTCCGGTGGTCTGCCTGGGTGTTTTTGGGCCGCTTGCGCCGCGACTCGCGAACCGCTTCGACAGCGAACGCGTGATCTTCTTCTTTCTGCTGACGCTGGCCGCGGGTATCGCGCTGCGCAGCCTGTTCTCGGTTCCGGGCCTGTTCGCCGGAACCGTGCTGGCGGGCGCCAGCATCGGCGTGATCGGCGTGCTCCTGCCGGGCATCGTCAAACGCGATTTTCCCGAACGGCCTGCTGCCATGACCGGGTTCTACACCATGGCGCTGTGCCTGGGCGCAGCGGTGGCCGCTGGCGCCACGGTCCCGCTGCGCGACGGGTTCGGCGGCGACTGGCGACCCGCGCTGGCGTTCTGGGCCGTTCCGGCCGCTCTCGCGGCCGTCTCGTGGTTGCCGCAACTGCACACCCGGCACGCGCACAGCGCTCGGGCGCGCTACGAGGTGCGCGGCCTGTGGCGGGATCGGCTCGCGTGGCAGGTCACCGCCTACATGGGACTGCAATCCTCGCTCGCCTACTGCGTGTTCGGCTGGTTTCCGCTGATCCTGCAGGAGCGTGGCCTGTCTGCCCTCGACGCGGGGTTCATGCTGTCGAGCACGGTCATGTTTCAGCTCGTCACCGCACTCGGCGCACCGTCACTCGCCACGCGCGGCAAGGACCAGCGCGCGGCCACGGCAGTGTTGCTGGGGCTCACGCTGACGGGGCTCCTGGGCTCGCTCTACGCGCCGCTCGATACCATCTGGATCTGGGTCATCCTGCTCGGACTGGGGCAGGGTGGGCTCTTCAGCATCGCGCTGACCCTGATCGTGCTGCGCTCGCCGGACTCGCACGTGGCGGCCCACCTCTCGGGTATGGCACAGTCCGTCGGCTACACGTTGGCAGCGCTCGGCCCGCTGGGGATGGGTCTCCTGCGCGAGTGGAGCGGCGGCTGGAGCAGCGTGGGACCGCTCTTCGTCGCAATCACTGCCGCCGCCTTCCTCGCGGTCATGGGCGCCGGGCGCAACCGGCATGTCGGCGTGACCTCGCGCCCCGTGCCGGCGTGAGGCGACGCGTCGCAACCCGGTACAATCACCGGAAACGGTTCGCTTTATCCGGACACCTGCATCCCACGTGAAATACATCTCCACCCGCGGTGGCATGCCGCCCGCACCCTTCACCGACATCCTGCTCGGCGGTCTCGCCCCCGACGGCGGGCTCGCGGTGCCCGAACGCTATCCGCGGGTGACGCAGGCGGAGCTCGCAGCGTGGCGGGCGCTCGGCTATCGCGAACTCGCGTACGAGATCCTGTCGCGATTCATCGACGACATTCCTGCGGCGGATCTGCGCGACATCGTCGAGCGCACGTACACGCAGCAGGCGTTCGGGTCGGACGAGATCACGCCGGTCAGCACGCTGGAGCCCGGCTTGCACCTGCTGCACCTGTCGAACGGACCGACGCTCGCGTTCAAGGACGTGGCGATGCAACTCCTCGGCACGCTCTTCGAATACGTGCTGGGCCGGCGCGGCGAGGTGCTCAACATCCTGGGCGCCACGTCGGGGGACACGGGATCGGCGGCCGAATACGCGATGCGCGGCAAGCGCGGCGTGCGCGTGTTCATGCTCTCGCCCGCCGGCAAGATGAGCCCGTTCCAGACCGCGCAGATGTATGCGCTGCAGGACGCGAACATCTTCAACATCGCCGTGCACGGGGTCTTCGACGACTGCCAGGACATGGTGAAAGCGGTGTCGAACGACCTCCCGTTCAAGGCGGCGCACCACATCGGCACCGTCAACTCGATCAACTGGGCGCGGCTGCTGGCGCAGGTGGTCTACTACTTCAAGTCGTACTTCGCCGTCACGTCGAGCAACGGCGAGCGGGTTTCGTTCGCCGTGCCGTCGGGCAATTTCGGCAACGTGTGCGCGGGCCACGTGGCGCGGACAATGGGTCTGCCGATCGCGCGGCTCATCGTCGCCACCAACGAGAACGACGTGCTCGACGAATTCTTCCGCACCGGGCGCTACCGCGTGCGGGCCTCGCGCGACGTGGTGCAGACCACGAGCCCGTCGATGGACATTTCCAAGGCATCGAACTTCGAGCGCTTCGTCTACGATCTGGTCGGGCGCGATCCGCGCGTCGTGGCGGAGCTCTGGGCGAGCATCGACCGCGGCGGGGAATTCGATCTCACCCAAACGCCGTTCTTCGCACGCGTGCGTGATTTCGGTTTCGTCTCGGCGACGAGCTCGCATCGGGATCGCCTGGCGACGATCCGCAGCGTCTACGAGCGCTACGGCGTGATCGTCGACACGCACACGGCCGACGGCATCAAGGCGGGGCTCGCGCATCGCGACCCGGCGGTGCCCCTGATCTGCCTCGAAACCGCGCAACCGGCGAAGTTCGCCGAGACCATCCGCGAGGCGCTGGGACGGGATCCGGAGCGCCCGGCCGCGTATGCCGACATCGAGAGCCGACCGCTGCGCTTCGACACGATGGATCCCGATCCCGCGGCGATCGAGCGCTACATCGCGGCGCGGGTCTGACCGATGCCCGGCTACGACGACGCGCGGACGGTCTGGGACGAGCGCTTTGCGACCGACGATTACATCTTCGGCACCGAGCCGAACCGCTTCCTCGTCTCCCAGGCGCATCGACTCGCGGCTGGCGCAAGAGCCCTGTCGATTGCCGACGGCGAGGGCCGCAACAGCGTCTGGCTCGCCGAGCACGGACTCGGCGTGGACGCGGTGGAGATCTCGCCGCGCGCGGTCGAGAAGGCCCGCAAGCTGGCTGCCGAACGCGGCGTTACCGTTCGTTTCGAAGTGGCAGACGTTCGCGTATGGGAGTGGCCGACTCAGCGCTACGACCTCGTCGTCGCGATCTTCATCCAGTTCGCCTCGCCTGCCGAGCGGGCGCGGCTCTTCGCGGACTTTCGCCGTGCGCTCAGACCCGGCGGTCTGCTGATTCTCGAAGGCTACGGGGTGCGCCAGATCGAATACGGGACCGGGGGCCCGCCGCAAGTCGATCACCTCTACACCCGGGCGATGCTCGAAGATGCCTTCCGGGATTTCGAGATCCTGCTCCTGGACGAGCGCGAGGACTGGCTCGAGGAGGGAACGAAGCACGTCGGCCGCTCGGACCTGATCGATCTGGTCGCCCGCAAACCCGGTCCGGCGGCAGCGGCAGACCACCCGCTGGCGCTGTAACATAGCCGCAACCCCGGGTCCCTGACGTGACGCCCATGACGATCTCATCGCTGCCCTGCGCTGTCACGGCAGATGCCCGCGCCATCCGCTGGCTCGCCAGCGTGCTCCTCTGCTGTCTGGTGGCGACCGGATGCTCCGTCATCGGACCCCGAACGCTCAAGCAGAGCCGGCTGCAGTACAACGAGGTGGTGAAGAGCACGTCCGAGGAGGAGATGCTGCTCAACATCGTCCGCCTGCGCTACGTCGACACCCCGAGCAGTCTCTCCGTATCCAACATCGCGGCGCAGTTCGAGCTCTTGAACAGCCTGCAGTTGACGCCATTCTTCGTGGCCTCGGGGGCCGAACCCAACCGCTCCTACACCGCGGTGCTGCCGCAGCTCGGCATCACGGGAGCCGATCGCCCGACCTTCAGTCTCACGCCGCTCGACGAATCGGAGTTCGCGCGGAAGCTCTTCACGCCGTTGGCGCTGGACGGCGTGATCTACCTGGTCAAGACGACCTGGCCGATCGCGACCGTGTTCCGTCTGTATCTGGAGAATCTCAACTGGGTGCCGAACGCGCAGCTCGCGAGCGGTCCGACCCCCCGGCATGCCCCGGAGTACGCCGAGTTCCTCACCGGGATCAACGCCCTGCAGGCGCTGCAGGACCGCGCTCAGATCGTATTCGCGCTCGAAGAACGGCGCGAGACCCTCGGCGGACCCGTCCCCGCCGCCACCGTTACCGCATCGAATGTGATCGACGCGGCCAAGGACGGCCACGAGTATCGCCCCGACCCGGGCGGTCAGACCTGGTCGCTCTACAAGAAGACGCAGCAGCCCGTCCTGCTCATCGATCCGCGGGCGCTCGGAACGCCCGAGATGGATGTCTTCACGCGCACGTTCCGCTTGAGGCGCGGGGTGACCAAGTACGAGATCACGCAGGATGGGCTGAACCCGTTCCCGACCACCTATCCGCCAGAGGGCGTGACGAACCTCGATCTCGAGACCCGATCGCTGCTGCAGGGGCTCTTCTTCGTCTCCCACGGCGTCGAGGTGCCGGCGGAACATACGAAGCGCGGTGCCGCGGGGGTGACGCTCGACGAATCGGGACAGCCATTCGATTGGCAGCGCGTGACGAGCGGCTTCTTTCGCGTGCGTTCGAGCGCAGAACCCGAGCGCCCGGCCGGGGCCCATGTCGCGATCCAGTACAAGGGCTACTGGTTCTACATCGACGAGACCGACCTCGACACGAAGTCCACCTTCACCCTCCTGATGGAGCTTGCCCGGCTCAATCTGTCGGACAAGGGAGGCACCAAGCCGCTCTTCACGCTGCCCCTGGGCGGACGTTGACGAGTGACTGTACTTTCGGCTTCATAGCGTTTCCTCCGTCTGTTCCCGTCAGCCCTGATCGCGCCAGGCGATCTCCAAGGCGCCGTCGGCAATCGCCACACTTTCAATCAGCAACTGCGCGGGGCACTGTTCGACTGTTCGACCGGGAACAACTCCCGCCACGGCCCTGTCAGATCGCGCATCGGCAGCACCACCTCGGGTTCGGGCAATGCGCGGTAGGTCCTGCCCTTCTTTGGCCGTGTAGCAGAGCACCAGCCGTTCGCCGTCAGGGGTGAACAACAGACCTCAAACCGGGATCCTCGCGTCACATCGATCCCAGAGAGCGCGTGCACCAAAGCGGAAAGGAAACACCGATGGACAGTGCCATCTTGAGTCTGCTGAGCGCCTTCCTGTTATCGATCATCGGCCTGTTCGCCTTCATCTGGTCGCTGCGCAAGGGGCTGCTGGTCGAAAACCCCAAGGCCGCCTCGGCGATCTTTGCCTCGGGCGAAATCGGCCACATCGACGATCCGGCACTGGGTCGTGTCGCGCAAAGACAGTTTCAAGCCGTGGCTGCCGAGCCGGGCGACTCCAGCCATCCACCGGACGTCCGGGAGATCGAGGACCGCGTCGAGGCCGACCGCTCCAGCGCCTTTCCGGTCTTCATGTTCATCGCCTTCGCCTGCATGTGGCTGCTCTTTGGCGGCATAGCGGGACTCACCGCCTCGCTCAAGCTGCACTGGCCCGACTGGCTGGTCAGCGAGGCGTGGATGACCTTCGGGCGCATCCGCACCGTGCACCTGACGGCCGTGCTCTACGGCTGGATCACCAACGCCGAGCTGGGCATCATCATCTGGCTCATGCCGCGCCTGCTGCGGCGGCCATTGATGGCCCCGATGTGGATCATGATGGGCGGAGCGCTGGTCAACGTGGCCATTGCCAGCGGCATAGGCGCCATTGGCGCTGGCTGGACGGACGGCATGGAGTACCTGGAGATGCCCTGGCAGATCGGCATCTTCTTTGCCGTTGGCATGGTCTGCATCATCGTCCCGGTGCTCTACACGCTGGTCAACCGCAGGACCGAATCGCTGTACGTCACGAGCTGGTACCACACGGCGGGGCTGCTGTGGATCGCCATGCTGTTCATCGTCGGCAAGATGCCGGGCGTGCACTTCGGCGTGCAGCAGGCGACCATGAACTGGTGGTATGGCCACAACGTGCTGGGCCTGTGGTTCACGCCGGTGGCCGTGGGCGCGATCTATTACTTTCTGCCCAAGATCATTGCGCGGCCGATCCGCTCGTACAACTTGTCCATTCTTGGCTTCTGGACGCTTGCCTTCTTCTACGCCCAGGTCGGCGGCCACCACCTGGTGGGTGGACCGGTGCCGGGCTGGCTGGTCACGCTGTCCATCGTGCAAAGCATGATGATGATCGTGCCGGTGCTGGCCTTCTCCATCAACATGGCGCTGACCATGCGCGGACGCATGCGCCTGGCGCTGTATTCGCCCACGCTGCGCTTCATGATGTTCGGCGGCCTGATGTACATGCTGTCGTCGCTGCAGGGCTCGTTCGAGGCGCTGCGCTCGGTGCAGCAGGTGGCGCACTTCACCCACTTCACCGTCGCCCACGCTCACCTGGGTGCCTACGGCTTCGTCACGATGGTGCTGTTCGGCGCCATCTACTTCATGATGCCGCGCATCCTGCATTGGGAATGGCCCTTCCCCAGGCTCATTTCCTGGCACTTCTGGCTCGCGGCCATCGGTATCCTGATCTACTTTGTCGGCCTGACCTATGGCGGCTGGCTGCAGGGGCTGGCCATGCTGGACGCGTCCCGCCCGTTCATGGACTCGGTGGCCGTGACCATTCCGTGGCTGCAGTGGCGCAGCGTGGGCGGCTCTCTGATGGTGGCGAGCCACCTGGTCTTCGTCGGCCACTTCCTGGCCATGGCACTGCGCTTTGGCCCCGACCGTGCCGGCGCCGCGCTGTTCGCGCCACAACCCAAGGTCAGGGGGCTCGCTCATGGAGAATGAAGCCAAACTCGCGGCCGGCACCATGGTGACCTTTGCCATCGCCGTCTCGGCGCTGGTGATCCTGCCCTATGTCCAGGTGCGCGACGTCAAACCGCCCGAGGGGCTCAAGCCCTATACCAGCGCCGAGCTGCGCGGGCGCGACGTCTACATCGCCAACGGCTGCATGTACTGCCACAGCCAGCAGCCGCGCTCCGAAAGCTTCGCGCCGGATGCCAAGCGCGGCTGGGGCCGCGCCTCGGTGCCGGGCGACTACTACTATGACAAGCCGCACCTGCTGGGCAGCATGCGCACCGGGCCGGACCTGTTCAACATCGGCGTGCGCCAGCCCAGCAAGGACTGGCATCTGGGCCACCTGTACCAGCCGCGCGCCTACGTGCCGGGCTCGATCATGCCGCCCTATCCCTATCTGTTCGAGGTCAAGGACAAGCCCGAACCGGGCGAAGAGGCGCTCAACCTGCCGCCGGGCACCGCGCCCGCGGGCAAGGTCGTGGTCGCCAAACCCGAGATGCAGGACCTGGTGAAGTACCTGCTGTCGCTCAAGCGTGAGTATCCAATCCTGCCGCCCGAGCCCCACGAAGCCACGGGCGCCAAGACATCCTCTGCGCCATCGGCCGACAAGCCGGCGTCCGCCTCATGAAAGGACCGTCACGATGAGCCAAGACCCGGTCACCCGTGCGCAACAGCGCGAAAACGAAGACCCCGAGGAAGCCATCCGGCCCATGCCGCTGTCCGTCCTGTTGGTGACGCTCTTCATGGTGCTGTGGGCGGTGGTCTATATCCTGTACACCGAACCCCTGAACCTTTCCCGCTATGGCGACCAGCGCATCCGTGCCGAACTCTCCGGCCCGGCGCCGGCAGTGCCGGGCGCGGCCGTGGACGCCAAGGCCTTGTTTGCCGCGCATTGCGTCGCCTGCCACCAGGCGACGGGCCTGGGCCTGCCCGGGGTATTCCCGCCGCTCGATGGTTCGGAATGGGTGGAGGGCGACACGCTTGTCCTGGCCAACATACTGCTGCACGGCATCACAGGCGAGATCACGGTCAAGGGCGTTAAGTTCCAGGGCGCCATGCCCAGCTTCCAGCAGTTGAGCGATGCCGAGCTCGCGGGCATAGCCACCTTCATCCGCGGCAACTGGTCGAACAAGGCCGAGGCGGTGCAGCCCGACCTGTTTGCCGAGGAACGCGGCAAACGCACCACGCCGTTCGAGGGAGAGGCAGCACTCAAGGCCTTGCTGAAGTGACGCGGCCATGCTGCGCACGGCCCTGCTGAGCGCCGCGCTGGTGCTGTGCGGCTGGGCGGCCGCCAGCTGGCTCACCTACGACTTCCAGGTCTGGACCGACGAGGGTGCGCGCCGCCTGGAGGTGGCCCTGCGCCCCGTCGAGGCGCCTCCCGTGGCCGTGCAAGGCCCAGACGTGGCAATACCCGACCTGCCCACGCTGCTGACCGCGGGCGGCGGCGTCACGGTGGTCGATTTCATCTACACGCATTGCGAGACCATATGCCTGTCCCTGGGCAGCAGCTTCCAGCAGCTGCAAGCTGCCCTGCAGGCCGACGCGGCGGCAGGCCATGCTTCCGAGATCAGGCTGCTGTCCATCAGCCTTGACGGCGCACGCGACGACCCTGCAGCACTGCAGGCCTATGCGCGCGGCCTGCGCGCCGACTCCGCACTGTGGCGCTTCGTACGCGTGCCAGACGCCAGGCAGCAGCAGACCCTGCTGCGTCGCCTGGGCGTGGTCGTCGTGCCCGATGGCCGGGGCGACTACGAGCACAATGCCGCGCTGCTGGTGTTCGACGCGCACGGCCGCATGGTGCGAGTCTTCGACCTGGCCGAGCAGCAATTCGCGCTGGACTACGCCCGTCACCTGGCAGGCAAGCCGGGATGAAACCCCCGGCTTGGCGACCCACGCACCAGGCCGCCCTGGGCCTGGGCCTGATTGCATTGCTGGCGTCGCCCGGCGCGCGCCACTGGCTGGAAGCAAGCATGTGGCGCCACATGTTGCTGCAGTTTTCCCTGTGGATGCTGGCGGGCGCGCTGCTGGCCGCGGCTCTCTCGCCACGCACGCGCAGGTGCATTGCAAGCTGGAACGCCCATGGCATCACCGGCTTCTTGGCAGTGGGCGTGACGTTGTCGGTACTCATGGTGCCGCGCGTGCTCGACCTGGCGCTGCGCGACGCAAGCGTAGAGATCGCCAAATGCGCCACGCTGCTGCTCGCCGGCGCGGCGCTGCGCCTGTCCTGGCAGCCGGCCGGATTGGTGGTGCAGAGCTTTTTTCTGGGTACTCTGCTGCCCATGATGGTGGTGGTGGGGCAGCTCTACATCGACTCGCCCCTGCGTCTGTGCAATGCCTACCTGCTTGATGACCAGGAGCGACTGGGCCGCTGGCTCATCGGCCTGGCGGGCCTGCTGGCCATGACCTGGCTGGTGCATGCAGCTTGGCGGCTGGTGCGGCGCGAAGTGGCGCAGTGAGAGGTGGTCAGGAGCGTCGTGCACAACAAGAAACGCCTCCTGGTCGTGGACCAGGAGTTACGCACTCAACCGAAGCGCATCGACAGGTCGATCGCCTCCACGTCCTTCGTGAGTGCGCCCACGGAGATCCGATCGACCCCCGTCTCGGCGACTGCCCGCAGCGTCTCCAGCGTGATGCCGCCCGAGGCTTCGAGCTGGGCACGCCCGGCGTTCATCCGCACCGCTTCGCGCAGGTCGTCGAGGCTGAAGTTGTCGAGCAGCAAGAGCTTCGCACCCGCGTCGAGCACCTCGGCAAGCTGCGCGAGCGATTCCACCTCGATCTGCACGGACACCTTGGCGTTCAGGCGCGCGGCGCCCTCCAGGGCCGCTCGGATGCCGCCCGCCGCCGCGATGTGGTTCTCCTTGATGAGGATGCCGTCGTACAAGCCCATGCGATGGTTGCGTCCGCCGCCGATGCGCACTGCGTACTTCTGGGCGAGCCGCAGACCGGGCAGGGTCTTGCGCGTATCGACCACCACCGCCCGCGTACCGACCACCGCGTCGACATAGCGTCGCGTGCGGGTGGCGACCGCCGACAGCATCTGCAGGAAGTTCAAGGCGGTGCGCTCGCCGGTCAGCAGACTGCGGGCCGGCCCTTCCATGAGGCAGAGCGTGGCACCGGCCTCCACCATCTCGCCGTCCTGCTTGTGCCACGTCACCTGCACGGCGGGACTCAGCCGCCGGAACACCGCATCGAACCACGGGGCGCCGGCGAGCACCGCCGGCTCGCGCGAGATCACCGCCGCGCGCGCGGTCTCGTCGACCGGCACCAGCAGTGCCGTAAGATCACCGCTGCCCACATCTTCCTGCAACGCCGCCGAGACGTTGGCGTCGATCACATACTCAAGCCCTCGTGCGCTCACGCATGCTCCTTTTCTCCCTGGCGAGTTACTCGCGCAATGGACCATTATTGCTCTCTTCGAGCGCGCGCCGGAAGTGTTCGAGCACCTGCACGCCCGCATTTGCAGACAAGGAGTCGAAACGCACAACACTCCGCAGCGGCCGCAGCCAGGTGAGCTGGCGCTTGGCGAGCTGTCGCGTCGCCGCAACACCGCGCTCGCGCAGCTCCCGCAGCGAGAGCCTGCCGTCGAGGTAATCCCACGTCTGCCGGTATCCCACGCAGCGCATCGAGGGCAGGTCGGGATCGAGGGCGAAGCGGTTCCTGAGCTCGCGTACCTCGCCGATCAGGCCGAGTTCGAGCATCGACTCGAAGCGCTCCGCGATACGCTCGTGCAGCACGCGGCGCTCCGATGGCTCGAGCGATGCGGCGACGACGCGATAGGGCAGCCCTGCGGGCGCGCGCTCGCGGATCAATTCCGACAGCGGACGGTCGGTGGCGTGGATCACCTCCAGCGCCCGCTGAATGCGCTGTGCGTCGTGCGGGTCGAGGCGCTCGGCCGTCTCCGGGTCGAGCCGCGCGAGCTCTTCGTGCAACGCCGGCCAGCCGACCTCACGCGCCATGCCGTCGATCACGAGCCGGATCGCCGGATCGGCTGCCGGCAGGTCGGAGAGTCCCTCCTGCAACGCCTTGAAATAGAGCATGGTGCCGCCCACCAGGAGCGGCACGCGACGCGCCGCGGTGATCTCGCCCATCAGCTCGCGCGCGCGCTCGCAGAAGTCGGCTGCGGAAAAGCGCTCGGTCGGGTCGAGGATGTCGATCAGGTGATGCGGCGTCTCGCGCAGCGTTTGCGTGTCCGGCTTCGCGGTGCCGATGTCCATGCCGCGGTATACCTGCGCCGAATCGACGCTGATGATCTCTACCGGCAGGCGGCGCGCGATCATGAGGGCCGCCTCAGTCTTGCCGCTGGCCGTCGGCCCCATGAGGAAGAGGGCAGGGGGCAGGGGTGGCGTCAGCGTCCCCTCAGAAAAAGCCGATCGAGCTCCGCCAGCGTTACCTGCCGCCAGGTGGGACGGCCGTGATTGCACTGCGCGGAGCGCTCGGTCGCTTCCATCTCGCGCAGCAGTGCATTCATCTCCGGCAGCGTGAGGTTGCGGTTCGCACGCACGGCGCCGTGGCACGCCATGGTCGCGAGCAGCTCGTTGCGGCGTTCTTCCGCGACACGCGTGCTGCCGAGCTCGCGCACGTCCCGGATCAGCTCGCGCGCCAGCGCACCGGCGTCTGCGTCGCGCAGCGCTGCCGGCATACCGCGCACCGCGATCTCGCGCGGCCCGAGCACGGCAACGTCGAACCCCAGCGCCTGCAGGGCTTCGCCCTGCTCCTCGACGGTGGCCACTTCGAGCGGATCGGCGCCGAAGGCAACCGGGATCATCAGGGTCTGCATCGCCACCGAGCGTTCGTCGAGGGCGCGCTTGAGCTTCTCGTAGAGGATGCGCTCGTGCGCCGCGTGCATGTCGACGATGACCAGGCCCGTTTCGTTCTGGGCCAGGATGTAGACGCCCAGCAATTGGCCGATGGCGTAGCCGAGCGGGGGTGCCGCACCGGGTGTCGGCGCCGGCACGGGTGATTCGCTCGGCGCGGTGGCGAGCGCCTGGTAGAGCGCCATCGGCTCGGCTGCCGTGAGCGGCATGCGCACCTGTTCGGCGGCTCGCGCCGGTGTCGTCGTTTGCACGTCGGCCGGAGCGTTCGTCGCGGGGGACGTCGCGCCCGCCGTGGTCTGCGACAGGGCGCGGTGCAACACGCGGAACACGAACTGATGGACCGCGCGCGCCTCGCGGAAGCGCACTTCGATCTTGGTCGGGTGCACGTTCACATCCACGAGCTGCGGTTCGATCTCGAGAAACAGCGCGTATCCGGGCAAGCTCGCGTGATGCAGGACGTCCGCATACGCCTGGCGCAGCGCGTGAGCGATCACCTTGTCGCGCACGAAGCGGCCGTTGACGAAGAGGTACTGCGTGGGACGTCCGCCCGCCGCCGCGGTCGGCAGCGTGATCCAGCCGGTGAGCGCGAGAACGCCCGAGCGCTCCGCCAGCGGCAGCGCATTCGCGGCAAACTCGTCGCCCAGCACCACGCGCACGCGTGCCGCCGCGTCCTGCGCCGGGAGCGACCAGTTGGCGCGTGCGTTGTGCGCGAGCGACAGCGCCACGTCGGGTCGTGCGAGGGCCGCGCGCAGAAACGCCTCCTCGCAGTGCCCGTATTCGGTGGCGGGGGTGCGCAGAAACTTGCGCCGCGCGGGTGTATTGAAGTAGAGATCGCGCATCTCGACCGTCGTGCCGGGAGCGCCCGCCGCCGGCGCGGGAGCGGCGATCTGCCCGCCCGCGGCCTCGATCTGCCACGCATGACGGTCGTCGCGCCGGCGACTCACGATGCGCAAGTGCGCCACCGACGCAATGCTCGCCAGCGCTTCGCCGCGGAATCCGAAGCTCGTCACGCCTTCGAGATCGTCGAGGTTCGTGATCTTGCTCGTCGCGTGTCGCGCGAGCGCGAGAGGCAGATCGTCGCGCACCATCCCGGCACCGTCGTCCACCACGCGCAGGAGACTCGAACCGCCTTCGGCCAGTTCCACGGCGATCCGTCCCGCGCCAGCGTCGAGGCTGTTCTCCAGGATCTCCTTGAGTGCGGAAGCAGGTCGCTCGACGACCTCGCCCGCGGCGATCTGACTCACGAGGAGATCAGACAGGACGTGGATCATGGATGGCAGGCGCGCAGCGGGGCACCTCCTGCCGGTGCCCCGCCCGCGGCCCTGTTCACCGCCGAATGATCACGCCTTGATCGACGCCAGCACCTCGTCGAGCATCTTCTTCGCGTCGCCGAACAGCATGCGGTTGTTCTCCTTGTAGAAGAGTGGATTGTCGACGCCAGCGTAGCCGGAAGCCATGCTGCGCTTCATGACCACCGAGGTTTTCGCCTTCCACACCTCCAGCACCGGCATGCCAGCGATCGGGCTCGTGGGGTCGTCCTGCGCCGCCGGATTCACGATGTCGTTGGCACCGATCACTATGGCGACGTCCGTGGCCGGAAAGTCGTCGTTCAGCTCGTCCATTTCCAGCACGATGTCGTAGGGCACCTTGGCTTCGGCCAGCAGCACGTTCATGTGGCCAGGCATGCGGCCGGCAACCGGGTGGATACCGAAGCGCACATTCACGCCCTTCTCGCGCAGGAACCTGGTGATCTCGTAAACCGTGTGCTGGGCCTGCGCCACCGCCATGCCATACCCCGGCACGATGATCACGTTCTTGGCTTCGCTCAGCAGTTCGGCGGTCTCGGGCGCGGTCACCGCCACCACCTCGCCGGCGGGCTGGGCGCCGCCAGCCGCCGCCGGTGCGCCGCCTTCGGTGCCGAATCCGCCGGCGATCACCGAGATGAAGTGCCGGTTCATGGCGCGGCACATGATGTAGGAGAGAATCGCGCCCGAGGAGCCCACCAGTGCGCCGGTGACGATCAGCAGGTCGTTGGAGAGCATGAATCCGGTGGCGGCCGCGGCCCACCCCGAGTAGCTGTTCAGCATGGACACGACGACGGGCATGTCCGCACCGCCGATCGCCATGACCATGTGAATCCCGAAGAGCAGCGAGATCACCGTCATCACGATCAGCGGCGTCATGCCGTCGGCCACCGTGTGCGTGTTGATGAACTTCCAGCCGAACCAGATCACGACCAGCAGACCGGCGAGATTGAGGAAGTGGCGCGCTGGCAGCAGCATGGGCTTGCCGCTGATCTTGCCCGACAGCTTGCCGAAAGCAATCAGGGAACCGGAGAAGGTCACGGCGCCGATCAGGATGCCGATGTAGATCTCGATCTCGTGGATCGTCTTCTCGGCGCCGCTGAACTGCCCTGCCGCCGCCGGATCGATGTAGTTCGCGTAACCGACGAGGACCGCCGCGAGACCCACCAGGCTGTGCATCAGTGCGACCAGCTCCGGCATCTGCGTCATTTTCACGACGCGCGCCGCATACAGACCGATCGTGGCGCCGACGACCATCGCGCCGACGATCCACACGTAGCCGCCTGCGGTGACCTGCGGCCCGAAAACAGTTGCCAGCACCGCGATGGTCATGCCGATGATGCCGTACAGATTGCCGCGCCGCGAGCTCTCGGGGTGCGAGAGTCCGCCGAGGCTCAGGATGAAGAGTATGGTCGCTCCGATATAGGAGACGGTTGCGAGGCTTGCAGACATTATTCGAGTCTCCCTATTTCCGGAACATTTCCAGCATGCGGCGGGTGACTGCAAATCCGCCGAACATGTTGATCGCGACGAGTGCGATGCTGACCACGGCGAGCCCGATGATCCAGGCTTCCGGACGATCGCCGCCGCCGCCCGCCAGCGGCGGGGCCACCTGCACCAGCGCGCCGATGGCGATGATGCTGGAGATCGCGTTGGTGACGCTCATGAGCGGCGTGTGCAGCGCCGGCGTCACGTTCCAGATCACCATGTAGCCGATGAAGCAGGCCAGCACGAACACCGTGAAGTGGGCGAGGAACGCGGCGGGCGCGTGGGCGCCGATGAACCAGAACACCACCGCCGCCACGGCGAAGAGTATCGCAGTGCTCTTGCCCGATGCCGGCGCCCCCCCGCCGCCATGCCCGTGCGCCGCGGGCGCCGGTGCCTTGGCCGCTGGTTTGGCCGCCGCGGGCGGCGCGGCAGGCAGCTTGGGCGCAGGCGGCGGCCAGGTGATGCTGCCCTCCTTGATCACCGTCAGGCCGCGGATGGCTTCGTCGTCCATGTCGACGTTGATGACGCCGTCCTTGGTCTTGCAGAGCTCCTCGGTCAGCCGGAACAGGTTGGTTGCGTAGAGCGTGGAAGACTGCCGCGCCAGCCGGCTGGGCAGATCGGTGTAGCCGATGATGGTGACGCCGTGCTTCACCGCGACCTTGCCGGGCTCGGTGAGCTCGCAGTTGCCGCCTTGTTCGGCCGCCAGGTCGACGATCACGCTGCCCGGCTTCATGGACTGCACCATCTCGGCGGTGATGAGGCGCGGCGCGGGCTTGCCGGGGATCAGCGCGGTGGTGATGATGATGTCCACCTCCCTGGCCTGCTTGGCGTACATCTCGCGCTGCGCCTTCTGGAAGCCCTCGCTCATCACCTTGGCATAGCCGCCGCCGCCGGATCCTTCTTCCTCGTAATCGACCTTCACGAACTCGCCGCCCATCGACACCACCTGGTCGGCCACTTCGGCACGGGTGTCGTTGGCGCGCACGATGGCGCCCAGCCCGACGGCGGTGCCGATCGCGGCCAAACCGGCGACGCCGGCGCCGGCGATGAAGACCTTGGCCGGCGGCACTTTGCCGGCCGCAGTGATCTGGCCGGTGAGGAAGCGGCCAAAGTGATGCGCCGCCTCGATCACGGCGCGATAGCCCGTGATGCCGGCCATGGAAGTCAGCGCGTCCATCTTCTGCGCGCGGCTCAGCATGCGCGGCAGCGAGTCCATCGCCAGCACGGTGACCTTGCGCGCCGCGAGGCTTTGCATCAGTTCAGGATTCTGCGCGGGCCAGATGAAGGTGATCAGGGTCTGGCCCTCGTGCATCAGGCCGATTTCCTCGGCCGACGGGGCACGAACCTTGAACACCATGTCCGCCTTTGTCCACAGCGCGGCCGCGCCGGCGACCACTTCGGCACCCGCGGCACGGTAGACATCGTCGCTGAAGTTCGCGGCGTCTCCTGCCCCGCTTTCCACCGCCACCGAGAAACCAAGCTTGATGAGCTTTTCAACGACTTCGGGCACGGTGGCAACGCGTTTTTCACCCGCTGCCGTTTCCCTCGGCACGCCAATGACCAGACCCATGGTACTTCCTCCCTTATTTGAGTTCCGGTTCTGGGGTCCGTCAGGTTGCGGGACAGGCTAACAGCCTGCCAGAACGATCCTGACGGACAAAACAAGGGCGCGCCACGAAACTGCAGCAGCGCGCGTGGGGGCAAATATACCGTTTTGTCCGGAACGCCGTCACGCGCCGAAGAAGCTTGCACGGCCGGAGCCGGAGAACGCTCCGGGCGCAGAAAGCGCCGCGAAACCACGGTTCGCCTCGGATTCCTGCGTTCGTTCGGCATGACGGCGCCTCGCGGTTCGCCCGCTGTGGCGCGGCTTAAGGAGAGATCCGGCCGGTGTGTGTTCCTGCTGACGGTCGCGTCGGGACGAGCTTTGGTCAGCTATTCGTTTGACGCTGCCTGCCGCCTTACCTAAACTCCTGCGCCATTGCTCAGGCGCGTGGCCTAGCTGTGCGACGAGGAGGACGACCGGTTGGGGGCGACTGCCGACTGCATACTCGAGACCCGCGGCCTCACCAAGGAGTTCACGGGATTCGTCGCGGTCGCCGACGTGAGCCTGCGGGTCCGCCGCGGCACCATTCATGCGTTGATCGGCCCGAACGGGGCGGGCAAGACCACCGTGTTCAACCTGGTCACGCGGTTCCTCGATCCCACCTCCGGCGCCATCCTCTTCAACGGCAACGACATCACGCGCGACCGGCCGGCGGCAGTCGCGCGTCGCGGCATGGTGCGCTCGTTTCAGATCTCCGCGACGTTTCCGCACCTGACCGTGCTCGAGAACGTGCGCGTCGCGTTGCAGCGCAAGCTCGGGACCGCGTTCCAGTTCTGGCGCTCGCAGAAGGTGCTGGACCGCTTGAACGATCAGGCGCTCGAGCTCCTGGAAGGCGTCGACCTCGGCGACTTCGCCGACTTCGTTACCGTCGAGTTGCCATACGGCCGCAAGCGCGCGCTCGAGATCGCGACGACGCTGGCGCTCGACCCCGAGCTCATGCTGCTCGACGAGCCGACCCAGGGCATGGGGCACGAGGATGTCGGCCGCGTCACGGCGTTGATCAGGAAAGTGGCGGCGAATCGCACGGTGCTCATGGTCGAGCACAACATGAACGTGGTCTCGGATCTGTCGGACGTGATCACCGTACTCCAGCGCGGTGCGGTGCTGGCCGAGGGGCCGTACGCAACGGTGTCGAAGGATCCGCGCGTGCTCGAAGCCTACGTGGGGACGGCCGATGAGTGAGGTGGCGGCCGGCACGGAGTTTCTGCGCGTGACCGCACTGCACGCGTTCTACGGCGAATCCCACGTGCTGCACGGCGTCGACTTTCAGGTGAACCGCGGCGAGCTGGTGACACTGCTCGGACGCAACGGGTCCGGGCGCACGACCACGCTGCGCGCGATTCTCGGCCTGGTCGGACGGCGCACCGGCTCGATCATGATCAACGGCCGCGAGGCGATCGCGATGCCCACCCACCGCATCGCCCACCTCGGCATCGGCTATTGCCCCGAGGAGCGCGGCATCTACGCGAGCCTGACCTGCGAGGAGAATCTGCTGCTGCCGCCGGCAGTGGCGAGCGGGGGCATGAGCCTCGGCGAGATCTACGAGATGTTTCCGAACCTGAAGGAGCGGCGGAAGAGCCCCGGCATGCGGCTTTCGGGCGGGGAGCAGCAGATGCTCGCGGTCGCGCGTATCCTTCGCACCGGCGCACGCCTGCTCTTGCTGGACGAGATTACCGAAGGACTCGCGCCCGTGATCGTGCAGGCGCTCGGGCGCGTGCTGCGCCAGCTCAAGGAGAAGGGGCTCACGATCGTGCTGGTGGAGCAGAATTTTCGCTTCGCCGCGCCGCTCGCGGACCGGCACTACGTGCTGGAGCATGGGAGCGTGGTGCTGGAAGTGGAGCGGGCCGAGCTGGACAAGAACATGGGGCGACTGCACCAGCTGTTAGGCGTGTGAGGTGAGGCGGGAGGCGTAAACCTGAAACAACTCAGAGGAAGATGATGAAGATGAAGACGGTGCAAGTTCTTGCGGGCGCGGCGGCGCTCGCGTTCACGGCGGCAGCACAGGCGCAGGTATCGAACGACGTCGTGAAGATCGGTGTGCTGACCGACCTGTCCGGCGCCTACTCGGATCTCGCCGGGCCTGGGTCCGTGCTCGCAGTGAAGATGGCGGTCGAGGATTTCGGCGGCAAGGTGCTCGGCAAGCCGATCGAGGTCGTCTCCGCCGACCATCAGAACAAGGGCGACATCGCGGCGAACAAGGCGCGCGAGTGGTTCGACCGCGACAACGTCGACATGATCATCGACCTCGTCAGCTCCTCCACGGCGCTCGCCGTGATGAAGGTGGCGAAGGAGAAGAACAAGGTGAGCATCGTGTCCGGCGCCGCGTCGACCAAGATCACCAACGAGGACTGCACCGACACCAACGTGCACTACACCTACGACACGCGCTCGCTCGCGGAGGGCACCGGCCGCGCGGTGGTGAAGCAGGGCGGCGATACCTGGTTCTTCCTGACCGCGGACTATGCCTTCGGCCACTCGCTGGAAAAGGACACGAGCGACGTCGTGATCGCCGCCGGCGGCAAGGTGCTCGGCTCGGTGCGGCATCCGTTCCCGGGCCAGGACTTCTCCTCGTTCCTGCTGAAGGCGCAGGCGTCGGGGGCGAAGGTGATCGGGCTGGCGAATGCCGGCACCGACACGCAGAACTCCATCAAGCAGGCCGCGGAGTTCGGCATCACGCCGAAGCAGAAGCTCGCCGGGCTCCTCATCTTCATCACCGACATCCACAGCGTGGGGCTCAAGGCCGCGCAGGAGCTGTACGTGACCGAATCGTTCTATTGGGATCAGGACGACGCGGCGCGCGCCTGGTCGAAGAAATTCTTCGATCGCCACAAGAAGATGCCGACCATGGTGCAGGCCGGTGATTACTCGGCCACGATGCACTATCTCAACGCGATCAAGGCGGCCGGCACCGACGACACCGCGAAGGTGATGGAGAAGATGCGCGCCACGCCGGTGAACGATTTCTTCGCGAAGAACGGCAAGATCCGCGTGGACGGCCTGCACGTGCACGACGTGTATCTCTTCCAGGTGAAGAAGCCGGCCGAGTCGAAACAGCCGTGGGATTACTACAAGCTGGTGCAGACGGTGCCCGGCGAGCAGGCGTTCACGCCGCTCGCGCAGAGCAAGTGCCCGCTGGTGAAGAAGTGAGCCGGCATGTAGCGAGGTCGCCATGATCGAAGTCTTCGGCGTACCGCTGCAGGGGCTCTTCGGCCAGTTGCTGGTGGGGCTCATCAACGGCTCGTTCTACGCCGTGCTGAGCCTCGGGCTCGCCATCATCTTCGGGCTGCTCAACATCATCAACTTCACCCACGGCGCGCAGTACATGATGGGCGCGTTCTTCGCGTGGATCGGCCTGACGAAGTTCGGGCTGTCGTACTGGGCGGCGCTGCTGGTGGCACCGCTGCTCGTCGGTGCGATCGGGATGGTGATCGAGCGCACGATGCTGAAGCGCCTCTATCACCTCGACCATCTCTACGGGCTGCTGCTGACCTTCGGGCTCGCGCTCATTATCGAGGGTTACTTCTTCAACGAGTTCGGCAGCTCGGGCCAGAGCTACGACATCCCCGAGGCGCTGTCGGGCGGCACCAATCTCGGCTTCGTCTTTCTGCCGAACTACCGCGCCTGGGTGGTCGTGGCGTCGATCGTGATGTGCCTCGTCTCGTGGTTCCTGATCGAGCGCACGCGGCTCGGCGCCTATCTGCGCGCGGGCACCGAGAATCCGAAGCTGCTGCAGTCCTTCGGCGTCAACGTGCCGCTGCTGGTGACGCTCACCTACGGCTACGGTGTCGCGCTCGCCGCGTTCGCCGGCGTGCTCGCCGCGCCGGTGTTCCAGGTGAGCCCCGACATGGGCTCGAAGCTCATCATCGTCGTGTTCGCGGTGGTGGTGATCGGCGGCATGGGGTCGATCCTGGGCTCGATCGTGACCGGCCTCGGTCTGGGCGTGATCGAGGGCCTGACGAAGGTCTACTTTCCCGAGTTCTCCGCCACCATCATCTTCCTCATCATGGTGATCGTGCTGCTGCTGCGGCCCGCGGGTCTGTTCGGGCGCGTGCGATGATCACGGGTGGCCAGGAACGCGGCGCGAGCGGGCGCGATTACCGGATCATGGCGCTGCTCGTCGTAGCGCTCATCGCAGCGCCCTTCCTCGGTGTGTATCCGGTGCTGCTGATGAAGATCCTGTGCTTCGCGCTCTTCGCGTGCGCCTTCAACCTGCTGCTCGGGTATTCGGGGCTGCTCTCGTTCGGGCACGCCGCGTTCTTCGGCGGCGCCGCCTACATCACCGGCTATCTGTGCAAGAACCTCGGCCTCGGCCCCGGCACCGGCATCCTGGCGGGGACCGTGTGCGCGCTGGCGCTGGGCTGGGTGGTCGGCAGCCTCGCCATCCGCCGCGCCGGCATCTACTTCGCGATGATCACCTTGGCGCTCGCGCAGATGATGTATTTCGTCTGGCTGCAGCTCGAGTTCACCGGCGGCGAGGACGGTCTGCAGGGCATCCCGCGCGGCCGCCTCGCGGGGATCGTCGACCTCTCCCAGGATCTCAACCTGTATTTCGTCGTGCTCGCAATCTGCGCCGCCGGGTTCTGGGTCGTCTACCGCGCGATCCATTCGCCCTTCGGGCAGGTGCTGAAGGCGATCCGCGAGAACGAGCCGCGCGCGATCTCGCTCGGCTACGACGTCGACCGCGTCAAGCTGCTGGCTTTCACGCTGTCCGCCGGGCTGGCCGGACTGGCGGGATCGACCAAGAGCCTGGTCCTGCAACTCGCGTCGCTCACCGACGTGCACTGGCACATGTCGGGCGAGGTGGTGCTGATGACTTTGCTGGGCGGGCTCGGCACGGTCTTCGGCCCGCTGGTCGGGGCGGCGCTCGTGGTCTTGCTGCAGAACGCGGCGGTGTTCGGCCGCTGGACGCTCGTCGCGCAGGGGGTCATCTTCGTGGTCTGCGTGCTCGTCTTCCGCCGCGGCATCGTGGGCGAGATCGCCGCCCTGTTCAAGCGCGTAACGCGCCCGCAGAAGCCCTGACAGACCGTCGTCCGAATCGCACTTGACGGGACGGGGGTTCGCTGGGAGCATTCGGCGACCATTGCGCCCGCTCCGTGCTCGGGCCGCCCGGACCAGACCCTATCTCGCCCGCGACCATGCGCTTCCGCTTTCCCGTCATCATCATCGACGAGGATTTCCGCTCCGAGAACGCGAGCGGGCTCTCCATCCGCACGGTTGCGAAGGCGATCGAGGAGGAAGGCTGGGAGGTGCTGGGCGTCACCAGCTTCGGCGATCTCTCCAGCTTCGCCCAGCAGCAAAGCCGCGCGTCCGCGTTCATCCTGTCGATCGACGACGAGGAGTTCAGCTCGCCCGAGCAGGCCGACAAGGCGGTGGCCGATCTGCGCGCCTTCGTCGAGGAGATCCGCTGGCGCAACGCCGACATCCCGATCTTCCTCTACGGCGAGACGCGCACCTCGCGCCACATTCCGAACGACGTGCTGCGCGAACTGCACGGTTTCATCCACATGTTCGAGGACACGCCGGAATTCGTCGCGCGCTACATCGTGCGCGAGGCGCGGGCCTATCTCGACAGTCTCGCGCCGCCGTTCTTTCGGGCGCTCACCCACTACGCGCAGGATGGCTCGTATTCCTGGCACTGCCCCGGACACTCGGGCGGGGTGGCGTTCCTGAAGAGCCCGGTCGGCCAGATGTTTCACCAGTTCTTCGGCGAGAACATGCTGCGGGCGGATGTCTGCAACTCCGTCGACGAGCTCGGTCAGCTGCTCGATCACACCGGTCCGGTGGCGGCGAGCGAGCGCAATGCGGCGCGCATCTTCGGCTGCGATCATCTCTTCTTCGTCACCAACGGGACGTCGACCTCGAACAAGATCGTCTGGCACTCGACCGTGGCACCCGGCGATGTCGTGGTGGTCGACCGCAACTGCCACAAGTCGGTACTGCACGCGATCACCATGACCGGCGCCGTGCCGGTGTTCCTGACACCGACGCGCAACCATTTCGGCATCATCGGGCCGATTCCGCTCGAGGAATTCAAGCCGGAGAACATCGACCGCAAGATCAGGGCGAACCCGCTCGCGCGCGATGCCCGCGGCAAGCCGCGCATCCTCACCATCACCCAGAGCACCTACGACGGCGTCGTCTACAACGTCGAGACCATCAAGGCCATGCTCGACGGCCACATCGACACGCTGCACTTCGACGAAGCGTGGCTGCCGCACGCGGCGTTCCACGGCTTTTACGCGGGCATGCACGCCATCGGCCGCGAGCGCCCCGCGTGCAGCGAGTCGATGGTGATTTCCACGCAATCGACCCACAAGCTGCTGGCAGGCCTCTCGCAGGCCTCACAAATCCTGGTGCAGGACTCCGCGACGCGGCGCCTCGACCGCGATGTCTTCAACGAAGCGTACCTCATGCACACGTCCACCAGCCCGCAGTACGCGATCATTGCATCGTGCGACGTGGCGGCGGCGATGATGGAGCCGCCCGGCGGCACCGCGCTGGTGGAGGAGTCGATCCAGGAGGCGCTCGACTTTCGGCGCGCCATGCGCAAGGTGGACGAGGACTTCGGCACGGACTGGTGGTTCAAGGTGTGGGGACCGGAAGGCCTGGCCGAAGAAGGCATCGGCGAGCGCGAGGACTGGGTGCTGCGCGCGGGCGAGCGCTGGCATGGCTTCGGCGATCTCGCGCCCGGCTTCAACATGCTCGATCCGATCAAGGCCACGGTGATCAACCCGGGGCTCGACGTGGACGGCGACTTCGCCGAGACGGGCATCCCGGCGGCGATCGTCACCAAGTATCTCGCCGAGCACGGCATCATCGTCGAGAAGACGGGGCTCTACTCCTTCTTCATCATGTTCACCATCGGCATCACCAAGGGACGCTGGAACACGCTGGTGACCGAGCTGCAGCAGTTCAAGGACGACTACGACCAGAACCAGCCGCTGTGGCGCGTGCTGCCCGAGTTCATCGCGGCCCATCCCGGCTACGAGAAGATCGGGCTGCGCGACCTGTGCGAACGGATCCATGGGCTGTATCGCGAGAACGACATCGCGCGACTCACCACCGAGATGTACCTGTCGGACATGGAGCCGGCGTTGAAACCGGCCGACGCCTTCGCGCGCATGGCGCACCGGGAAATCGACCGCGTGCCGATCGACGACCTCGAGGGGCGCATCACGAGCGTGCTGCTCACGCCTTACCCGCCCGGCATTCCGCTGCTCATTCCCGGCGAGCGCTTCAACCGCACCATCGTGAAGTACCTCGAGTTCGCGCGCGAGTTCAACGCCCGCTTTCCCGGGTTCGAAACCGACATCCACGGACTGGTGGACGAGCCCGACGCCGCGGGCAAGATGCGCTATTACGTGGACTGCGTGCGGGATCGCTGAAGGAGGCGCCATGACCGTTCTCAAGGGCAGGAGTGCCGTGGTTACAGGATCGACGAGCGGCATCGGGCTCGGGATTGCAAAGGCGCTCGCCAGCGCCGGCGCGCAGATCGTGCTGAACGGCTCGCGTGCGCCGAATCCGACGTCGCATCTGCTTCGGGAGGAGATCGAACGCGACTTCGGTGTGCGCGCCGTCTACTGCAGTGCCGACCTTTCCGATCCGGCGCAGGTGGGCGAGCTCATCGCGGTGGCCGAACGCGAATTCGGTGCGGTGGACATCCTCGTCAACAATGCAGGCATCCAGCATGTGGCGGCGGTCGACGCCTTCCCGCCCGAGATGTGGGAGAAGGTGATCGCGGTCAATCTCTCGTCCGCGTTTTATGCCATTCGCGCAGTGCTCCCCGGAATGAAGCGCCGCGACTGGGGACGCATCGTCAACATCGCGTCCGCCCACGGTCTCGTCGCGTCACCCTTCAAGTCGGCCTACGTCGCGGCCAAGCACGGCATGCTCGGCCTCACCAAGACGGTGGCGCTGGAGACCGCCGAGACCGGCATCACCTGCAACGCGATCTGCCCCGGTTACGTGCGCACGCCGCTGGTGGAGGGGCAGGTCGAGGATCAGGCGAAGGTGCACAAGCTCTCGCACGAGCAGGTGATCCGCGACGTGATCCTCGCGGCGCAACCCAGCAAGCGCTTCGTGGAGCCGGAAGAACTCGGCGCGCTCGCGGTGCTCCTGTGTAGCGACGCCGGCCGGTCCATCACCGGCGCAGCGTTGCCCGTCGACGGGGGGTGGACGGCGCGGTAGGGAATACCGCCTCCGGCATCCTCGCGGCGTACTGCACTGCACAAATCGCTGCGATCTCTATAGAATCCGGGGTGATTCGCCCTTACCCGGAGTTCTGTCTGCATCATGGACTGCCCCATTCCGCTCGGTAGCTGGCTATTGCGAACGTTTGAACGACTGCTTCCGAGAAACGCCGAGCAAAGGGCGGCAGGGTGATGCGATCCTACGTCCGGAACCGGGTGGAGAAGCCCGCGCTCAGTCCGCAGTAGCGTGTGCCTCGTCGGCCTGGTGCCGTGCCTGCTCTTCCATCACCAGTGCAGTGAGTTCGCGCTTCAGCGCATTGAACTCCTGGCTCGCGGTGTCGCGCGGTCGCGGCAGGGTCACCCGGACGATGCGCTTCACCGTGCCGGGGCGATAGGTCATCACCACCACCCGGTCGGCGAGGTAGATCGACTCCTCGATGCCGTGGGTGACGAAGAGCACGGTCTTCCGGTCTTCGGCCCAGATGCGCAGCAGCTCGTCCTGCAGCGAGCGCCGCGTGAGCGCATCGAGCGCGCCGAAGGGCTCGTCCATGAGGAGTAGCGGCGGATCGATCGCGAGCACGCGTGCGATGGCCACACGCTGCCGCATGCCACCGGAGAGGTCCTTGGGAAAGCGATCGCGAAAGTCCGAGAGACCCAGCTTCGCCAGCAGCCGGTCCACGATGGCGCGGATGCGTTCGGGGGGATCCTGCCTCACTTCCAGGCCGAACGCGATGTTGCGCTCCACCGTCATCCAGGGGAAGAGGGCATATTCCTGGAAGACCATGGCCCGCTCGGGTCCGGGCGCCACGACCGGCCGGCCGAGCGCGGTGAGTTCCCCGGAGGTGGGCTGGTCGAAGCCGGCCACGGCGTTCAGGAGCGTGGACTTGCCGCAGCCGGACGGGCCGAGCAGGCAGACGAACTCGCCCGCCGCGACGTCGAGGTCGATGCCCTGGAGAGCCGTCACTTCTCGTCCACCGGTGCGAAAGATCTTCCCCACGCCGCGGCAGCGGATGGTCACGGCGCCTGCGGCGGCGTCTGCCACGGCGACGGTGCTCGGGGCGCGTGCGCTCACCCGTCTACCCCGCGGTGCCAGCGCAGCAGCCAATGGTTGAGCCGGCTCATGCCGAAGTCGATCGCGAGACCGCACAGGCCGATCGTGATCATCCCGGCGATGACCTTGTCCGACCAGAAATACTCGCGCGCCTCCAGGATGCGATAGCCCAGACCGGAGTTCACCGCGATCATTTCCGCCACGATCACGACGATGAACGCGACGCCGATGCCCACGCGTACGCCCGTGAGAATGTAGGGCATGGCGGCTGGAACCATGATGCGCCAGAAGAGCGTCCACTCGCCCGCGCCGAGGTTGCGCGCCGCGCGCAGGTAGATGGC
>JBDHRV010000202.1:0-4634 GCA_039807745.1 Burkholderiales bacterium
GTGGGCAAGACCACGCTCGCGCTCGATGTGGCCGGAACGCGGCCGTCGGTGTATCTGGATCTCGAGTCCGAGGCCGACCGGGCGAAGCTCGCCGACCCCGAGCTCTATCTCGCGCAGCACGCGGACAAGCTCGTGATCCTCGACGAGATCCAGCGCACGCCGCAGCTCTTCCGCAGCCTGCGGGGGATCATCGATGCCGGCCGGCGGCGCGGGCAGGGCAAGGGACGCTTCCTCGTGCTGGGTTCGGCGTCGATCGATCTGCTCAGGCAATCGAGCGAATCGCTCGCCGGACGCATCCGTTATCTGGAGCTCGGACCGCTCGATGCAGGAGAAGTCGGTCGCGATCGCCTCGACCCCCTTTGGCTGCGCGGCGGATTCCCGGAAAGTCTGTTGGCCGAATCCGATGCGGCGAGCCTGCGCTGGCGGGTGGATTTCATCCGCACCTACCTCGAGCGCGACGTTCCGCAACTCGGGCCGCGCATCCCGGCAGAGACGCTGCGCCGCTTCTGGACGATGCTCGCGCACCAGCAGGGCGGCCTGCTCAACGCCGCGGCGCTCGCGCGCGCCCTGGCCGTGGATGGCAAGACGGTCGCCGCCTACCTCGACCTGCTGGTGGACCTGCTGCTGGTGCGGCGCCTGATGCCGTGGCACGGCAACATTCGCAAGCGCCTAATCAAGGCGCCGAAGGTCTACGTCCGCGACAGCGGTCTCGTGCATACGCTGCTCGGGATCGGCGACCACGAGGCCCTGCTGGCGCACCCGGTGGCCGGCGCAAGCTGGGAGGGCCTGGCGATCGAATCACTGATCGGAGCCGCCCCGAGCGGCACCGGCGCGCACTTCTTCCGCACCTCGGCCGGGGCCGAGATCGACCTGCTGCTCGAGCTGCCCGGCCATGGCCGGCCCTGGGCGATCGAGATCAAGCATGGGCTCGCGCCGAAGATCGAGAGGGGCTTTCACCTGGCCTGCGAGTCGGTGCGACCTGAGCGGCGCCTGGTCGTGTACGGCGGCGTCGAGCGGTTCCCGCTCGCCGAAGGGATAGAGGCGGTCTCGCTCGGCGATTTGTGCAGGGAGCTTTCCGCGGCATGAGTCAGTTCGCCTTCCTGCAGCGCGAATGGGCGGCGGTGTTCGAATCCGCTGCGCGGGCCGAGACGGCCGTGCACGCCGATCCACGCACGGCGTGCTTTTACGCGCGCCGAGCGCTCGAACTGGCGGTGGGCTGGGCCTACAAGCACGATGCTGCGCTGAAGCTGCCGTACCAGGACAACCTGTCGACGCTGATCCACGAGCCCAGCTTCAAGACGACCACGGGCGACGCGGTGTTCAGCAAGGCGCGGGTGATCGTCACGCTGGGAAACCGCGCGGTGCACAGCCATCGCGCGATCCCGACGGACGACGCGCTGGTGGCGGTGCGCGAGCTGTTCCACGTGACGTACTGGCTCGCCCGCACCTACGGCCGCGCGGGCCGGCCGGCGCCGGGCTTGGCCTTCGACGCGAGCGCGTTGCCGAAGGCGGCACCGGTGCGCGGGCAGACCGCCGAGCAGTTGCAACGGCTCGAAGCGTCCTTACGCGACCGCGACGAGAAGCTCGCCGCCTTGCTGGCCGACAAGTCCGCGCTCGACGAGGAGCTCACGCGCCTGCGCGCCGAGGTGGCGGCGGCGAAGCAGGCGGCAGCTTTGCTGCCGGACACTCACGACTACTCCGAGGCCGAGACCCGCGACTACTTCATCGACCTGCTGCTCAAGGAGGCTGGCTGGCCGCTCGACCAGCCGCGGGACCGCGAGTTCGAGGTCAGCGGGATGCCCAACGAGAAGGGCGTCGGCTTCGTCGACTACGTGCTCTGGGGCGACGACGGCAGGCCGCTGGGGCTGGTCGAGGCCAAGCGCACCCGGCGCGATGCGCGCGTCGGTCAGCAGCAGGCGAAACTCTACGCCGACTGCCTGGAGCGCCAGTTCGGCCAGCGCCCGCTGATCTTCTACTCGAACGGCTACGAGCACTGGCTCTGGGACGACACGCGCTATCCGCCGCGTGCGGTGCAGGGTTTTTACAAGAAGGCGGAGCTGGAGCTTGCGACCCAGCGGCGCACGACGCGCCGCTCGCTGGCGGCGGGCGAGATCGATTCGGCCATCGTCGAGCGCTACTACCAGACGCGCGGCATCCGGCGCATCGCCGAGGCCTTCGAGCGCGACCACGACCGCAAGGCGCTGGTGGTGATGGCCACCGGCGCCGGGAAGACGCGCACGGTCATCGCGCTCGCCGATCTGCTGATGCGCTGCAACTGGGTGAAGCGCGTGCTGTTCCTCGCCGATCGCGTGGCGCTGGTGAATCAGGCGGTCAACGCGTTCGCGCGCCATCTGCCGGACGCGTCGCCGGTGAACCTGGTGACCGCGAAGGACGCCGAGGGTCGGGTGTTCGTCTCGACCTACCCGACGATGATGGGGCTGATCGACGAGACCCGCGACGGCCAGCGGCGTTTCGGTGCCGGTCACTTCGATCTCGTCATCATCGACGAGGCGCACCGCTCGGTGTTCCAGAAGTACCGCGCCATCTTCGACTACTTCGATTCGCTGCTGGTCGGGTTGACGGCTACGCCGAAGGACGAGGTGGACCGCAACACCTACAGCCTGTTCGATCTGGAGAACGGCGTGCCGACCGACGCCTACGGACTCGACGAGGCGGTGCGCGACGGCTTCCTCGTGCCGCCGAGGGCCGTGTCGGTGCCGCTCAAGTTCCAGCGCGAGGGGATCAAGTACGACGAACTGTCCGAAGAGGACAAGGACCAGTGGGACGCGCTGGAGTGGGACGAAGATGGCAACGTCCCCAATCGCGTGGAGGCCGAGGCGGTCAACAAGTGGCTGTTCAACAAGGACACGGTGGACAAGGTCCTGGAGCATGTCATGACGCGCGGCCTGACGGTGGCCGGCGGCGACCGGCTCGGCAAGACCATCCTGTTCGCCAAGAACCAGCACCACGCCGAGTTCATCGCGGAGCGCTTCAACGCCAACTACCCGCACCACAAGGGCGAGTTCGCGCGGGTCATCACGTTCAAGACCGACTACGCGCAGAGCCTGATCGACAACTTCTCGGCGAAGGACAAGGCGCCCCACCTCGCCATCTCGGTCGACATGCTCGACACCGGCATCGACATCCCGGAGGTCGTGAACCTGGTGTTCTTCAAGCTGGTGCGCTCGAAGACCAAGTTTTGGCAGATGCTCGGGCGCGGCACCCGCCTATGCCCGGACCTGTTCGGGCCGGGCAAGCACAAGGAGTCCTTCTGCGTCTTCGACTATTGCCAGAACCTCGAGTACTTCAGCCAGAACATCCCCGCCATCGAGGGCGCGCTGGGTGAATCGCTCGGCAAGCGGCTGTTCAATGCCCGCCTGGAGCTGATCGGTGAGCTGGACCATCGAAGCGACGGCGAGAAAGGCGGCCAAGTAGTCGAGGAGGCCGCCGCCACCTACGGCGATCCGAAGACCAACGACGAGGTCCGCCGCGCGCTCGCCGAGCTGCTGCAGCGTGAGACGGCGGCGATGAACCTCGACAACTTCGTCGTGCGGCCACGACGGCGCATCGTCGAGAAGTACGCCAGGCCCGAGGCATGGGCTGTCTTGTCGCCGGAGGCGCTCGCGGAGCTGTCGCGCCAGGTTGCGGGCCTCCCGTCGGAGCTCGACCCGGAGAACGAGGAGGCGAAGCGTTTCGACCTGCTGGTGCTGAACCTGCAACTCGCAATACTGCGGTCGGAACCCGGCTTCGCTCGCCTGCGCGATCAGGTCAAGGAGCTTGCCGGTCTGCTGGAAGAGAAGTCGGCCATCCCGATGGTGCGCGACCAGATGAGGCTGATTCAGGACGTGCAGACCGACGCCTGGTGGCAGGACGCGACCGTCCCGATGCTCGAGGGAATGCGCCGGCGCCTGCGTGATCTGATCAGGCTCATCGAGAAGCAGAAGCGTAAGCCCATCTACACCGACTTCGAGGACGAGATGGGCGGCGAGACGCCGGTCGAGCTGCCGGGCTTCGGTCACGGCACGGACTACGCGAGGTTCCGGGCCAAGGCGCGAGTGTTCCTGCGTGCGCATCAGGACCACATTGCGGTTCACAAGTTGAGAATGAACAAGGCCTTGACCGCGGCCGATCTCGGCGAGCTTCAGCGCATGCTTGCCGAGAGCGGCGTTGGCGGCGCGGAGGACATCCAGCGCGCTGCCGAGGAGTTCCAAGGGCTGGGGCTCTTCGTGCGATCGCTTGTCGGCCTGGACCGCCAGGCAGCGAAGGAGGCCCTGGCCGGGTTTCTCAACGGCAAGTCTCTCGGCGCCAACCAGATCGAATTCATCAACCTGATCGTGGATCACTTGACCGAGCACGGCGCAATGAGCGCCGAGTCGCTCTACGAGTCACCCTTCACCGACGTCTCACCGCGCGGTCCCGAGACGCTCTTCAGCACTGCGGAAGTCGACGAGCTCATGAGCGTCATCCAGCTCGTTCGACGAACCGCGATCGCCGCGTGAGCACACCTGCCGCACTGACTGCGACCGAGAGTCGTCGTCACCGCTCGGAAACGTTCAGCGTTGCCAGCGCTTCGTGCAGCGTGCGGAAAACGCGTGCTTCGCCGATTGCTGCCGTGATGCCGTGTCGGTCGAGGT
>JBDHRV010000001.1:0-103036 GCA_039807745.1 Burkholderiales bacterium
CGCGGCGCGCTCGGCCGTGCTCGCCGCCGGCCCGGGCTTTCGCGTGTGGTTGCTGCAAGGCGTCACCGGGAGCGGGAAGACCGAGGTCTACCTGCGGGTGATGGAGCAGGTACTCGCCGGTGGCCGCCAGGTGCTCTTTCTCGTGCCCGAGATCAATCTCACCCCGCAACTGGAGTCATTCGTCCGCCGCCGGGCGCACGCCGCGCACCTCGTTGCGCTGCACAGCGGGCTGGCGGACGGGGAGCGCGCGCAGAACTGGGCAAGCGCCCAGCGCGGCGAGGCGGATGTCGTCCTCGGCACGCGCCTCGCGGTATTCACGCCGCTGCCGCGACTCGGTCTGATCGTGGTGGACGAAGAGCACGACGCCTCCTTCAAGCAGCAGGAAGGATTACGGTACTCCGCGCGCGACGTCGCCATCATGCGCGCCAAACAGAGCGATGTTCCGATCATGCTCGGTTCGGCCACGCCCGCGCTGGAAACCTATGCCCAGGCGCTCTCGGGACGCTACGGCCTGCTGCGCCTGAACGCCCGTGCGAGCGGGAACACGCCAGCCACCGTTCTCGTGGATACCAGCCGCGAGCGCCTCGCGGAAGGCATGAGCGCGAGATCCCTCGAAGCGCTGGCCGCCCGCGTCGGCCAAGGCGAGCAGAGCCTGGTCTTCATCAACCGCCGAGGGTACGCGCCGGTCCTCCATTGTCGCGCCTGTCACTGGGTCGCGGGTTGCCCGCGGTGCGCTTCACGCCTCGTCGTCCACCTCCAGGACCGAAGCCTGGTATGCCATCTGTGCGGGCATCGCGAATCGCTGGGGGTCGCGTGCGCGACCTGTGGCAACCAGGATCTGGCTCCGGTCGGCCATGGGACGCAGCGCGTCGAGAGCTTCATCGCGCGGCGCTTTCCGCATGCCAGGGTGCTGCGGGTCGACCGCGACACGACGCGCACCAAGCGCGCGTGGATGGGCATGCGCGAGGAGATCACCGGGAACCGGGTGGACGTGCTAGTCGGCACCCAGATGCTGGCCAAGGGCCATGATTTTCCCCGCTTGACGCTCGTCGTCGTCCTGAACGCGGACAGCGCGCTCTTCAGTGCCGATTTCCGCGCCGCCGAGCGCCTCTTCGCCCAGCTCATGCAGGTCGCGGGCCGCGCCGGCCGCGCTGCACTGCCGGGCGAGGTACTGATCCAGACCGAGTTCCCGAACCATCCGCTCTACCAGGCGGTGCTCGCCCACGACTACGACGGTTTCGCCCGCAGCCAACTCGCCGAGCGGCGGCGCGCCGGATTTCCGCCGTGCGCGCACCAGGCGCTGCTGCGCGCCGAAGCCGCGCAGCGCAATCTCGCGTTCGATTTTCTGGGGCGGGCGGCGGCCGCCGGACACGCGCTCGCGTTGCCGGTGCGGATCTACGATGCGGTCGCCGCGGCACGGCCCAGGGTGGCGGGGCGCGAGCGCGCCCAGCTGCTGGTGCAGTCCCCGGCACGTGCGCGGCTGCAGGCGTTTCTCGATGCCTGGCACCCGCTGCTGGACGGCATGGCTGACCGCAGCGTCCGCTGGGCACTGGACGTGGATCCCCTCGATCTTTGAGCGCCCGCTCGGCCCGGCCCGCGGCGGCGATGCGGGTATAATGCAGCCTCTTCGCTCCAGTCTTCATGAACGAACCCGCTTTCCCCGACCTCAAGTCGCATCTCACCGAACTGCTTCGCGCCGCGCACGAGCAGGTCAATCCCGAGGGTGGCTCGCCGACGATCGCCCTCGAACGCCCCAAGCAATCGAGTCATGGCGATTACGCCTGCAACCTCGCGCTCCAGCTGGCCAAGCCGATGCGGCGCAATCCCCGCGATCTCGCGCAGTCGCTGCTCACGGCGCTGCCCGCATCGCCGTACCTGCTGAAGGCCGAGGTGGCTGGCGCGGGGTTCATCAATCTGGTCCTGCGGCCGAGCGCGAAACAGCAGGTCGTCCGCCAGGTGCTGAGCGCCGGCCACGCGTTCGGGCGCGGCGACTACGGACAGGGGCAGCGCGTGCTGATCGAGTTCGTATCGGCGAACCCGACCGGCCCGCTGCACGTCGGCCACGGGCGGGGGGCAGCGTTCGGGGCGAGCCTCGCGAACGTTCTCGCTGCCGCTGGCTACCGCGTCGAGCGCGAGTACTACGTGAACGATGCGGGTCGGCAGATGGACATCCTCGCACTGTCCGGCTGGCTGCGGTATCTCGAGCTGTGCGGCGTGGCGGTCGCGTTTCCACCCAACGCCTATCGCGGGGACTACGTGCGCGACATGGCGCAGCAGATCCACGCCCTTCACCGTGAGCGCTACGTGCGCGAACCGGAGCGCTGGCGCCACGGCCCCGCCGGCGATCACGCGGACCCCGAGGTCCACCTCGACTGGCTTATCGCCCGCGCCAAGGAAGCCCTCGGTCAGGATTTCGCCTACTTCCACGACTTCGTCCTCGCGGAGCAGCTCGGCGATTGCCGCGACGATCTGCTCGAGTTCGGCGTGACTTTCGATCAGTGGTACTCGGAGCGGTCGCTCTACGACACTGGCCTGGTCGAGCGCGTCGTCGCGACGCTCAAGCAACGGGGACACATCTACGTCCAGGATGGGGCGCGCTGGTTCAGGAGTTCGGCCTTCGGCGACGAGAAGGATCGGGTCGTGCAGCGCGAGAACGGTCAGTACACGTACTTCGCCTCCGACATCGCCTACCACCTCAACAAGTACGAACGCGGGTTCGACCGCGTGGTCGACATTCTGGGGGCCGATCACCACGGCTACGTGGCACGAGTCCAGGGCGCCATTCAGGCGCTCGGCCTCGATGCGAACCGGTTCGAGGCGGCGCTGGTGCAGTTCGCCGTGCTCTACCGGGCGGGCCGCAAGGTGCAGATGTCGACCCGCAGCGGCGAGTTCGTTACCCTGCGCGAACTGCGCAGCGAAGTGGGCAACGATGCTGCGCGGTTCTTCTATGTCCTGCGCAAGAGCGACCAGCATCTCGATTTCGATCTCGATCTCGCCAAGTCCCAGAGCAGCGAGAACCCGGTGTACTACATCCAGTACGCCCACGCCCGCATCTCGAGCGTGCTCGGGCAATGGGGCGGCGACGCGCAATTCCTCGGCGCGGCGGATGTCGCCCCGCTCGCTGGCGATGCCGAGCTCGCATTGCTGCGGCGACTGATGGAGTATCCGGAGACGGTGGAAAGCGCCGCGCACGACTTTGCGCCTCACTACATCGCCTTCTATCTGAAGGACCTCGCGAGCGAGTTCCACAGCTACTACAACGCCACGCACTTCCTGGTGGCGGAGGAAGAGGTGCGACACGCGAGGTTGGCGCTGGTCGCAGCGGTGCGCCAGGTGCTGGCGAACGGTCTCGCGCTGCTGGGCGTGAGTGCGCCGGACAAGATGTAGGGAGACTCGACGGTGACCCGCGAAACGAAGCAGAAGCCGGAACGGAGGGTAAAGGGACTGAGCTGGATGTCGCTGATCGTCGGGTTGTTTTCCGGACTGGTGATCGGGCTTGCCATCGCGTTCGCGGTCGCGTGGTACGTGAACAAGATGCCGAATCCGTTCGCACAGAAGGCGAACGGCACCACGGCTGCGCGCCCGGAGGTGGCGAAGCCCGGACCCGCGGCGGTCGAACCACCTGCCAGGCCGCAGCCGAGAATCGATACGAAGGCGGAGCCGAAACCCGCGGTCAAGGGGGAGGCGAAGGTTGCCAAGGCCGAGGAGGAGAAGCCGCGTTTCGACTTCTACAAGATCCTGCCGGGCTCGGAGGAACCGCTCTCGGATCGCGACCTGAAGCGCGCCGAACAAAAATCGACCACGGCCGGCGCCAAGGATGTCTACTTTTTGCAGGCCGGTGCGTTTCAGAATGCCGCAGACGCCGACAACATGAAGGCGCGCCTCGCGCTGATGGGCATGGAAGCAAGCATTCAGACCGCGGCGATTCCGGACAAGGGCATGCTGCACAGGGTGCGCGTCGGCCCCTTTGGTTCGGTCGACGAACTGAACAAGGTCAAGACGACGCTGAAGGAGAACGGCGTGCAGGCCACGCCCGTCAAAGTCAGTGAGGGACCAGGACGATGAGAACCAGGCAGGCGCGCATGGAGAACAGTGAATGACACCGATCAAACGATTCTGGGGGTTGGCGCTGCTTGCCCTGTTGGCCACGGCATTTTCGGTAGGAATTGTCAGCGCGGCCTCACCGGTACTCGACAAGGAATACCGCCTGATCAATCCGCCTCAGCCCACCGACGGCTCGAAGAAGATCGAGGTGGTCGAGTTCTTCTACTATGGCTGCCCACACTGCTACGAGATGGAGCCCGCGCTCAAGAACTGGCTGAAACGCAAACCCGCGGACGTGGAGTTCCGGCAGCAGCCCGCGGTCTTTCGCGAGAACTGGATTCCACTCACCAAGACCTACTTCGCCCTCGATGCGCTGGGGCTGCTGCCCAAGCTCAGTGACAAGGTCTACTCGGCGGTGCACGACGAGGGGCTTGGACTCTCGGACGAAGCCCTGATGAGCAAGTGGATCGGGCAGCAGGGGGTCGACCCGGTGAAGTTCAGCGAAACCTACCGTTCGTTCGCGGTGCAGAACAGCGTGCAGCGTGCGATCCAGGTCACGCGCGACTACCAGGTCAAAGGCACCCCTTCCATCGCGGTCGCGGGGAAGTACATCACATCTCCCTCCATGACCGGAGGCTTCGACCGGTTCTTCGAAGTGGTCGACCAGTTGATCGAGATGGCGCGTAAGGAAGCGGGGGGCAAGAAGAGCTAGTCGAACGCCCCCTGCACGAGCGTTGACGGCCGCGGTCGAGATCTCGCGGCCGTCTTCGTTTGGACGCCCCGGAGAGCCCCGCGACCTCACCGTTCATGTGTGCCAGGACTTCCGCAGAGGTCCGACCCTTGCTTCCCCTCCGCACCGCCTGTTGAATGACTGCCCCGACCGGGTGGATCGATCCGGGAAGCGAAAGATGGCGACGGAGGAAATCATGGACACGGACGGCACGCGCGTTCTCGCGCTGGTGGGACTTAGCAATCACGACCTCGTACTCATCAAGAGCTTGGCGAAGCTCTCCGGGGGCAGACCCCGGAAGTATCGCGTCGCGCCGAGCAGCGAGCGCGCGAGTGCCGATGTCTTCATCGTCAATGGCGACGATGCCTTCGCCATGCAGGAGGCGAAAAACCTGGTCGGTCAGCGGACCGCCACGGTCATCCACGTACGCAAGGAAGCCAAGGGCGTGAACGGGCATCCGACCATCATCCTGCCCCTGCATGCGAAAGCCGTCTACGGCACCCTCGACAAGCTGTAGCCCGCGGACTGTCTGCTGACTCCGGCAACGGCCGCCCCTGGGGACTGCCGGTTCGAGCTTGTCGTACTCATCTGCCGCGCTTGTCCGCGGCGTCATTCCACCGTCACGGATTTCGCCAGATTGCGCGGTTTGTCTACGTCGGTACCCCTGTGCAGCGCGGCGTGATAGGCCAGTAGTTGCAGCGGCACCGTGTGAAGGATAGGGGACAGCAGCCCGGCATGATCGGTCAGCCGGATCACGTGCAGTCCGTCGCCCTCGGTCACGTGAGAGCCCTGATCAGCAAACACATATAGCTCCCCACCTCGCGCGCGCACCTCCTGCAGGTTCGACTTGAGCTTCTCGAGCAACGCGTCGTTGGGCGCGATCGCGATGACGGGCATGGCCTTGTCGACCAGAGCCAGAGGCCCGTGTTTGAGCTCGCCGGCCGGATAAGCCTCCGCATGTATGTAGGAGATTTCCTTCAGCTTGAGCGCACCCTCCATCGCAATCGGATAGTGGACGCCCCGACCCAGAAAGAGGGCATGCTCCTTCTCCGCGAAGCGCGCCGACCAGGCCTTCACCTGATCCTCCACTCCGAGCACGTGCTGCAGCGCGGCCGGGAGGTGGCGCAGCGCCCCGATCATCTCCCGCTCCCGCTCCGCGGAAAGACGCCCACGCAGCTTCCCGAGCACCATCGTGAGCAGTACCAGCACTGCCAGCTGAGTGGTGAAGGCCTTGGTCGACGCCACGCCGATCTCCGGTCCCGCTCGCGTCAGGAAGCGCAGGTCCGACTGTCGGATCAGCGCGCTTTCGGGGACGTTGCAGATCGCGATCGAATGCCGGTGCCCCAGCGCCTTGGCGTGCTGTAGGGCGGCCAGCGTGTCGGCCGTCTCGCCGGACTGCGAGATCGTGACGACGAGCTGCTCGGGATTGGGTACCGACTGACGATAGCGATACTCGCTCGCGATCTCCACCGTGCACGGGAGCCCCGCGACCGCCTCGATCCAGTACCGGGCGACCAAGCCCGCGTGGTAACTGGTCCCGCACGCGAGAATCAACACTGCGTTGGTTTTGGGGAGAACCGCCGCCGCTTCCGCGCCGAACAGCTGGGGCGAGATCGAGCTCGCGTTCAGCACCATTTCGAGCGTGTTGGCCACGGCTCCGGGCTGCTCGAAGATTTCCTTTTGCATGAAGTGGCGATACGGTCCGAGCTCGACCGCCGCGGATGTAAGCTGGCTCACGTGCACGGGCCGCTCCACCTCGTTCCCCGCCTCGTCGAACACCCGCACGCGATTCACTCCGAGCTCTGCGACGTCGCCGTCCTCGAGGTAGACCACCCGCTGCGTTACGTGCAGCAGGGCGGAGACATCGGAGGCGGCAAAGTTCTGTTCTTCGCCTAAGCCCAGCAGCAACGGGGCGCCATTGCGCGCCACGATCACCCGATCCGGATCCGCATCGCAAAGCACCGCGATGGCGTACGCACCCTCCAATTCGGCGAGCGCGGCTCGGGTGGCAGCGAGCAAATCGCCCGCGTGGCCATGTTTCTCGCGGATCAGGTGAGCGATCACCTCGGTGTCGGTATCCGACGCGAAGACGTGCCCCAACCCTTGCAGCATCGAGCGCATCGCCTCGTGGTTCTCGATGATGCCGTTGTGGACGACGGCGATGCCGCCGCTCACATGCGGGTGCGCGTTGCGCTCGGACGGCGCACCGTGCGTCGCCCACCGAGTGTGCGCGACACCGATGTTTCCGGCGAAACGGTTGCGCTCCGCCAGTTCGCTCAACTCGGCGACGCGACCGGTCACCCGCAAGCGCTCGAGCCGTGGATTGAGAACCGCAACGCCCGCCGAGTCGTAGCCGCGGTACTCGAGCCGCTTCAGTCCTTCGAGCAGGGAGGGCACCACATCACGGCGCGCGATGGCGCCAACAATCCCGCACATAGCCGTGGAATCCTCCAGGATGGGTCAAGACAAAGCGCAGAGAGACCGAACCGCGGAAAGCGGCCGGCAAGTCAAGTTTCGCCCTTCGGTTTCTTGCGCGGCCGCTGCCAGCCGTCGATGGCAACCTGTTTCACCCGCGAGATGGCGAGCGCGCCGGGGGGCACGTTGCGCGTGATGGTCGTACCGGCGCCGATCGTGGCGCCCTCGCCAACGCGCACGGGCGCGACAAGCTGGGTGTCGGATCCGATGAACACGTCGTCCTCGATGACCGTCTTGTGCTTGTTGGCGCCGTCGTAATTGCACACGATCGTGCCCGCACCGACGTTTACGTTGCGGCCGACTTCGCTGTCACCCACATACGCGAGATGATTGGCCTTGGACCCTTCGTGGATGGTGCTGTTCTTCACCTCGACGAAGTTGCCGATGTGAACATGTCCGGCGATCCGCGTACCAGGCCGCATCCGCGCAAACGGGCCGATGCGGCATGCCGCGCCGATTTCGGCTTCCTCGAGATGGCAAAAGGGGAAGACCACCGAGCCGTCGCCGACCGCGACGTCGCGCAGCACGCAGTGCGAACCGATCGTCACGCCATGCCCCAGGCGCACTTCGCCTTCGAAAATGCAGCTGACGTCGATGGTGACATCGTCACCGCATTCGAGCGTCCCGCGCACGTCAATGCGCGCCGGGTCGGCGAGCGTCACACCGCGCGCGAGCAGGGTATCCGCCTGCTCTCGCTGGTAGATGCGTTCCAGGGATGCGAGGTTGCCCTTGCTGTTCACGCCCAGCGTCTCCCACGCCGCCTCGGCCTGTGCCGTGATAACCGGGACGCCGTCGCGAATCGCGTGGGCAACGACGTCGGTAAGGTAGTACTCACGCTGGGCATTGTCGTTGCCGAGCGCGCCCAGCCAGCCGGCGAGCCGCTCGGCGGGGACCACCATGATGCCGGTGTTGACCTCCTTCAAGGCGCGTTCGGACTCGGTCGCATCGTTTTCCTCGACAATCCGCTGCACGCGCCCTGCGGCATCGCGCACGATGCGACCATAGCCCGTTGGATCCACGAGCACGGCGGTCACGACGTGGACGGCATCAGGCGGATCGCCGGCGACGAGCCGCTGCAGCGTCCCGAGGCGCGTGAGCGGGACATCTCCGTACAGGATCAGCACCCGGCCATCGCGATCGATGTGGGGCAGGGCTTGCAAGACCGCGTGCCCGGTTCCGAGCTGCGGTTCCTGGAGGGCGAAGCAAAGATCCGGGGCGGCCAGGGACTCTCGCACCGCCTCGCCGCCGTGCCCATACACCACACAGATGCGCTGCGCGCCCAGCACCCGCGCCGTGTCGATCACATGCTGGGCGAGGTAACGACCACCCAGCCGGTGCAGGACTTTCGGCCGCGACGAATACATCCGCTTGCCTTTGCCCGCAGCGAGAATCACCACGTTAAGGCGTGCGGTCACGGGTACGGGACTCGGCTCATGGGACTCCGGCATACGCAGCATTCTAGCTGCGGGCCGCCGCTAAGACGAAGCAACAGGCCGGGTGGAAGCAACCCCTCGAAGCAGCGAGGTCAGCGTCCGCCTTTGCGCAATTTCTGGATCGCCGCGAGCTGCGCGATCGCCTCGGCAAGCTCCGCCTCGGCCCTCGCGAAATCGATCTCGGCCGACCGATCCTTGAGGGCTTCCTCTGCCCGCTTCTTCGCTTCCGTGGCTTTGGCTTCGTCGAGATCGGGACCGCGGATGGCAGTGTCCGCGAGCACCGTGACCACGTCGGGCTGCACCTCGAGAATACCGCCGGACACCCAAACCAGCTCCTGTTCCTCCTTCATGGGCAGCTTGAGGCGCACCGCGCCGGGACGAATGCGCGTGAGCAGCGGTGTATGCCGAGGCAGAATCCCGATCTCCCCGGCTTCCGCAGGGGCGATCAGCATCTCGACCGGGCCCGCGAAGATGGACTCCTCGGCGCTGACGACGTCGACGTGCATGGTGATTGCCATGGCGGCCCCTCCGTTATTGCAGCGTCTTGGCCTTCTCGACCGCTTCTTCGATGCCCCCGATCATGTAGAAGGCCTGCTCCGGCAGATTGTCATACTCGCCCTCGACGATGCCCTTGAAGCCCTTGATCGTCTCCTTGAGCGAAACGAACTTGCCGGATGAACCGGTAAACACCTCGGCGACGAAGAACGGCTGCGACAGAAAGCGCTGGATCTTGCGAGCGCGGGACACGGTGAGCTTGTCCTCTGCCGACAGCTCGTCCATGCCCAGAATCGCGATGATGTCCCGCAGCTCCTTGTAACGCTGCAGTGTCTGCTGGACCGTACGTGCGACGTTGTAGTGGTCTTCGCCGACGACATGTGGATCGAGCTGACGTGACGTCGAGTCGAGCGGATCGACCGCCGGATAGATGCCGAGCGCCGCGATGTCCCGGGACAGCACCACCGTGGCATCGAGGTGGCCGAAGGTCGTGGCGGGCGACGGGTCGGTAAGGTCGTCGGCGGGCACGTACACGGCCTGGATGGACGTGATGGAGCCGACCTTGGTCGAGGTGATGCGCTCCTGGAGCTGACCCATCTCCTGCGCCAGAGTTGGCTGATAGCCCACCGCGGAAGGCATGCGCCCGAGCAAGGCGGACACCTCGGTTCCCGCCAGGGTGTAGCGATAGATGTTGTCGATGAAGAGCAGCACGTCGCGCCCCTCGTCGCGAAACTCCTCGGCGATGGTGAGCCCCGTCAGCGCCACGCGCAGGCGGTTGCCGGGCGGTTCGTTCATCTGGCCGTAGACGAGCGCCACCTTGTCGAGCACGTTCGACTCCTTCATCTCGTGGTAGAAGTCGTTGCCCTCGCGGGTGCGCTCGCCCACGCCGGTGAACACCGAGTAGCCCGAGTGCTCGATGGCGATGTTGCGGATGAGCTCCATCATGTTCACGGTCTTGCCCACACCCGCGCCGCCGAAGAGGCCGACCTTGCCACCCTTGGCGAAGGGGCAGACCAGATCGATCACCTTGATGCCGGTCTCGAGCAGCTCCTGCGACGGGGAAAGTTCTTCGAACTTCGGCGCCGGCCGATGGATCGGCGAGACCTTCTCGGCGCCGATGGGACCCGCCTCATCGATCGGCCGTCCCAGCACGTCCATGATGCGACCCAGGGTCTTGGTGCCGACCGGCACGGAGATGTAGCTGTTCGTGCGCTTGATCTTCATGCCGCGGCGCATGCCCTCTGACGAACCGAGAGCGATGGTGCGGACCACTCCGTCACCGAGCTGTTGCTGCACTTCCAGCGTAAGGTCCGAACCTTCGAGCGCGAGCGCCTCGTATACCGAAGGCATGGACCCGGGTGGAAATTCGACGTCGATCACCGCACCGATGCACTGGACGATGGTTCCCTCTTGCGCCGCGGCGGAAGTAGCCTGTTCACTCATGTTCGTTTCCTGTTGCCTGGGATGATTAGGACGCGATCGCGGCAGCACCGCCGACGATCTCCGAGATCTCTTTCGTGATCGCAGCCTGCCGGGCCTTGTTGTAGATGAGCTGCAGCTCGTCGATGATGGTGCCCGCGTTGTCCGAGGCGGCCTTCATCGCCACCATCCGAGCGCTCTGCTCGGAGGCGAAGTTTTCCACGATGGCCTGATAGATGAGCGCTTCGACATAGCGGACCAGGACCGACTCGACGACGCTCTTCGCCTCGGGCTCGTAGATGTAGTCCCAGGGACCGCGGCGCTTCTCGCCTTCGCCCAGAAGTTTGTCGTCCAAGGGCAGCAGCGGCTCGATGAACGCCTCCTGCTTCATGGTGTTGATGAACTTGGTGTAGAGCAGATACAGGGCGTCGATCCGCCCTTCGGTGTAGGCGTCGATCATCACCTTCACCGGACCGATCAGCCGCTCGAGCCGCGGCGTGTCGCCCAGCGCCACGACATGGCTCACGACGTTGGCCCCCATGCGCTGCATGAAACCCAGCCCCTTGTTGCCGACGGCGCAGACCTGCACGCCGACTTTCGTCGCCTCGAGTTCCTTGATGCGCGCCAGGGCAAGCCGCAGCACGTTCGTGTTGAGGCCGCCGCAAAGCCCCTTGTCCGAGGTGATGACGATCATCCCGACGTTCTTCACTTCCGGGCGCTTGATGAGGAACGGGTGCCGATACTCGGGGTTGGCGCCGCTCATGTGCGCCGCCACCAGTCGCATCTTCTCGCCGTAGGGACGGGCGGCGCGCATGCGATCCTGGGCCTTGCGCATCTTGGAGGCCGCAACCATTTCCATCGCCTTGGTGATCTTGCGCGTGTTCTGCACGCTGCGGATCTTGACGCGTATTTCCTTGCTGCCGGGCATCGGCGTGGCCTCAGTAGGTGCTGTTCTTCTTGAAGTCCTCGATGGCCGCGACCAGTGCCTTTTCCGTGTCCGCGTCCATGTCCTTGGTGGACTCGATCTTGTCGAAGAGCGCGGCATGGGTGCTCTTGATGAAGGCCCGCAGCCCGGTTTCGAAGTGGAGTGCGTTCTTCACGTCGATGTCGTCGTAGTAGCCGCGGTTCACCGCCAGCAATGTGAGCGCCTGCTCCGCCACCGAGAGTGGCGCGTACTGGGGTTGTTTCATGAGTTCGGTAGCGAGCCGGCCGCGCTCCAGCTGCTTGCGGGTAGCCTCGTCCAAGTCCGAGGCGAACTGCGCGAACGCCGCGAGCTCCCGATACTGCGCCAACGCGAGACGGATGCCGCCACCCAGCTTCTTGATGACCTTCGTCTGGGCCGCACCGCCGACGCGGGACACGGAGATGCCGGCGTTGATCGCGGGACGGATACCGGCGTTGAACAGGTCGGTCTCGAGAAAGATCTGGCCATCCGTGATCGAGATCACGTTGGTGGGCACGAAGGCCGTCACGTCCCCGGCTTGCGTCTCGATGATCGGCAGCGCGGTGAGCGAGCCGGTCTTGCCCTTGACCTCGCCTTTGGTGTGCCGATCGACGTACTCTTCGTTCACCCGTGCGGCGCGCTCCAGCAGACGGCTGTGCAGATAGAACACGTCGCCCGGATAGGCCTCACGCCCCGGCGGACGGCGCAGGAGCAGCGAGATCTGCCGATAGGCCCACGCCTGCTTCGTGAGATCGTCGTAGATGATGAGCGCGTCTTGTCCGCGGTCGCGGAAGTACTCGCCCATCGTGCATCCCGAGTAGGGTGCGATGTACTGCAGTGCAGCCGATTCGGAAGCGGAGGCGGCGACGATGACGGTGTAGTCGAGCGCCCCGTGCTCCTCGAGCTTCTTTACCACGTTCATGATCGACGAGGCTTTCTGCCCGATCGCCACGTAGATGCAGATGAGATCCTTGCCCTTCTGGTTGATGATGGTGTCGATCGCGACGGCCGTCTTGCCCGTCTGGCGGTCGCCGATGATCAGCTCGCGCTGCCCGCGACCGATGGGCACCATGGCGTCGATCGCCTTCAAGCCGGTCTGCACCGGCTGCGACACCGATTTACGCCAGATCACGCCGGGCGCGATCTTCTCGATCGGGTCGGAGAGCTTCGCCTGGACCGGACCCTTGCCGTCGATCGGCTCACCGATCGGGTTGACGACACGACCGATCAGCTCCGGACCGACCGGCACCTCGAGAATGCGGCCCGTACACTTGACGATGTCGCCTTCCGAGATGTGCTCGTAGTCGCCCAGCACCACCGCCCCGACCGAATCGCGCTCGAGGTTCAGAGCAAGCCCGAAGCTGTTGCCGGGAAACTCCAGCATCTCCCCCTGCATGACGTCCGCAAGGCCGTGGATGCGACAGATGCCGTCGCTCACCGAAACCACGGTGCCCTCGGTGCGGACTTCGACGCCGGTATCGAGCTTCTGGATCTGGCTCTTGATGAGCTCGCTGATTTCAGAGGGGTTGAGTTGCATGTTGACTCCTATTTCGTGAGGGCAGCCGCCATCGCATCCAGTTTGCCGCGTACGGAACCGTCGAGAACCTCGTCCCCGACCCGGATCACCGCGCCGCCAATGAGCGCCGGGTCAACCGTGGCTCGGGCGACGATCTTGCGCTTGAATCGAGCCTCCAGCTTCGCGACGAGCTTCTGCAACTGATCGTCGGTGAGCGCAAAGGCGGAGGCGACGCTCGCTTCGAGCATACCCTCGTCGCGCTCCTTCAATTCTTCGTACAACGTGCTGATGTCAGGCAGTATCTCCGCCCGGCCGTTGCGCAGCAGCAGGCGCAGCAGGTTCTTGCCGGCCTCGGACATGCCACTGCCTGCGGTCGACAGAAGTAGATCGAGCTTCTGCTCATGCGACACGCGCGGGCTGGAAAGCATCGCCTTCATGCGGCCGTCGCGGGCCACGACCGCTGCGAACTTGAGCGCATCCGACCAAGCCCCAAGCTGGGATTCCTGCTTCGCAAGCTCGAATACGGCCTCGGCATACGGGCGCGCGATGGTGACGAGTTCGGCCATGTCGTCCGCCTAGAGCTCGGCGCCGAGCGACTGCAGCAGCTGGCCGTGCGTCTTGGGGTCAACCTCGCGCTCCAGGATCTTCGACGCACCGGTCACGGCCAGCGCCGCGACCTGCGCCCGCAACGCTTCCTTGGCGCGCGATATCTCGCGCTCGATCTCCGCCTGCGCTCCGGCCACCAGCTTGGCACCTTCCTGCTTGGCGACCTCCTTGCCTTCCTCCACGATCTGGGCCGCGCGCTTGTCCGCCTGGCCGATGATCTCCTGCGCCTGGACCTTCGCCGAACGCAGAATCTCCTCGGCGCGGTGCGAGGCGAGCTCGAGGTCGTGCTTGCCGCGCTCCGCAGCGGCGAGCCCATCCGCGATGTGCTTCTGGCGATCGCCGATGGCCCGCTGCAGCGGCGGCCACACGAACTTCATCGTGAACCAGATGAAGATCGCGAACCAGATCGCCTGGCCGATTAGTGTCGCATTGATGTCCACGCTGATCTCTCCTACTCGTCCGCTAGCGCGAAAGTCAGCCGCCGGCTGCCTTCTCAATCAGGGAGATGAACGGGTTGGCGAACAGGAGATAGAGCGCGATACCGACACCGATCATGGAAACGGCATCGAGCAGGCCGGCCACGATGAACATCTTCACCTGCAGCGTTGGCATCATTTCAGGCTGCCGCGCGGAACCTTCCAGGAAACGGCCGCCGAGCAGACCGAATCCGATGGCCGTCCCCAGAGCACCCGACCCGATGAGGATGGCGACGGCGATAGCGGTGTTACCCAAGACCAGAGACAGTTCCACGTTTTCTCCTTAGCGATGAACCAACATTATGGGAAAGAGACCTAATGGCTTTCGTGCGCCATGCTCATGTAGACGATCGTGAGCATCATGAACACGAAGGCTTGCAGCGTGATGATGAGGATGTGGAAGATCGCCCACGGCAGCGCGAGGAACCCCTGCCAGACACCGAGCAGGGCAATCAGGATGAACACCATCTCCCCGGCGTACATGTTCCCGAAGAGACGCAGCGACAGCGAGATCGGCTTGGCGAGGTATTCCACCAGCTGGAAGAGGAGATTTACCGGGAAGAGCCACTTGCCGAACGGCGTGGTGAGGAGCTCGTGCAACCAGCCGCCCACGCCCTTGACCTTGAGATTGAAGAAGATCATCAAGGCAAACACGGTGAGCGACATCGCAAAGGTGAGGTTGGGGTCGGTGGTCGGGACGAACTTGAAGTAATCGGCACCCAATAGTCTCGCGGCCGGGGGGAGAAAATCCACCGGGATCAGGTCCATGGCGTTCATGACGAACACCCACACGAAGACCGTGATGGCGAGCGGTGTGATGAGCGCGTTTCTGCCGTGGAACGTGTCGCGGACCTGCGCGTCGACCATGTTCACCAGCATTTCGATGAACATCTGCAGGGAACCCGGCACGCCCGAGGTGGCGCGCTTGGCGACGTAGGCCATGAGCCCGAACACGGCGATGCCGAGCGCGCCGGAGATGATGAGGGTATCGAAGTGGAAGGTCCAGAAACCGGAACCGACCTTCAGGTTCGTGAGGTGGTGAGTGATGTACTCGGTAGCGGTTGCCGGTGCGTGCGAGGCGCTCATCGTTCGTCTTGGTATCGAATTAGCCCGGCCCAATAGGTGAGCAGGGTGGCAATGTACGTCAAGAACAGCGGCAGCGGTGCAACGCGCCTGGCGATGACGAAGGTGGCTCCGAACAAGGCGATCGTCACGCCGAACTTAAGCGCCTGCGCGAGGTAATGAGCCCTCAGCAACTCGCTTGGGTCTCGGCCCCGCGCGGCCCGAACGACGCGGACGTAAACCAAGGCCGACAGGAAGCCGATCGATCCCCCCCACACCGCCGAGACAGCACTCTCCCCATTTCCCGAGACGAGCCAGGCGATCAGACCGCCCGCGAGCGTTACCGCGACCTGTAGGCTGATGATCAGGTTGACCGTTCCTACCTGATTCCCGCCCCGCCCGTCCGAAAATTCCAGCATTCTAGGTTTCTGGCACGGTTTCTGTCAACCCAATGCTGCATTGCAGCATGCCGACGTCCCACTTACTCAACGCAGACGGGCCAACACACCGTCCAGCTGATCCAGATTCGCATAGTGGATTACGAGCTTCCCACCGCCGCGTTTGGCGCTGTGGCTGACCGAAACAACGGTCCCTAACTTCTCCGATAATTCCTCTTCCAGCGCGGAAATGTCCGGATCTTTCACGTGCGCGGCGGGCGCCGCGCCCCCCGGTTTGAGCCACCGACCGACCAGGCGCTCCGTCTCCCGCACCGACATGCCCTTGTGGGCGACTACCTCGGCGGCTTCGAGCTGGCGCGACGGCGGCAGTGCCAACAGCGCACGGCCGTGTCCCATGTCGAGTCGGCCACCCATGATCAGCTCCTGGATCGTCGCCGGCAGTGCGAGCAGTCGCAGCAAGTTGCTGACGGCGCTGCGCGAGCGCCCCACCGCCTGCGCTGCGACTTCGTGAGTCATGCGAAACTCGTCGATGAGGCGCTGGATACCTGCCGCTTCTTCGAGGGGATTCAGATTCTCGCGCTGGATGTTCTCGATGAGGGCCATGGCGAGCGCCGACTCATCGGGTACTTCCCGGACGACGGCCGGAATGTCGGCCAGACCCGCGCGCCGTGCCGCCCGCCACCGTCGCTCGCCGGCAATGATCTCGTAGCGGCCGTCGGCCACCGGTCGTACCAGGACCGGCTGTATCACGCCCTGCTGGCGGATCGACTCGGCGAGCTCATCCAGGCTTGCCTCGTCCATCTGGGTGCGCGGCTGATATCGACCCGGCTGCAGCAAATCCACGTTGAGGCTCTGCAGCGCGTCCACGGCCTGTCCGTTCTCCCCCGACAGGAGTGCGTCGAGACCGCGGCCCAATCCCTTCAGCTTGGCCAAATTTTCCTCACCGCTGCGCCGCTTCCAGCCGTCCCAGCACTTCTCCGGCGAGTGCCAGGTAGGCCAGAGTCCCTTTGCAGTGTTTATCGAAAACGGCGGCCGGCAAGCCGTAGCTCGGAGCCTCCGCAAGCCGGACGTTGCGCGGAATCACGGTGTTGAAGACCTTGTTCCCGAAGTGCTGCTTGAGTTGATCGGACACATGATGGGCGAGCATATTGCGCGGATCGTACATCGTCCGCAGCAGACCATCGATCTCCAGTTGAGGATTAAGGTGAGCGCGCACTTTCTTGATCGTCCCCACCAAATCTGAAAGACCTTCGAGCGCGTAGTACTCGCACTGCATCGGAATCATGACCGCTTGCGCGGCGGTGAGCGCATTCACGGTCAGGAGACTCAGCGCCGGCGGGCAGTCGAGCAGGATGAAATCGTACTCGCCAATCAGCTCGTCGAGCGCGGACTTGAGTCGATGCTCGCGCCGCGGCAGATCGACCATTTCCACCTCTGCACCCGCCAGCTCCCGATTCGAAGGCAGGAGATGAAACAACCCTTTGGTTTCGATCAAGCGCACCGCGGACGCCGGCTGGACGCCGAGCAGCACGTGGTAGACGGTATGCGTCAGGGCGCGCTTGTTGATGCCGCTACCCATGGTCGCGTTGCCCTGCGGATCGAGGTCTACGAGCAGGACGCGCCGGTGGGCGGCAGCCAAGCCCGCAGCGAGGTTGACGCTGGTCGTGGTCTTGCCGACGCCCCCCTTCTGGTTCGCGACCGCTATGATCCTGGCCATCAGGCGCGCTTCATGAGCACCAGATGGCGCGCCGCCTGAATTCCGGGAACGGTCAGCGGCATCACGCTTTCCACCCGCCACTCAGGGGGTAGCAAGGCGAGCTCTTCGTCCGGGTACAAGCCCTTCATGGCCGCGAGCGTTCCAGCGGGGGCGACCAGCCGGCCCGCCAGCCGGGCAAACTCCGGCAAATCGGAAAATGCCCGCGAGATCACGAGATCGAATCCGCCTGCGGGTTCAACCGCCTCCACCCGCTCCCCCGTGACGACGGCGTTCGCGATGGCAAGCTCCGCGATCGCCTGAGCCAGGAAGGTGCTCTTCTTGTGGTTGCTCTCAATCAACGTGACGCGCCAATCCGGACGAGCGAGCGCGAGCGGGATGCCGGGCAGGCCCGCGCCGCTGCCCACGTCCGCCGTGCGCCCCCCCACCAGATGGGGCAATACCGCGAGACAGTCGAGCACATGGTGGGTGAGCGCCTTGTCGGCCTCTCGGATCGCCGTCAGGTTGTAGACGCGGTTCCATTTGCCTATGAGCTCCAGATAGGCGATCAGTCTGCCGGCAACCGCCGTGGGCAGGCTGATATCCAGCTCCAGCAGCGATCTCTCCAGTTGATCCACGACTGCGTTCATGCCGACCTCTTCTGCACACGTTGGCCGTGTCGCTTCAAGTGTACGAGCAGGAGCGAGATCGCGGCCGGGGTGACGCCCGGGATGCGCGCAGCCTGACCAAGCGTCTGCGGGCGGTGCAGGTGTAGCTTTTCTCGCACTTCCACCGAGAGTCCGCGCACGGTGCGGTAGTCGAGATCCTCGGGCATCGGGGTTTCCTCGCTGTTCCGATGCCGAGCGATCTCCCCCCGCTGACGGTCGATGTAGCCATGATACTTGGCCTGGATCTCGACCTGTTCGGCGACCTTGGGATCGTCCGTGGCCGGACCGGCACCCGGCAGCGACATCAGACTCTCGTAGCTCACCTGCGGCCGGCGCAGGAGCGCTTCCAGGGAGTGCTCGCGCTCCATCGGCTGCCCGAGCACTCGCAGCGCGGCGTCGGGCGGGACGTGCCGCGCACCGAGATACGTGCTGCGCAGGCGCATCGTCTCGCGCTCTATCGCCTCGCGTTTGCGTTCGAAGGCCTCCCAGCGCGTGTCGTCCACGAGCCCCAGACTTCGTCCCGTTGAGCTAAGGCGCAGGTCCGCATTGTCCTCCCGCAAGCTCAGGCGGTACTCGGCCCGGCTGGTGAACATGCGATAGGGCTCGGTCACCCCACGGGCCACCAGATCGTCGACCAGCACCCCGAGGTATGCCTCGTCCCGGCGCGGGCTCCAGCCTGCTTCGCCCGAGGCATGAAGGGAGGCATTGACGCCAGCCAGCAGCCCCTGCGCCGCCGCCTCCTCGTAGCCGGTCGTGCCGTTTATCTGGCCCGCGAAGAAAAGCCCTGCAATGGACCGCGTTTCCAGCGTCCGCTCGAGCGCCCGCGGGTCGAAATAGTCGTACTCGATGGCATAGCCCGGCCGCAGGATGTGAGCTGCCTCCAACCCCTTGATGGAACGAACGATATCGATCTGGACATCGAACGGGAGGCTGGTCGAGATACCGTTCGGATAGATCTCGTGCGTGCCCAAGCCCTCGGGCTCGAGAAAGATCTGATGCGATGACTTGCCCTCGAAGCGGGTCACCTTGTCTTCGATCGAAGGGCAGTAGCGCGGACCAATCCCCTCGATGACCCCGGTGTACAGAGGCGAGCGATCCAGGCCGGCGCGGATTGCATCGTGGGTGCGAGCGTTCGTGTGAGTGATCCAGCACGGCACCTGGCGCGGATGCTGGGCCGCGTTCCCCAGGAAGGAGAACACGGGGGTCGGCAGATCGCCCGGCTGGATCGTCATTACCGAGAAATCGATCGTGCGACCATCCAGACGCGGCGGCGTACCGGTCTTGAGGCGACCTACGGGGAGCTTCAACTCGCGCAAACGATGAGCCAGTTTGATCGCCGGCGGGTCGCCGGCGCGCCCGGCCTGGTAGTTCTGCAAGCCCACGTGGACCAGTCCGGCCAGGAAGGTGCCGGTCGTGAGCACCACCGCCCGGGCATGGAACCGCACCCCGAGCTGGGTGACCGCTCCCGCGATCCGGTCCCCGTCCAGGATCAGATCATCGACAGCCTGTTGAAAGAGCCAAAGATTCTGCTGATTTTCGAGCCGCCGACGGATCGCCTGCCGGTAGAGCACGCGGTCCGCCTGGGCGCGCGTTGCCCGCACGGCCGGTCCCTTGCTCGCATTCAGGACACGGAACTGGATACCGGCTTCGTCCGCCGCAGCCGCCATCGCCCCACCCAGGGCATCGATCTCCTTGACCAGATGTCCTTTGCCGATGCCACCGATCGAGGGATTGCACGACATCTGACCCAGCGTTTCGAGATTGTGGGTCAGGAGCAGCGTGCGGCTGCCGCGTCGCGCAGCGGCCAGAGCGGCTTCGGTTCCAGCATGCCCGCCGCCTATCACGATCACGTCGAAGTCGCTGGGATATCGCATATGGGATGAAAAGAATGCCGCTGTCGCGGGCGCTCATGATACCTGAAGCCCGCGCGGGAAGTCGCTGGCGCCAGCAGATACGTTTCACGTGAAACATCGTGTGCCGTGTTTCACGTGAAACAACCGCGCTACTTGCCGATGCAGAAGCGCGAGAAGATCTCCCCCAGCAGATCATCGGGGGTATTGGCGCCCATGATCGACCCCAGGGCGTCGTGCGCGAGGCGAAGCTGCTCCGCCACCAGTTCGAGGCGGCTGCTGTCGGCTTGCGCTTCCGCGAGCAGGGTCTCGGCAGCTCGAAGCGCGTCGAGATGACGTTCCCGCGCCATGAAGAGCCCCTCCCCGGTGCCCCGCCAACCCACTGCCTCGAGCAGGGCATCCTCCAAGACCTCGACCCCCGCACCCGTCAAAGCAGAAAGCCGCACCCGCACCTCCCCTGCTCGGTTCTCCAGCCCCGGCGTTTCGCCTGTGAGATCGATCTTGTTCGCCACTTCGATTCGCGGTAGCGAAGGCGGCAGCCTGCCCCACCATTCCTCCCCGTCATCCGTCGCCGCTCCGGCGTCGCGCATCAGCACCACCACGTCCGCGCGTTCGATCGCCGACCAGGCGCGTTCGATACCGAGGCGCTCCACCGGGTCCATCGACTCCCGCAATCCGGCGGTATCGATCACCTGCATCGGCACCCCCCGAATCTGCAAAACCTGCCGGATGGGGTCTCGAGTGGTGCCGGGGATGGGGGTCACGATCGCCGCGTCCTCCCCGGCCAGTCGGTTCAGCAGACTGGACTTCCCGACATTGGGGCGCCCCGCCAGAACGACCTGTATTCCTTCTCGCAGCAGACTGCCCTGCCTCGATGCCGCTACCGTCTGCGCGACGCGATGCCGCAGACGGTGCAGGCGACCCAGCATATCGCCCGACTGCAGGAACTCGATCTCTTCGTCCGGGAAATCGAGGGTGCCCTCGACCAGCACCCGCAAGTCCATGAGCTCCCGGCAGAGCTCTTCGATTGCCTGAGAGAACTCTCCGGTGAGTGAGCGCAGCGCGCACTTGGCAGCTTCTTCGGTGCCGGCTTCGATCAGATCCGCGACCGCCTCGGCCTGCGCCAGATCGATCTTGTCGTTCGAGAAAGCCCGGAATGTAAACTCGCCTGGCTGCGCCGCGCGGGCGCCGAACGCGACGCATGCGCGCACTAGGCGCGCCAGCAGGACCGGTCCGCCGTGCCCCTGGAGTTCGAGCATGTCCTCCCCGGTAAAGGAGGCGGGCGCTGGGAAGTAGAGTGCGAGACCCTGGTCTATCGTTGCCCCGTGCTCGTCGCGAAAAAGGGCCAGTGCCGCGTGGCGCGCTGGCGGCGTGCGGCCGAGCACTCCGGTGGCTACACGCTCGATGTCGGGCCCGGAGACCCGCACGATGCCGATCGCGCCACGTCCCGCCGCAGTGGCAATGGCGACGATCGTGTCGCCGCGCTTCATCCTCGACCCGGCCGAGCGCCGTCAGGTCTTCGAAACAGCACTGCCCTTCTGTTGCTGTTCGAGCCCGCGCGTGATGTACCACTGCTGAGCGATCGAGATGATGTTGTTCACGAGCCAATAGAGCACCAGCCCGGCGGGAAAGAAGAAGAAGAACACACTGAAGATGATCGGCATCAGCTGCATCATGCGCGCCTGGATCGGATCGGGCGGCGTCGGACTCAGGCGGCTTTGCAGGATCATGCTAAGCCCCATCAGAATCGGCAGAATGTAGTACGGATCGGGCTTCGACAGATCGTGGATCCAGAGGATGAAGGGCGCCTGGCGCAACTCGATGCTGCTCAAGAGCACCCAATAGAGGGCGATGAAGACGGGGATCTGCACCGCGATCGGCAGACATCCCCCGAGCGGGTTGATCTTCTCGGTCTTGTAGAGATCCATCATCGCCTGATGCAGGCGCTGACGGTCGTCGCCGTATTGTTCCTTCAGGCGCTGCAGCTTCGGCGCAAGCACCTTCATCTTCGCCATGGAACGATAGCTGGCGGCGGAGAGCGGGTAGAACGCGGCCTTGATCAGGATGGTCAGCAGGATGATGGCGTACCCCCAATTGCCGACCAGCTTGTAAAGCCACGCCAGGACCCAGAACAACGGATAGGCGATGACCGTGAACCAGCCATAGTCGACCGCGAGGTCGAGGCCCGGCGCCGTCGTCGCCGCTAACTGTTGCAGGCGCTCCTGGTCCTGCGGGCCGCTGTAGAGGGACATCGGCACCCTGACGCTCTGTCCTGGTTCCACGGCCGGTGCGGGCACGATGACGCCGGCTGAATACAGATCTTCGGCGAGTCGTTTCGTGAAGAATTCGCGCGGCACCCCTGCTGCGGGCAGCCAAGCGCTGAGGAAGTAGTGCTGGATGATCGCAATCCAGCCATCGGCGGTATTGCGCGGATACGGCAGCTTGCCCTTGGCGATGTCCTCGAAGCTGACCTTCTGGAACTTGTCCTTGGCCGTGTAGACGCCGACGCCAGTGAAGGTTGGCGCCATCCGAGAATCGCCGACCGGAGCCTGACCGTCGCGGACGAACTGAAAGTACAGGTACGGCTGCACCACTGCACTGCCGGCGCCGACGATTTCGTGATCCACTTCGATCAGATAGGAGCTGCGGTGGAAGCGGTAGATCTTGGTGACTCGCACGCCGCCGCCCGCGGCGTCGAGCTTCACCTCCACCACGTCGGCACCGTCGGCGAGGCGATAGGCTTTCTCGCGCGGAACCCATGTGCTCTTGTGATTCGGCAATCCCTCTCCGATCAGACCCGACTGCGCGAAGTAGCTCCTCCCGTTGGCTTCACCCAGCAGCTGGAATGGCTTTTTCAAGTCATCGTTGTCGCCCTGCTTGAGCAATTCGAGGCGGCGCAGATCGCCGCCGGCAGTGCTGATCTCCACCCGCATAAGATCGGTCACGACCTCGACGGCTTCGCCCGTGGCCAGAGGCTCGGCCTGCGGCGCGGCGGGAATGGGACCGCCCGACTTGATCGCCCCGCTCGGTGCCGGTACTTCGCCCGGCTTCGCTCCGCCCGCGTCCGTTGCGGCGGGCGCCGTCGTCTCCGCGCCCGGAACCGGCCGGGGCGTGGCGTGTTGCCGCTGCCAAGCGTCGTGCAGGAGGAACAACGAAACCGTGAAGACGAGGAGAAGAACGATGCGCTGCGTGTCCATTGCGCTTCAGAATTCAGGGAACAGGATCAAAGCCTCCGGGATGCCACGGATGGCACCGCAGGATGCGCGTGACGGCCAGCCAGCCACCGCGCAGCGCGCCATGCTTGAGCACGGCCTGCCTCGCATACTCCGAGCAGGACGGCGCGAAACGGCACGACGGAGGATAAAGCGGGCCGATGACAATTTGATAGAGCCTGATCAAGCCGACAAGGAATCGCGACATCTGGCTATCGCCGAAAGCACCTCGATCACCTCCGAATGCGCGCCGCCGCCTGTTCGGCCCTCGCGGCCGGGGCGAAACCGGAGCACTACGTCCAGCCCGGCGAGGTTGAATTGCGCGGCTCGGAACTGTTCCCGCACCCAGCGCTTGCACTGATTGCGATCGACCGCCCGGCGCGCGGCCTTACGTCCGATTACGATGCCGAGCCGGGCGAATCCCAACTCGTTCGGTCGCGCGTATCCCTCTACCGAGGGTCGACGCACGATCGCCGGGGTGCGCAGAACGGCCCGGAATCGATCCTGGCCGGAGAGGCGTTGGGCCTTGCGCAGTCGCCCCAGGGTCGCGCCTCGGCCTAGACCGCCAGTCGATGGCGGCCCTTGGCACGACGGGCATTGATGATCGCGCGACCGCCCCGGGTGCGCATGCGCACCAGAAATCCATGGGTGCGCTGACGGCGGACTTTCGAGGGGTGGTAGGTGCGTTTCATTCGATCTGGCCTTATCGGTCAAAAAAGCTCGTCATTACAACCTCGGACGAGCATGCCTGTCAATCCCTGCGCCCGCTCTGTGGATAACTTGCTCGCGAAAAGGTAAAATCCGCCCTTCGTCACACCCGCGTGCCCTTGCTGAATAAGTTAAAAAGTTTAAATGATTCAAACAGATAACTTCTGGCAAGCGTGTCTCGCCCGCTTTGAGGCAGAACTTTCCCCACAGCAGTTCAAGACCTGGATCAAGCCCTTGCGCCTGACCCCAAACGGCGAAGGGTTCGTGCTCTGGGTGCCGAACCGCTTCGTCCTGCAATGGGTACGCGACCGGTTTCTGAACGCGATCCTGAGCCATGCTGCGCAATACTTTGGCCGTCCCATGGCCATCGATATCGCACTTTCGCCCGCGCCCGCTGCCGAGCGCGAAGCGCCGTCGCTGCCGGCGCAGAGCGAACGCACCCAGTCACCGGCCGGGCGTGAGCAATCCCGGCTCAACCCGCTCTTCTGCTTCGACACCTTCGTCACGGGAAAAGCCAACCAGCTCGCGCGCGCGGCCGCCATCCAGGTGGCCGAACGACCGGGAGCCGCCTATAACCCGCTGTTTGTCTATGGCGGCGTCGGACTCGGCAAGACACACCTGATCCAGGCGATCGGCAATCTCCTGAGCGAACGCAACGCCGCAGCCAAGGTTCGCTACATCCACGCCGAACAGTATGTCTCGGATGTCGTTCGCGCGTACCAGCACAAGGCCTTCGACGATTTCAAGCGCTACTACCACTCGCTCGACCTGCTGCTCGTCGACGACATCCAGTTCTTCGGTGGCAAGAGCCGCACGCAGGAGGAGTTCTTCTACGCTTTCAACGCTCTCATCGAATCGCACAAGCAGGTCATCATCACCTGCGACAGCTATCCGAAGGAAATCAATGGGATAGAGGATCGTCTGATCTCCCGTTTCGGCTGGGGTCTCACCGTGGCCGTCGAGCCACCGGAGCTCGAGATGCGGGTCGCGATCCTGCTGAAGAAGGCCGAGGCAGAAGCCGCGAAGCTCGACGAGACGGTCGCATTCTTCATCGCGAAGCACATCCAGTCGAACGTTCGCGAGCTCGAGGGGGCGCTGAAGCGGGTTCTCGCCTATTCCCGCTTCTCCGGACTACCGCTGACCGTGGATCTAACCCGCGAAGCGCTGAAGGATCTGCTTGCGGTCCAGAGTCGCCAGATCTCGATCGACAACATACAGAAGACCGTGGCCGACTACTACAAGATCAAGGTCTCGGAGATGTATTCGAAGAAGCGCTCACGCACCGTGGCACGGCCCCGTCAGATGGCGATGGCGCTCGCCAAGGAGCTCACGCAATTGAGCCTGCCCGACATCGGGGAGGCATTCGGTGGCCGCGATCACACGACGGTACTGCACGCGTGCAGGAAGATCGCCGAGTTACGATCCAGCAACAACGACATCACCAGGGATTTTGCGGCGCTGCTGCAGGTTCTGCGCAGCTAGAAAACATGTACATGAGGTGTACATGAACTGTGAGTAAGTGGGGTCCACACTCTGGCCCCGCAGTTTGCTCACAATTCATCCACAGCAGTCGGACGGCCTTATACGGGAGGTTGGGTGCAGTGCAAGCTCTTCACTCGATTGCGATTGTTCCGGTTGTGCGCGAATACGCCACTGCTTATTAACTTCTACTAAAGAAATAAACGAATGAAGCTGATCCAGACACCGCGCGACGCACTATTGAAACCTCTGCAGGCGGTCACCGGGATCGTCGAGCGCAAACACACCCTGCCTATCCTTTCGAACGTCCTGCTCGAGCGCAAGCCGGGCGTCCTCAACCTGACCGCGACGGATCTCGAGATTCAGGTGATGACATCCAGTGCTTGTTCCGTCGACGGCGAGGACATCGCGATCACCGTATCGGCGCGCAAGCTCCAGGACATCCTTCGCTCACTCCCGGATCCGGTCCAGGTGAGTCTCGAGCTCGCGGACAACAGACTGCACGTCAAGGCCGAGCGCAGCCGCTTCAATCTGCAGACGCTGCCGGCGCAGGATTTTCCCCGCATCGCGGAGGGTGCCGAGATCGGCGCGAGCTTCACGCTGCAGCAAGGCGCGTTGCGTCATCTGCTCGCGCTGGTCCAGTACGCCATGGCGCAACAGGACATTCGGTACTACCTGAACGGGCTTCTCATGATCGTAGAAGGCGGTGCGGTCACCGTGGTGGCAACCGACGGCCATCGCCTGGCACTCGCCACCCTGTCCACTGCAGAGAGCACCGCGCGTGAGGAGGTCATCGTGCCGCGCAAGGCCGTGGTCGAGTTGATCAAGCTCTTGGCCGAGAGCGAGGAACCGGTGCGGATCGACGTGCTCGGCACCCAGGTACGGTTCAGTTTCGGCACGACTCTACTCGTCACCAAGGTCGTGGATGGTAAGTTTCCCGACTACAAGCGGGTAATCCCCGGCGGCTACCAGAAGCAATTCCAGATCGACCGCCAAGTGTTGCTGCAAGCGTTGCAGCGGGCCGCGATCCTGTCCAACGAGAAGTTCCGCGGCGTGCGCTGGATCCTGTCCCCCGGGACGCTGTGCGTTGCCTGCACCAACACCGAACAGGAGGAGGCGCAGGAGGAGCTCGAGATCGACTACCAGGGCGAGACGCTCGACATCGGTTTCAATGTCACCTACCTGACCGATGTGCTGTCGAATCTCGATGCGCCGACCGTGGCATGCGCGCTGGGCGATGCCAACTCGAGCGCCGTGCTGACCGTTCCAGGCAGCGAGGGTTTTCTCTACGTCGTCATGCCGATGCGCATCTGACGCAAATCTCCCGGACAAGAATTCATGGTCGACAGCGGCGCACAGGCGCAAGACGGAAACTACGATTCGAGCAGCATCAAGGTACTGAAGGGGCTGGATGCGGTGCGCAAGCGGCCCGGCATGTACATCGGCGACACCTCCGACGGCAGCGGCCTGCATCACATGGTGTTCGAGGTGGTCGACAACGCCATCGACGAGGCGCTGGCGGGTTACTGCGACGAGATCACGGTGGTGATTCACCCCGACAATTCGGTCAGCGTCATCGACAACGGTCGCGGCATTCCGACCGACATCCATCCTGCCGAAGGCCGGTCGACGGCGGAGGTGGTGATGACCGAGCTCCATGCCGGTGGCAAGTTTGGCGACAACGCCTACAAGATCTCGGGCGGCCTGCACGGGGTCGGCGTATCGGTCGTGAACGCGCTTTCCGAATGGCTGCGCCTGACCATCAAGCGCGACGGCGAGGCCCACTTCGTCGAGTTCCGGCTCGGCGTTCCAGTCGAACCGCTCAAGGTCATCGGCAAGACCGAGCGCCGGGGCACCGAGGTGCACTTTCTCGCCGCCAAGGAGATGTTCGGCAACGTCGAGTATCACTATGACATACTCGCTCGCCGCCTGCGGGAGCTCTCGTTTCTGAACAACGGCGTGCGCATCCTGCTCTCCGATCAGCGCAGCGCGAAGGAAGACCATTTCGCCTTCGTCGGCGGTGTGAAGGGCTTCGTCGAGTACATCAATCGCAACAAGAACGTCCTTCATACCCATGTGTACCATGCACTCGGGACGCGCGACGGCATGACGGTCGAGGCCGCCATGCAGTGGAACGATTCCTATCAGGAGTCGGTGCTCTGCTTCACCAACAACATCCCACAGCGCGACGGCGGCACGCATCTCACGGGTCTGCGCGCAGCGATGACGCGCACACTGAATCAGTACATCGACCAGAACGAGCTGGCGAAGAAGGCCAAGGTGGAAACCACCGGCGACGACATGCGCGAAGGCCTTACCTGCGTGCTGTCGGTGAAGGTGCCGGAGCCCAAGTTTTCATCGCAGACCAAGGACAAGCTGGTGTCCTCCGAGGTGCGGCCCGTGGTCGAGGAGGTCGTGGCCGAGTCCCTGATGGCGTTCCTGCTCGAGCACCCGGTGGAGGCCAAGGTGATCACGTCGAAGATCATCGACGCAGCGCGCGCGCGCGAAGCCGCGCGCAAGGCGCGCGAGATGACACGCCGCAAGGGGGTGCTGGACGGGATGGGTCTGCCCGGCAAGCTCGCCGACTGCCAGGAGAAGGATCCGGCGTTAAGCGAGCTGTATCTCGTCGAGGGCGATTCGGCGGGCGGCTCCGCCAAGCAGGGACGCGACCGCAAGTTCCAGGCGATACTGCCGCTCAAGGGCAAGATCCTGAACGTCGAGCGCGCGCGCTTCGACAAGCTCATCTCCTCGCAGGAGATCGCGACCTTGATCACCGCGCTTGGCACCGGGATCGGCAAGGACGAGTACAAGCCGGAGAAGCTGCGCTACCACCGCATCATCATCATGACCGACGCGGACGTGGATGGCTCCCACATTCGCACGCTGCTCCTCACCTTCTTCTACCGCCACATGCCGGAGCTCGTCGAGGGCGGCCACATCTACATCGCGCAGCCGCCGCTCTACAAGGTGAAGCACGGCAAGCAGGAGCGCTATCTGAAGGACGATCACGAGCTGAAGCAGCATCTCCTGCAGCTCGCGCTCGACGACGCGGAGCTCACGCCGGCCGCGGGTGCTGACCCGATCGGGAGCGAGCCGCTCGAGCATCTGGCGAAGGAGTACCTCCTGGCGGAGGCCGTGATCGAGCGCGTGGGGCGCCGCATCGATCCGCTCGTGCTGCACGCGCTCATGCAGCACGCCGCGATCACGCTCGACGATGCCGATACGGCGGCGGCAGCCGCTCGCATGCTCGCGGCGTCGGTCGGGAGCGCGGACCTGCAGATCGAGGCCCGCTACGACGAGCGCACGGAATCCCAGGTGCTGGTCATCCGACGCCTGCAGCACGGCAACTACCGCACCACCTTTCTCGATCGGGACTTCATTCAGAGCGGAGACTACGCGCAGCTCGTCGGCACCGGGTCGGTGCTCCAGGGACTGATTCGGGAAGGTGCAACGGTGCGCCGCGCCCAACAAAGTCGGTCCATCGCAAGCTTCAGCGAAGCGCTGGAATGGCTGCTCGACGAGGCGCGCCATGGCCTCGCGATCCAGCGCTACAAGGGGCTGGGAGAGATGAACCCCGAACAGCTGTGGGAGACGACCATGGACCCCGCCAAGCGCATCCTGCTGCGCACGCAGATCGAGGACATGATTTCCGCCGACGAGATCTTCAGCAAGCTGATGGGCGACGTCGTGGAGCCGCGGCGGGAATTCATCGAGGCGAACGCGCTCGGGGTGCGAAACCTCGACGTCTGACCGCTGCCCATCGCGGACGAGAGCTCAGCTGCCGTCCGCCTTGCCGCCCCGCGCCTTCGCCGGACCGACGCTCTTGCGCGCCGTGTCCTTCTTTTCTGGCTTCGGCGCCCGCGGGGCGAACTCGAAGCCGATCTTGCCCTGCGCCTGAGCCACCAGATACGCCTTGAACTTGCGGCCGTTGCGTTTGCTGACGAAGTTGGTGAGAAGGTCGGTTCGGCCCTCGTTCAGCAGTTTCGTCATCTGCTCGCGCGAGATCTCCTGTTGCAGGATGATCTTCCCGGATCGGAAGTCGCAGCGCTTGCGCGGCGTATTCGCGCACAGATAGCTCAAGTTGTGCTCGTAGACCTCGGCACCACACTTCGGGCATGCACCTAGCGGTTCCTGCCCCGTGAAGTCGATCTCGTCCGGCTCGTCGTCGTCCTGGCGACTCTGGCCGAAATCGAACTCGAGCTTGTGGTTTTCCCCCTCCTCGTCGCGGACAATGCGCAGGATCGCTGCGAAGGGCCGACCCAGCTTGGAGCGGAAGCCCTGCAGCGGTCCCAGCTCGCGCCTGGCCAGCAGCGTTTCCACTTCCTCGACCTCGAACTGGCGCCCGCCCGGGGTCTTGGTGATGGAAAAACCGCATCGATCGCACGCGAAGCGGCGGTAGTTCTCGCGCACGACGCCTCCACAGGTCGGGCAGGCGGTGCGTAAAGTGGCGTAGTCACCCGGGACCGTGTCGCTGTCGTACTCCTTGGCGCGCTTCACGATCTCTTCGGTCATGCGTGCGATCTCGGCCATGAAGGCCTCGCGCTTGAGCCGCCCCCGTTCCATCTGGGCCAGCTTGTACTCCCATTCCCCGGTCAGTTCCGGCTGCGTGAGCTCGCTCACGCCGAGGCCGTGCAGCAGCGTCATAAGCTGAAACGCCTTCGCGGTCGGAACGAGCTCACGACCTTCACGCAGCAGATACTTCTCGCCGATCAGCCCCTCTATGATCTGTGCCCGCGTCGCCGGTGTGCCGAGCCCTTTCTGCGCCATCGCCTCGCGCAGCTCGTCGTCGTCGACGAGCTTGCCTGCACCCTCCATGGCAGTCAGCAGGGTTCCTTCGTTGTAGCGCGGGGGAGGTTTCGTTTGCAGCGCGACGGCCTCCACCACCTCGGCGCGTGGCTGCTCGTCGCGGGCGACGGCGACGAGATTCGCGTCTTCGTCGGCCGCTTCCTTGCCGTAGACCGCAAGCCAGCCTGGGTTCACCAGAACCTTCCCTTCGGTGCGGAAGCAGTGCGCTTCCACACGCGTGACGCGGGTGGTGATGAGATACTCCGCGGCCGGAAAGAACACCGCCAGGAAGCGCTTCGCGACGAGATCATAGATGCGCTGCTGCACTTCGTTCAGACCCTTGGCGGGCAGCGGTGTCGGGATGATCGCAAAATGGTCGCTGATTTTCGCGTTGTCGAAGACGCGCCGGTTCGGACGCACCCACTTCTCTCCGAGAACCTGCGCGGCGAACCTCGCATATGCATCGACCTGACCCATGGCCGCCAGGGTGCTCGTGACCGTCCCGAGGTAGTCGTCCGGGAGGTGCCGGGAATCGGTGCGCGGGTAGGTCAGCACCTTGTACTTCTCGTACAGCTCCTGGGCGATCGACAAGGTCGTCTTCGCGGAAAAGCCGAACCGACCGTTCGCTTCCCGCTGCAGCGACGTGAGGTCGAACAGCAAGGGAGAGAGCTGGGTGCTCGGCCTGGCCTCGTCGGTGACGGTGCCGGTCTTGCCGCGGCACGCGGCAACGACCGCAAGCGCCTCCGCCTCGTGCCAGATCCGGGTGTCCTTACGCTCCGGATCGTCCTCGTCGCGCTTGAACTTGGGATCGAACCACTTGCCGTCGTACGTGCCGGCCTGCACGGCGAAGCTCGCCCGCACCTCCCAGTAATCGCGCGGCACGAAACCCTTGATGGACTTCTCGCGGTCGACGACGATCGCGAGCGTCGGCGTCTGCACGCGGCCCACGGTGGTCAAGTAGAAGCCGCCGCCCTTCGAGTTGAACGCGGTCATCGCCCGTGTGCCGTTGATGCCGACGATCCAATCCGCCTCCGAGCGGCTGCGCGCAGCGCTCGCCAGCGGCTGCATAGCCTCGTCGTCGCGCAGCTTGGCGAACCCCTCGCGGATGGCGGCCGGGGTCATGGACTGCAGCCACAGCCGGCGGATCGGCTGCGACGCGCGCGCCGCCTGCACGATGTAGCGAAAGATGAGCTCGCCCTCGCGTCCGGCGTCGCAGGCATTGATGAGCTCGATCACGTCCTTGCGCCGAATGAGCTGCTTTAGCAGCCGGAGACGGTCGGCGCTCTTCGCGATCGGATGCAGGTCGAACTCCGGCGGAATCACCGGCAGATGCGCGAAGCTCCACTTGCCGCGCTTCACGTCGTACTTCTCGGGAGCCGCGATCTCCAGGAGGTGGCCTACCGCCGACGACAGCAGGTACCGATCCGACTCGAAGTAGCCGTCGTGCTTGGCGAAACCGCCCAGCGCCTTCGCGATGTCGTTGGCGACGGAGGGCTTCTCCGCGATGATCAGCCGCTTGCCGGCCGCGGACTCACTGGCCTGCAGTTCGACGGATTTGCGCGGGCTGCGGCGTGGTGAGGAAGCCATAGGAGAGGGGGACGGGGATGCGGCCGGCCGGGAACGGCTGGGAATGATAAGCGCACGAATTCAGGCGGCGCAAGGCCGGCTCGGGCGGTCGGGGGGGGGCGAATGGCTGCGGTGGGCCGTTTCAGGCACGGCGCTGATACAGACCGCCCGGCAGTGCCGCCACCCGCCCGGCGAGCTCCAGTGCGAGCAATCCCGCGGTGACCGCTTCCGGCGGCAGACCGCTGCGGCTGCAGAGGGCATCGACGCCGACGGGGTCGTAGCCAACGTGGCGAAGCAGCAGCGCGACCTCGGGGTCATCGCCGGCGTCACCGGCGTCTTCCCCGGGGGCGGGCGCTCGCGGCGAGGCTCCGACCCCCAGTTCCTCCAGAATGTCGGCTGCGTTTTCAACGAGCTTTGCGCCCTGCTTGATGAGCGCGTGACACCCCTTCGTGAGAGGCGAGTGAATCGAGCCGGGAATGGCGAACACCTCACGGCCCTGCTCGAGGGCGCACCGCGCAGTGATCAGCGAGCCGCTCTGCACGGCCGCTTCGACCACGAGGCAGCCACGCGCCAAGCCGCTGATGATGCGGTTGCGCCGCGGAAAGTTGCCGGGGAGTGCGCGGGTGCCGAGCGCGAACTCGGTGACGAGCGCGCCTTTTTCCAGAATGGCCGCGGCGAGATCGCGATGGCGCGCCGGATAGATGCGGTCGGGACCGGTACCGACGACGGCGACGGTGCCGGCCTGACCGGCCAGTGCGCCGCGATGCGCAGCGGCGTCGATACCCTCGGCAAGGCCGCTCACGATCGTGATGCCGACGTCGCTGAGCGCGCGGGAGAAGGCCTGTGCGTTGTCGAGTCCCTGGGCGGTCGGCGTACGGCTGCCGACAACGGCGAGGGCGAAAGCACCGAGCGCGTCACGCTGTCCGGCAACGAAAAGGACCGCAGGCGGATCGGCAATCTCCAGCAGCAGCCGCGGATAGTCGGGGTCGGCCAGGGTGACGAGGTGATGCGCATCGTGGCTGAGCCAGGCGATCGTCGCGTCGACCGCCTCCCGCGGCGGTTCGGCCGCCAGACGGGCTGCCTGGCGCGCGGGGATCACCCGCTCCAGCTCACTGCGATCCTTGCTCAGTACCGCGTCGGGCGTACCGAAGGCGCTGAGCAGCTTGCGCAGCGTCCGGGGGCCGATCTCGGGCACGAGACTCAAGGCGAGCCACGGTTCCAGGTCGGGGCTGTAGGGCATGAACGCGGTGTGCAAAACGCGAGCGGCCGGGATGTCCGGCCGCTCGCTGGGATTGCGGCAGTATGCTAAGGGTTCCCGATGGTGTCCAGCACCTCGACCGGCCGGCTCGACTCGAGGACCAGTGCGAACGACACTCGCTCGAAGGTTCGGAACACGAAGAGCAGCCCGTACCGCTCCTTCGGGAGCATGTTGAGAGGACTGCGCTCGCTGACGATCGGCCGGGCAGCCGCAGTGCGCGGACCGGGCAGGCGCGGCGTCTGCGCCATCGGGTTATCCTGCAGTGCGGAGAGCTCCTGGGCCGGCCCCGGATCTCCCCAGTACGGCGGTCCGCGCCACGCGGATTGTGTCGTTTCGAGCTCTGCCGGGGTGCCCCAGAAGGGGCCGCCGGTACGCATCACGCGTCGGTGCGTGGCCGGATCGCGGTAGATGCCGAGCACCGTGCCTTCGTCCAAGCCGTCACGCGTGCCGCGATTGATGGCCACGATCGAGTTCTGCCCCATTTCGCGAAGATTGCTGTAGGCCGAGAGGATGCGACCGTCGATGTTCACCGCCGGGGCGTGCGGCGCGTAGGAATACGGCATGGGCTGACCGGCCGGCAGCAGGCGGTCGCCGATCCCGATCTCCCGTTTGACGGAAGCGATTTCGATCGTGCTGATCTCGCCGAACTCGACCACCCTGGCTTCACCGAGATAGATCGCCCCGTAGCCCAGGTATTCGCCGGTTTCGGGATCCACGATCGGCGCGGCCGGCCGGTAGGCGTGGACGGTGCGCCCCTCCTCGGGCCTGAGCCCCCGTGCGAAGGCTCTGCTGCCGTTGCCCATCATGACGCGGTTCTCGTCGCCCGCGACGATGCGCGGGGCGTCATCCAAGGTAGCCGCCGGGACCACCAGGGGGCGGCTGAGGAACGGCTCGATGACCGCCGCCGGAACGGTGGGGATGGCCTGCGCGTTGAGCTCTTCGACGCGGACGCGCGGGCTCAGGCGGCCGGCCTCCGCGCCTCGCGTCAGGCGCAGCCGCGGCTCGGCACCGCTGCGATCGAGGACGATCACATCGCCCGGATAGATCCAGTGCGGGTTCCTGATCTGCTCGCGGTTGAGTTCCCAGACCTCGGGCCAGCGCCACGGCTCCTTCAGGAACTTGCCGGCAATCCCCCACAGCGTGTCGCCTTTCACCACGGTGTATTGCTCCGGCGGACTGTCCGTCAGCGTGACCGCAGCGTTCGCGGCACCGGAGACGCAAAACGCGGTGAACAAAACGGCGGATATAATGGACTTAAGCATCGTCTACTCCACTTTCCCTCGGGGCGTTGCTGGAATCGAGTTTGATTGGAAGCTGTTTTCGCGCCAGGGGGCCGATCGTTCTCGTCGCACCAGGCTGCCTGGTTCTCACATGAGCTACCGCAAATAGATGGCGATTCGTTCCATCCTGCAATATCCCGACGAGCGCCTGCACCGGATCGCCGAGCCCGTGGGGCAGGTGACCGACGACATCAAGGTGCTCGTCGCCGACCTGGCGGAGACCATGTACGCTGCGCCCGGCATCGGGCTGGCGGCGACCCAGGTGGACGTGCACAAGCGGGTGATCGTGATCGACATTTCGGACGCGCGTGACGAGCTTCTGGTGTTGATCGATCCCGAAATCGTCGCGCAGAGTGGCGCCACGGAATGCGAGGAAGGTTGTTTGTCGGTGCCCGGCGTCTACGAGACCGTGCAACGCGCCGAACGCGTCACGGTGCGCGCGCTGGATCGCGGCGGGCGAGCGTTTGAACTGGAGGCGGAAGGGCTGCTGGCTGTCTGCATCCAGCATGAGATGGATCATCTGCAGGGGCGGGTTTTCGTGGAGTACCTGTCGCGCCTGAAGCAGTCCCGCATAATCGCGAAACTTCGCAAGCTGCAACGCAAGGCCTCCTGATCTCTGGACCTGAAGACTGGCTTACAACGCGGTCCCGGTGAACAATGGCGGAGTGGCTGCCGCAACCGCAGGCGGCGGCGGTTCAAGCACGTTTTGCACCCGCGATTGACACACTTCCGTCGATGCGAATCATCTTTGCCGGTACCCCCGCCTTTGCTGCCATCGCGCTGCGCGCCCTGTGGGCTGCCGAGCACCACGTCGTGTTAGTCCTCACTCAGCCTGACAGGCCCAGCGGCCGCGGGCTGGTAATGAAGACGAGCGAAGTGAAGCGGACCGCGCTGGAACACGGGTTGCCGCTCGAGCAGCCCGCTTCGCTGCGCGACGAAGCGGTGATCGCCCGACTGCGGTCGGTCGGCGCGGACGTGGTGGTCGTCGCGGCATACGGTCTCATTCTCCCGCCTGCCGTGCTCGAGGTGACGCCGCTCGGCTGCATCAACATTCACGCCTCGCTTCTGCCTCGCTGGCGTGGCGCGGCACCGATCCAGCGCGCGTTGCTCGCGGGCGACCCGGAGACCGGTGTGTCGATCATGCAGATGGATGCCGGGCTCGACACCGGGCCCGTCCTGCTCGAACGTCTCGTACGAATCGCGGACGACGATACCGCCGGCACGCTGGAGGCAAAGCTCGCCGCGGTCGGGGCCGAGGCCATCGTGGCGGCGCTCGACGCGATAGAGCAGGGGCAAGTCGTCCCGCGCCCCCAGCCCGAGGCCGGTGTCAGTTACGCGCACAAGATCTCCCGCGAGGAAGCACGTCTCGACTGGTCACGGTCAGCGGTCGAGCTGGAACGGGCGGTTCGCGCCTTCGACCCAGTGCCCGGTGCGCATACGACGCTGGCCGGACAGGCGCTCAAGATCTGGCGCGCCCGTGCCGACGCACGGGCCGTCGAGACCGTCGCATCGGGTACCGTAGTGGAGGGCGCGGGCGGCGATCTCGCCATCGTCTGCGGACAAGGCGTCCTCAGTATCGCGGAACTGCAGCGAGCCGGTGGGCGACGGCAGTCGGCCGCGGAATTCCTGCGCGGGACCCCGGTCGCACCAGGCACCCGTCTGGGCACTTGAAATCGGCTGCCCCGGACGCAATCAATCGCTTGCTTCTCGTTGTCTGATTGGGAGATTCGGAACGATGCTAGGCAGCTGGGTCAAGACCTTCGTGTTGATGGCCGCGATCGTCGCTTTGTTCGGCGCCATCGGCTACCTGATCGGGGGTGGTGCGGGCATGCTCATCGCGCTGGCCCTGGGAGGCGCCATGAACATCTGGGCGTACTGGAATTCCGACAAGCTCGTGCTGCGGATGTACAACGCGCAGGCGGTGGACGAGACGACAGCCCCCGAGTTCCACGCGATGGTGCGCGACCTCGCTCAGCGCGCGGGCTTGCCGATGCCGAAGGTGTACGTCATCCACGAAGATCAGCCCAACGCCTTCGCCACCGGGCGCAATCCGCAGAACGCCGCCGTCGCCGCGACCACCGGCATCATGCAAGTGCTGACACCGCGCGAGCTGCGCGGCGTCATGGCACACGAGCTCGCCCACGTCAGGCATCGCGACACCCTGATCAGCACCATTTCCGCGACGCTCGCCGGGGCGATCTCCTCGGTTGCGCAGCTCGGCATGCTGTTCGGCGGTCACCAGCGCGAGGGGGAAGGTTCGACGAACCCGCTCGTCGGCATGCTGATCATGCTGTTCGCGCCATTTGCCGCCATGCTCATCCAGTTCGCGATCTCGCGCTCGCGCGAGTTCGAGGCCGACCGTGGCGGCGCCGAGATCTCGGGCGATCCGAAGGCGCTGGCAGCCGCGCTGGACAAGATCGAGCGTTACGCGAAGGGGCTCCCCATGCACACCGCGGAACAACATCCCGAGACCGCACAGATGATGATCGTGAATCCGTTGTCGGGCGGCGGGCTCAAGGGCCTCTTCAGTACGCATCCGTCCACCCAGGAGCGCGTGGCACGCTTGCTCGCGATGCCGGGGTGAAGACCCGCCGGAAATTCCGCAGCCGGCGCGTCGCTTGATCGAGATCCAGAAGGTCGCCGCCGAAACCGTCTGCAAGGTGCTCGCGGGGCGCAGTCTAGGATCCGTCCTGGACGGCCCCGACCCGCGCCTCGAAGGGTGGGCGCGCGCGACGTTCCTCGACGCGACCTACGGCACGCTGCGCCATCTGGGAGAGCTGCGCGCCTGTCTCGCACAGCTGCTGCGACGGCCCCTGCGGCAGGGCATCGTGGAATCCCTCCTGCTCGTCGCGCTGTACCAGCTGCGCTATACCCGCACGGCGCCGCACGCCGTCGTCGACCACGCAGTGGACTGCACCGCAGCGCTCGGGGCAGCGCGCATGGGGGGGCTGGTGAACGCGGTGCTGCGCAATTTCCTGCGCGACGCCGACGGCGTCGTTTCGCGTGCACGGGCGACCCCGGAAGGGTGGTTCTCCTATCCATCGTGGTGGATCGAGAAGCTGCAGCTGCAATATCCCGCGGCCTGGACCGGCATCCTCGATACGGGTAACGAGCATCCCCCCTTCACGCTGCGTGTGCGGATCGGCCGCATGGCGATGGCGCACTATCTGGAATGGCTGCAGGAGGAGGGCATCGAGGCGCACCAGTCGGGCGAGAGTGCCGTGACGCTGGCACGCCCGCTGCCGGTGGCCGAGGTCCCGGGGTTCGCGGGGGGGATGGTGTCGGTGCAGGATGCCGGGGCCCAGTTCGCCGCGCCGCTGCTCGACCTCGACGACGACATGCGCGTGCTCGATGCCTGTGCTGCGCCCGGTGGCAAGGCCTCGCACATTCTGGAGCTCGCGCGCGTCAGGTTGCTGGCGCTCGATTGCGACGAGCGCAGACTGCGACGGGTGCAGGAGAATCTCGACCGCCTCGGTCTCGCGGCGCAGGTCGTCGCGGGGGATGCGGCGCGGCCTGGGATGTGGTGGGATGGTGCACCGTTCGACCGCATACTGGCCGACGTGCCGTGCTCCGCTTCCGGGGTCGTGCGCCGGCACCCGGACGTCAAATGGTTGCGGCGTCCGGCCGACCTCGACGGGTTCGCCGCGCATCAGGCCGCCCTCCTCGACGCCCTTTGGCACACGCTGCGCCGAGGTGGTAAATTGCTGTACGCAACCTGTTCTGTCTTTCGCGAGGAGAATCAGGATCAGGCGGACCGATTCCTCAACCGCCATCGAGATGCGCGCCGCCTTCCCCTAGCCGCGTTGCCGGATGACGGCATGCTGCTTCCGAACCGCGATCATGACGGCTTCTTCTACGCCCTGTTCGAGAAGGACTGAAGCAAACTGGGCCTGGCGGGCGTGGGGGGCCGCGGTGCTCTCGGCCGTGGTCCTGTGCGCGTCGGCGCAGGGCATTCTTGTAACCTCGGCGGAGATCGTGCCGGGTGACGACGAGTACTATCTCAACGCGGATTTCGACATCGTGCTGGGTGCGGCGGTGGAATCGGCGTTGAACCGCGGTGTGCCGTTGACGTTCGTCGTCGAGGCGCAGTTGACGCGCCCGCGCTGGTACTGGTTCGACGAGACGGCAGGCGAGACGCGCAGCCAGTATCGGCTGAGCTACAACGCGCTTACCCAGCAGTACCGCGTCGCAGTGGGCAATCTGTTCCAGAACTTCGGCACGCTGGCAGAAGCGCTGCAGCTCCTGTCGCGGGTGCGCAACCGGGCACTGGCCGAACGCGACGCGCTAAAAAAGGGCGAGACCTACCGCGCCGGCGTGCGTTTCTGGCTCGACACGACCCAGCTGCCGAAGCCGTTTCAGGTCACGGCCCTGGGGTCGCGGGAATGGTCGCTCAATTCGAACTGGCATCGCTGGAACTTCACGCCATGAGAGCGGCGCGTTCCCGTCTCGCGACCCTGCTGCGACGACGTCGCATTCAGTACGCGCTCATCGTCATCCTGGGGTTCGGCGCCCTCGCGCTGTATGTCCTGTCGCTCGCAACCTCCAACAGCGAGCTTTTCAGCCGGCACTATCCGATCCTGCTGCTCGTGAACGGCGGGCTCGTCCTCGCGCTCTTCGGGCTGGTCGGCTTTCAGTTGTGGAGCCTGCTCGGCAAGCTGCGGACGCGCGTGTTCGGCGCCAAGCTCACCTTGCGCCTCGTGGTCATGTTCGCGCTCATGGCGGTCGTGCCCGGCATCCTGATCTATGCGCTATCGGTGCAGTTTCTCGTGCGTTCGATCGACTCGTGGTTCGACGTGCAGGTCGACCGCGCGATGGAGAGCAGCCTGCGGCTGGGGCGCTCCGCGCTCGACAGCATGCTGAAGGATCTGGCCAACAAGGCCGACGCGATGGCGTTCGACCTGTCGGAGGTGCCGCAGTCCGATCATCTGTCCGTCCTCAACCAGCTGCGCGAGCGCATCGGCGCGCAAGAGGCGACGCTCTTCAACCAGCGCGGCACGGTCATCGCGTTCTCGAGCGCGGAGCGCTCGATCCTCGCCCCCGAGGTTCCGAGCGCGGCCGTGCTGCGTCGCGTGCGCATCGCACAGTCCTACAGCGCGGTCGAATCCATCCCCGGCCAGGGACTGCAGTTGCGCGTCGTGGTGCCGATCACCGCGTTCGGTCCCGGCCAGGACGTGCGCATGCTGCAGCTCCTGCAGCCGGTACCACCCGACATCGCGGCCGATGCCGACACCGTGCAGGGGATGTACCGCGACTACCAGGAGCTCCTGCTGTCGCGCGTCGGCCTGAAGCGGCTGTACGGCGTGACGCTGACGCTCGCGCTGCTGCTCGCCCTGCTCTCCGCGCTCGCGGTGGCTTTCTACCTGAGCGAACGGCTGTCGGCACCTCTGGGCGTGCTCGCGCAAGGTACGCGCGCAGTGGCGCAGGGCAATCTCAGCGAACAGCTGCCAGTGCCGAGCCGCGACGAACTCGGGGTGCTCACGCAGTCGTTCAACGCCATGACGCGGCAGCTCGCCGATGCGCGCGCCGCGGTCGAACGCAACCAGGCACAGCTCGAAACCGCGAAAGCCTACATCGAGAGCACGCTCGCCAATCTCTCGGCGGGCGTCCTCGCCTTCGACGAAGCGCTCAAGCTGCGGGCGTGCAACGTGAGCGCCGGCGTGATCCTCGAGATCGAGACCGCGTCCCTCAAGGACATTCCGCTCGACGCATGGGGAACGGCGGAGCCGCGCCTCGCGCCGTTCTCGGCAGCGGTCCGCGAAGCCTTCGAGGACGCGGCAGACAGCGAATGGGAAAAACAGCTCGAGCACCATGCGAAGAGCGGTGAGCGTTTGCTGCTGGTGCGCGGCACGCGTTTCCAGGCCGCCGATGGCACCGGCCGCGTGGTGGTATTCGACGACATCACGCACCTGATCCAGGCGCAGCGGGACGCCGCCTGGGCCGAGGTGGCGCGGCGTCTCGCGCACGAGATCAAAAACCCGCTCACGCCGATACAGCTCTCGGCGGAGCGGCTGCAGCGCAAGCTGCACGACAAGCTGGGGGCGGCGGATGCGGAAATGCTGGACCGCTCCACGCGCACCATCGTGAACCAGGTGGCGGCATTGAAGGGCATGGTCGACGCCTTCAGCCAGTACGCGCGCTCACCCGAGGCAACGGTGCAAAGCGTCGACGTCAATCAACTCGTGCGCGAGATCCTCACCCTGTACGACGCGATGGGATCGCATATCCGCGCCGAGCTGGCGCCCCGGCTCGATCCGGTGTTCGGGCATCCGGGGCAGATCCGGCAGCTCGTCCACAATCTGCTGCAAAACGCCCAGGACGCGGTGGCGGGCGTGAGCGAACCGCGCATCACGATCCGCACCGAACAGAAGGACGGGGCCCTTCTCCTCGCCATCGAAGATAACGGGGTCGGCGTCCCGGATGCGCTGCTCGCACGGGTGTTCGAGCCTTACGTGACGACCAAGCCCAAGGGCACCGGTCTTGGGCTCGCCATCGTCAAGAAGATCGTCGAGGAGCACGCGGGCAAAGTGGAGATCGAGAATCTGCGGCCCCACGGCGCGGCGGTTCGCATTATGCTGCCGCTGCTTGCCCCGCGCACGGCGGCACGCAAGACTGAAGCGAAGGCATAGGAACGACGCATGACGCAGATTCTGGTGGTGGACGACGAGGTCGGCATCCGCGAGTTGCTCTCGGAGATTCTCGAAGACGAGGGCTACCAGGTGCGGCTCGCCGAGAACGCCGGGCAGGCGCGGGAGGTGCGTACGCAGGGTCGCCCCGACCTGGTCCTGCTCGACATCTGGATGCCCGACACGGACGGCATCACGCTGCTCAAGGAGTGGGCAAGCTCCGGGCTGCTCACCATGCCGGTCGTGATGATGTCGGGTCATGGCACGATCGACACCGCGGTCGAGGCCACCCGGATCGGCGCCTACGACTTCCTCGAAAAACCGATCGCACTGCAAAAGCTCCTGTCGACAGTGGGCCGGGCGCTGCGCCAGGGCATCGTGCAGCCGAAGCCGGCGCTGTCGCTCGCGAGCCTGGGGCGCGCGGCTCTCATCTCCGACCTCAAACAACGCCTGGAGCGGGTGGGCAACCTGAAGACGCCCGTGCTGCTGACCGCAGAGCCGGGGTGTGGCGTCGAGCTGTGCGCGGGTTTTCTGCACCGGCCGAACACGCCCTGGGTCGCGCCGGAGTCGCTTGCGGTGCTGGCGGAGGCGCCGGTCGATCTGCTCACCGAGGCGAAGGAAGGCACGCTTTTCCTGCCCGAGGTGGGCAACCTCAACAAGCTCGAGCAGAAGGGGCTTGCCCTGCTCGTCTCCAAGCTCGACAAGTACAACGTGCGGCTGGTGTGTGCGAGCGCGAAGTCGCTGCCGGAACTGGTGGCACAGGGCGCCTTCGATTCGCGCCTGCTGCAGAGTCTGTCGGGGCTCACCATCCGCGTGCCGAGCCTGCGCGAGCACCGCGAGGACGTGCCGGAGCTAGCGAACCTGTTCCTGTCGCGGCTCGTCGAGGCGCGGGAGGCACCCCCGCGATCGTTCAGCACGGCCGCGCTGAATGCGCTGCGCAACTGCGACTGGCCGGGCAATCTGTCACAGCTCGAGGCCACGGTGAAGACGCTGGCGCTCACCGCCCTGCAGGATGAGATCACGCTCGCCGACGTGAACCGCGTGCTCGCGCAGTTCGACGTCGAACTGCCGACGCTGGCGAAAACGCTGCCGCTCCACCTCACCCTGCGCGAGGCGCGCGACGCCTTCGAGCGTGTCTACTTCGAGCATCACATCGCCCGCGAGGGCGGCAACATGAGTCGGGTGGCCGAGAAGGTCGGCCTCGAACGCACGCATCTCTATCGCAAGCTGAAGCAGCTGGGGGTGCGCCTGTCGCGGCGGGTGGAGGACTGAGCCTCGCGCACGGCGGGAGGGCGGCGACAACACGACCCCGCTGCCTGGGCGCTCTCGACCCGGGGGCGCCTTTATGGTTGCGATAACAAGAAATAGCTTTCCTTAATTTTCGGTCTTCGGAATAATTCGCGGGGAAAGCGCAGAAATCCGTGCATCGGGGAGAACGGGTTCGGCCGTCGTGAGGCGCGGTCCTGACGGGCAACCGCGGGAAACGTCCAGGCGCGCGCTTTCGCCTGTATCGGCCGGCGCGACCGCACGCGTGTGCGTGTCATCTCATCTCTACTATGGTTCGAGGAAAGCCCCCTATGGCTACGCGGAAGGATCTGACCAACGCCATTCGAGCATTGGCGATGGACGCGGTGCAGAAAGCGAACTCCGGCCATCCCGGCATGCCGATGGGCATGGCAGAGATCGCCGAGGTGCTGTGGAACCATCACCTGCGGCACAACCCGGCCAATCCGCACTGGGCGGACCGCGATCGCTTCGTGGTGTCCAACGGCCACGGTTCCATGCTGCTCTACGCCTTGCTGCATCTCACCGGCTACGCGCTGCCGATGGAGGAGCTCGAGCGTTTCAGGCAACTGCACTCGAAGACCCCCGGTCATCCCGAATACGGCCTCACGCCCGGCGTCGAGACCACTACCGGCCCGCTCGGGCAGGGCATCGCGAACGCGGTGGGCATGGCGATCGCCGAGCGCACGCTGGCGGCGGAGTTCAACCGGCCCGGGTTCGAGATCGTGAATCACCACACCTACGTCTTCAACGGCGACGGCTGCCTGATGGAGGGCATCTCGCACGAGGCGTGCTCGCTGGCCGGCACGCTCGGCCTGGGCAAGCTCATCGTCTTCTACGACGACAATGGCATTTCGATCGACGGTCACGTGGAAGGGTGGTTCACGGACAATACCCCGAAACGCTTCGAAGCCTACGGCTGGCACGTGGTACCCGATGTGAATGGCCACGACTTTGCCGCCATCGAGAAGGCGCTGCAGGCGGCGCAGGCGGAAACCGGACGCCCGAGCCTGATCTGCTGCAAGACCGTGATCGCGCACGGCTCGCCCAACAAGGCAGGCACGCACGAGGCGCACGGCGCCGCGCTGGGCGAGGCCGAAGTGGCGGCCACGCGCGCCCACATCGGCTGGAATCATCCGCCGTTCGTGATTCCGCAGGATGTCTACGATGGCTGGGACGCGCGGGTCAGGGGCGCTGGTCTGGAGACGGCGTGGAACAAGCGCTTCGCCGAGTACGAGCGCGATCATCCCGCGCTCGCGGCCGAGTTCAAGCGGCGCATGCAGCGCGAGCTGCCCGCGAACTGGCCGCAGGCAGCGCGCGCGTTCATCGCGAAGACCGTGGAGAAGGGTGAAACGATCGCCACCCGCAAGGCTTCGCAGAACTCGATCGAGGCCCTCGCCGCAGTGCTGCCGGAACTCGTGGGCGGCTCTGCCGATCTCGCCGGATCGAACCTGACCCTGTGGTCGAAGGCGCGCGGCATGCAGCGCGACGAGCCGGGCAACTACATTTATTTCGGCGTGCGCGAGTTCGGCATGTCGGCAATCATGAACGGCATCGTGCTCCACGGCGGGCTGCGCGCGTTCGCCGCCACTTTCCTGATGTTCTCGGAGTATGCCCGCAACGCGGTGCGCATGTCGTCGCTGATGAAGGTGCCTTCGATCTTTGTCTACACCCACGATTCGATCGGTCTGGGCGAAGACGGGCCGACCCACCAGCCGATCGAGCAGACCGCCACGCTGCGTCTGATTCCGGGCATGGAGGTGTGGCGCCCGTGCGACTCGGTCGAGAGCGCGGTCTGCTGGGTCGCGGCGATCGAGCGCGTCGACGGACCTTCGTGCCTACTGTTCTCGCGGCAGAACCTCGCGTTCCAGACGCGCACGCCGGAGCAGATCGCGGACATTCGCCGTGGCGGCTACGTGCTGGCGGAGGCGACCGGGGGAAAGCCGGCGGTCATTCTCATCGCCACCGGCTCGGAAGTCGCGCTGGCGATGGAAGCGCGCAAGGCGCTCGGCGAAAGCGGGATCGCGGCACGCGTGGTTTCCATGCCGTCGACCAACGTCTTCGACCGGCAGGATGAAGCATACAAGTCGAGCGTGCTGCCGCGGGGCGTGACGCGGGTGTCGATCGAAGCCGGAGTCACGGATGGCTGGCGCAAGTACGTGGGAATCGACGGCGCCACGATCGGCATCGAGACGTTCGGCGAATCCGCACCGGCAGGGGAGCTGTTCAAGCACTTCGGTTTCACCGTGGCCAACGTGGTGAATACTGTGAGGAGCGTTCTCTAAGGGGGGAACGCACAAGCGAGTCGCGAAACGCGATCGAAAAAAGGTCATCGCTTCGCGATAGAATCGAGGTTTTTCATCGTTTTCACGGGAGGAAAGACATGGCAATTCGTGTCGGCATCAACGGATTTGGACGCATCGGGCGCATGGTAATGCGGGCCGCCGTGAGGGACTTTCCGGACATCGAGATCGTCGGCATCAACGACCTGCTCGAGCCGGACTATCTCGCCTACATGCTCAAGTACGACTCGGTGCACGGACGCTTCAAGGCCACCGTCGCGGTCGACGGCAACACGATGGTGGTGAACGGCAAGAAGATCCGACTCACCGCAGTGAAGGATCCCGCCGAGCTCAAGTGGAACGAGGTCGGCGCCGACCTCGTCATCGAGTCCACCGGCCTCTTCCTCACCAAGGAGACCGCGCAGAAGCATCTCGCGGCCGGGGCGAAGAAGGTGATCATGTCGGCGCCTTCGAAGGACGACACGCCGATGTTCGTCTACGGTGTGAACGACAAGATCTACGACGGGCAGGCGATCATCTCGTGCGCTTCGTGCACCACCAACTGCCTCGCACCGGTGGCCAAGGTGCTGCACGACACGTGGGGCATCAAGCGCGGGCTCATGACCACGGTGCACGCTGCCACCGCCACGCAGAAGACCGTCGACGGTCCGTCCAACAAGGACTGGCGCGGCGGCCGCGGCATCCTCGAGAACATCATCCCGTCCTCGACCGGCGCGGCGAAGGCCGTCGGCAAGGTGATCCCCGAGCTCAACAAGAAGCTGACCGGCATGGCCTTCCGGGTGCCCACCTCGGACGTTTCCGTGGTCGACCTCACCGTCGAGCTGGTTAAGGAAGCCACCTACGAGCAGATCTGCGCGGCAATGAAAGCGGCCTCCGAAGGTCCCATGAAGGGCGTGCTCGGCTACACCGAGGACAAGGTGGTGGCCACCGATTTCCGCGGTGAGAGCTGCACGTCGGTGTTCGACGCCGGCGCGGGGATCGCCCTCGACGGCACTTTCGTCAAGGTCGTGTCCTGGTACGACAACGAATGGGGTTACTCCGCCAAGCTCCTCGACATGGCGCGCGTCGTCAGCAAGTGATGGTCGCGTAGCGGGAGCCCCGACCCCCCGATTCCGGGGTGGCCGGGGTTCCCGCTCATCCGTCATGCACGGTTGAAGTATCCCTTTTCCGTTCACGGAGCCAGACAAATGAACGTCTTGAGAATGGCCGATCTCGACCTCGCGGGCAAGCGCGTCTTCATTCGCGCCGACCTCAATGTCCCGCAGGACGACGCCGGAAAAATCACGGAGGACACGCGCATCCGCGCCTCCGTGCCCGGCATCAAGCTCGCGCTCGAGAAGGGCGCGGCGGTAATGGTAACCTCGCACCTCGGGCGACCGAAGGAAGGCGAATTCAAGCCGGCGGACACCCTGGCGCCGGTTGCCAAGCGCATGTCCGAGCTGCTCGGGCGCGAGGTGCGGCTGGTGCAGAACTGGGTCGACGGCGGTTTCGAGGTCAAGCCCGGTGAAGTGGTGATGCTGGAAAACTGCCGCACCAACAAGGGCGAGAAGAAGAACGTCGACGAGCTCGCGCAAAAGATGGCGAAGCTGTGCGATGTCTTCGTGATGGACGCTTTCGCCACCTCGCATCGGGCCGAAGCGACCACGCACGGCATCGCCAAGTTCGCGCCGGTGGCGTGCGCCGGACCGCTGCTCGCGCAGGAGCTCGAGGCGCTGACGAAAGCGCTCGCCAATCCGAAGCGGCCGCTCGTTGCGATCGTCGCCGGCTCGAAGGTGTCGACCAAGCTCACGGTGCTGAAGAATTTGTCCGCGAAAGTCGATCAGCTGGTCGTCGGCGGCGGCATCGCCAACACTTTCCTGGCGGCGCAAGGCAAGAAGATCGGCAAGTCGCTGTCGGAGGCTGATCTGGTCGGCGAGGCCAAGGCGGTGATCGAGGCTTGCCATGCCCGAGGCGGCGACGTACCGCTGCCGAACGACGTCGTGTGCGGGAAGGAGCTCTCGCCGAGCGCCGCTGCCACGCTGAAGTCGGTGGACCAGGTGGCCGACGACGACATGATCCTCGACATCGGGCCGCAAGCGGCGCAGAAGCTCGCCGATGTCATTGCCCGGGCCGGAACGGTGGTGTGGAACGGGCCGGTCGGTGTCTTCGAGTACGACCAGTTCGGCAAGGGGACGGAGACCGTGGCACGCGCCATCGCCTCCTCGCCTGCGTTCTCGCTTGCCGGCGGCGGCGACACGCTGGCCGCGATCGCCAAGTACGACATCGGCTCGAAGGTCGGCTACATCTCGACCGCCGGCGGCGCTTTTCTCGAGTTTCTCGAGGGCAAGACGCTGCCGGCGGTTGCGATCCTCGAGGAGCGCGCGGCCAAGGGCTAGGCCGGCTCGCCGCCAACCCCGCGCCGCTGCCTTGGCCCCGACCATCGCTGGTCCGATCACAGGCATGCGGCGCCGGACCAAGATCGTTGCGACTCTCGGGCCCGCTTCCAGTTCGCGGGGCGCGCTGGAGAAGCTGATCGAGGCCGGTCTCGACGTGGTGCGGTTGAACTTCTCGCACGGCAAGGCGGAAGAGCACGAGGAGCGGGCGGAGCTGGTGCGGGCGCTGGCGCGGGCGGCGGGGCGTCCGGTCGGAGTGATGGCCGACCTGCAGGGTCCGAAGATCCGCATCGGGGCCTTCGAGCACGGGCGGGTCGTCCTCAAGCCGGGCAGCCCGTTCGTGCTCGACGCCGACTGCGAGCTCGGCGACAGCTTCCGGGTCGGGCTCGACTACCGGGAACTGCCCGCGGACGTGAGCGTTGGCGACGTGCTGCTGCTCGATGACGGGCGTATCGTCCTGTACGTGGAGAAGGTGAAGGATTCCCAGATCTTCACCCGGGTCGAGCAGGGCGGAATCCTCTCCAACAACAAGGGCATCAACCGGCGTGGCGGCGGGCTCACGGCCCCCGCCCTGACCGAAAAGGATCTGGAGGACATCAAGACCGCCGCGCGCTTCAAGGCGGATTACATCGCCGTTTCGTTTCCGCGGTCCGGCGCCGACATGGAGTACGCCCGCACCCTGCTGCACGAGGCGGGTGGCAAAGGCTTGCTGATCGCGAAGATCGAGCGCGCCGAGGCGATCGCTGCGCTGGACGAGATCCTCGACGCCTCGGATGCGATCATGGTGGCGCGCGGCGACCTGGCGGTGGAGATGGGCGATGCCGCGGTGCCGGCGTTGCAAAAACGCATGATCCGGCTGGCGCGAGCCAGGTACAAGCTCGTGATCACGGCCACCCAGATGATGGAGTCGATGATTTCGAGTCCGATTCCGACCCGGGCCGAGGTTTCGGATGTGGCGAATGCGGTGCTCGACGGTACCGATGCCGTAATGCTCTCGGCGGAAACGGCGGTCGGCGAGTACCCGGTGGAAACCGTGCGCGCGATGGCCCGCGTGTGTTTCGAGGCGGAGCGGAACATGGAGCCCACGGTCGAGCGCGATCTGATGGATCGCCTGGCCACCCGGATCGACCAGGCGGTGGCATTTGCCGCCGCGTTCACCGCTTCGCACTTCAAGGTGCGGGCGATCGGCGCGCTCACGCACTCCGGCGCCACCGCGCTGTGGATGTCGCGTGTGAATCTGGGCGTGCCGGTGTACGCGCTCACGCCGGTAGTCGAGACGCGGCGGCGGCTCACGCTGTTCTCGGGCGTGCACCCGTACAATCTGCGCGAGACCTCGAACGATCGCGACGTGATGCTGCGGGCGGCCGAGGACGAGCTGTTGCGGCGCGGTGCCGTGCAGCCAGGCGATCTGGTGGTGCTCACCATCGGCGAGCTCGTGGGCAAGACCGGACAAACCAATACCATGAAGATAATTCGAGTGGGAGACTCGAGGAGAAGCGACGCCTGAGGTCGCGCTGCGCACTTCTTTCCATCATCATCTTCGGAGGTACCCACCATGGCTCTCGTCTCCCTTCGGCAACTGCTCGACCACGCCGCCGAGAACGGCTACGGCTTGCCGGCTTTCAACGTGAACAATCTGGAGCAGATCCAGGCCATCATGCAGGCGGCGGACGAGTGCGACAGCCCCGTCATCATGCAGGGCTCGGCCGGGGCGCGTAAGTACGCCGGCGAGCCGTTCCTGCGGCACCTCATCGCCGCGGCGGTGGAGGCCTATCCGCACATCCCGATCGTCATGCACCAGGATCACGGTGCGACACCGGCGGTGTGCGTGAACGCCATTCGCTCCGGCTTCTCCAGCGTCATGATGGATGGGTCGCTGCGCGAAGACGCGAAGACCCCGGCCAGCTATGACTACAACGTCGACGTGACGCGCAAGGTGGTCGACATGGCGCACGCCGTGGGGGTCTCGGTGGAAGGCGAGCTCGGCTGTCTCGGATCGCTGGAGACGGGCATGGGCGAGAAGGAGGACGGGCACGGGGCCGAGGGCAAGCTCTCCCACGACCAGCTTCTGACCGACCCGGACGAAGCCGCCCAGTTCGTCAAGGCGACCCAGGTCGACGCGCTCGCGATCGCGATCGGCACCAGCCACGGCGCGTACAAATTCACCCGCAAGCCGACCGGCGACATCCTCGCCATCGAGCGCGTGAAGGAGATCCATGCCCGCCTGCCGAACACCCATCTCGTGATGCACGGCTCGTCGTCGGTGCCGCAGGACTGGCTCGAGATCATCCGCGAGTTCGGCGGCGAGATGAAGGAAACGTACGGCGTGCCGGTAGAGGAGATCCAGGAGGGCATCAAGCACGGCGTGCGCAAGATCAACATCGACACCGACATCCGCCTTGCCATGACCGGTGCCGTCCGCCGCCATCTGGCGAAGAACAAGAGCGAGTTCGATCCGCGCAAGTTCCTGAAGGATGCGACGGCCGCGGCCAAGGACATCTGCAAGGCGCGCTTCGAGGCCTTCGGCTGCGCCGGGCAGGCGTCGAAGATCACGCCGGTTGCGCTGGACGCCATGGCTACGCGCTACGGCAAGGGCGAGCTGAAGGCGATCGTGAACTGAAGCTGCGCGGCTCGCGTTTTCCGATGACCGACTACCCTTCGATTGCGCGCATCCTGCAGGATGCGCTCGGGCTCAAGCTGCCGCCGATCGCGGTGTGTCTCGCCGACACGGTCCCCGCGAGCGTTCCGGCGCAGCGGGGCAGGGTGCCAGCGGGATGCGTGTTCTGGGAGCTGGCGGCGCACGGCGCCATCGCCACTTCGGCGCCGGATCACGACCTCTGCGCGGTCGGCGTGCATACCCACCACCTCGCCGATCCGTCCCCGCATCACGCGCGGGAGCTCGCGAACGTGCTCCAGGTGATGGCGGGGATGGAGTACGTGCGCGAGCAGGACGTCGCGGGCATCCCTGTCCTCCGCGATGCGGTGCGGCACGTCGTCTATGCACCACTCGCCCAGACGCCGCTCGCGCCGGACGTGGTGCTGCTGTTCGCCCATGCGCGGCAGGGCCTGGTGATCACGGAAGCGATCCAGCAGGTCGATCCCGAACTGCCCCCCGCGCTCGGTCGACCGGCCTGTGCGGTCGTGCCGCAGGCGGTAAACAGCGGGCGCGCCGCTTTGAGCCTGGGATGTTGCGGGGCGCGGGCGTATCTCGACGCGTTGACCGATGATACGGCGGTGTGGGCGTTGCCCGGAGCGAAGATCGCGCTGTACGCGGCGCGTATCGCCAAGCTCGCTGCGGCTAACGACGTCCTTGGGCGCTTCCACGCACTGCGTCGAGAGGACGTGGTGGCGGGCAACACGCCGACCTACGCCGAGTCGCTGGCGCGCATGCAGGGTTGACGCGACGGCCCGGGGCGATCAGGCCAGGCGCACCAGCGTACCCGCCGGGGGTGATACCGGAAGATCCATGTTCGCGGCGCGCAGGGCGTCCAGCGTGACGCCGCTGCGACGTGCGATGTCCTCGAGCGCCTCCCCCGGTTGCACGAACGCCTCGTCTGCCAGCAGCACGCCGTTCGCGTCGCGGCGTATCGTCCGCAGGGTCGCGTGCTCCCGTGTCTTCTCCATCATGGTCGTGTTGCCACGGGCGTCGAGATGCACGTGCAGGAAGCGCTCGGGTGTGCAGCCGAAGACGAAGTGCCGCGTTCGATTGCCGTAATCGTCGATGATCCAGGCCGGATGTCCGGCGACCTCGCACGATCTCATCACCCCGCCCGAACCGATTGACCGCACCGAAGGTTCGGCAGGCGGCGCCGGGCCCCAGGGATCGGCGCAGGGGATATCCCGTCCCGTGGCGTCGAGCAACCGGGTCGCGCCCGGTCCGCCGACCTGGGCCAGCAGAACGGGTTCTTGAGCGGCATCGAGCCATTCCAGGCGCATGGCGCCGGCGCTGCTCACGCACCGCAGTGTGGCGACCGGCGCGCCGCTGGCAAGACGGAAAGTGTGCCGGAACGAGGGGTGGTTCACCGCGGGTGTCCTCAGCGCGCGGTAACAATGGCCTTGATGCCGAGCCGGGACGCCAGACTGGCCGCGGCATCGCGCGCCTGGGCGTCGCTCGCATACGGCCCCGACTGGACGCGGTAGAGGCCGTTTAACAGGACGACATCGAGTGCACCCGAGGCGTCACCGGCTTGGCCCTTGAGACGGGCGACGAATCCCTCGGCGTTGTCCTTCGCACTGAACGCGCCGAGCTGAAGGAAGATGCCGCGGGTCTCGTCGACTTCCTTGAGCACTGCCGGCTGCCTTGCCGGCTCGACTGCCGGCGCCGGGCGCACCGGCTCAGCCCGCGCTGCGACGGAGGCCGGATAACCCGTGGCGGGGATCTCACGCCCGGGGATCACGAGCTCTACTTCGACCAGTCCGCTCCCGCCTGCGAGCGTGCCGATGCGGTAGGCAGCCGCGTACGAAAGATCGATCACGCGATCGTGCAGGAACGGGCCGCGGTCGTTGACGCGGACGAGCACCGTGCGGCGGGTATTGAGATTGGTGACGCGGGCGTAGCTCGGAATCGGCAGCGTGGGGTGCGCGGCCGTCATGGCGTACATGTCGTAGATCTCACCCGATGAGGTCGCCTTGCCGTGGTAGCGCCGTCCGTACCAGCTTGCCACACCGGTCTGGCGATAGGGTTGCAGCGTGGTCAGGGGGGTGTAGGTCCTGCCGAATACCTCGTACGGCCGATTCGAGGCAGGCCGCAGCGGCTCCACCCTGGGCACGGCGTCCGGGAGGCGATCCAGATTCGGCGGCGGATTGTCCCCCGGTCCGTCGTCGAGGTAGTAAGCCCCGCCGCGCTTCGCTGCAGGCGGCTCGGCCTGCTTGACGGGAGCCGCCGGCGCGATCGGACCGGGCGCCGGCTTGGAAGGCGCGCCGCCGCACGCCGCGAGGGCGAGCGTCGCCAGCCCTGCCGCCACAGGTGCGCCAAAGTCCCGCAAGGAAACGAGCTCCCTCACGTCTGTACCAGCTTACGGTTGGTTCGGATGCTCATCAGAATGCCAAAGCCGAGGAAGAGCGTCACCAGGGCGGTGCCGCCGTAGCTGATGAGGGGCAGTGGCACCCCGACCACGGGCAGGATCCCGCTCACCATGCCCATGTTGACGAAGGCGTAGGTGAAGAACGAGAGCGCGATCGAACCGGCGAGCAGGCGCGCAAACAGGCTGGGCGCCTCGGCGGCGATGATGAGTCCGCGCCCGATCACGAGCAGGAACAGGCACAGGAGCAAGCCGTTGCCGACTAGGCCGAACTCTTCGGAGTAGACCGCGAAGATGAAGTCGGTGGTGCGCTCGGGCAGGAAATCCAGGTGCGTCTGCGTGCCGTTCAGCCACCCCTTGCCGGAGACGCCGCCCGATCCCACAGCGATCGTCGACTGTATCGTGTGGTAGCCCGCGCCCAGCGGATCCTGGGTCGGATCGATCAGGGTCAGGATGCGCCGCCTCTGATAGTCGTGCATCATGGACCACAGCACCGGCAGGCTCGCGCAGCCCGCGGCGAAGAGGCCGAGCAGGATCTTCCACGACAGTCCCGCCAGAAAAATCACGTAGAACCCGGATGCGAGAATGAGGAGCGCGGTCCCGAGATCCGGCTGCTTGGCAATGAGCCCGATCGGCACCAGCAGCAGGGCTGCCGCAATCGCGAAGTGCTTGACGCGCAGCGTCGCCTCGTAGCGGTCGAAGTACCAAGCCAGCATCAGCGGCACGGCGATCTTCATGAGCTCGGACGGCTGGATGCGCGTGACGCCGAGGTCGAGCCAGCGCTGAGCGCCGTTCACGATCTCACCGAAGAGTTCGACGGCGACCAGGAGAACGATGCCGACGACGTATGCCGGGACGGCGAAGTTCTTCAGGATGTGGGGCGGGATGTTCGCCGCGACCCACATCACGGCGAACGCCACCCCGACGTTCGCGAGTTGTCCGACGACCCGCGTGGTGTTCTGCTCCGCGGCGCTGTAGAGGGTCATCAGCCCGACCCCGAGCAGCAACAACACGGAAGTCAGCAGAAAGCTGTCGATGTGGCCGGCGAGAAAGGTCGCGATGCGCTTAATCGCCTGCGTCGGCATCGTCCTCTCCGACTTGCATCGATTCTGGCAGCTTGCCCAGGAGGTAGAAGTCCAGCAGTTTGCGTGCGATCGGCGCCGCGGTCGAGCCGCCGTGGCCGCCGTTCTCGACCATGATGCCGAGCGCGATCCTCGGATCGTCCGCGGGGGCGAAGGCGATGAAGAGCGCGTGGTCGCGATGGCGCTCTGCGACCTTCTTCTCGTCGTATCGCTCGCCCTGCTTCATCGCGATCACCTGGGCGGTACCGGTCTTCCCGCCGAAGACGTACTGGGCGCCTGCGCCCGCCCGCCCCGCGGTCCCGCCGGGTCGGGTGACGTCCACCATGGCGGCTTTCACCCGCTGCACGTTTTCGCGCTTCAGATCCAGCATCCGGACTGGCGCCGTTGCGACGGGGGTCAGGGTCTTGGTGCGGCTGTCCTCGATCTCCCGCACGAGGTGGGGCTGGTACACGGCGCCGTTTGCCGCGATCACCGCCGTGCCCAGCGCGAGCTGCAGCGGGGTGGCAAGGTTGTACCCCTGGCCAATGCCGACCGAAATCGTGTCACCGGCGAACCATTTCTGCTTGTAGCGCCTCATCTTCCAGGCCTGGTTCGGCAGCACGCCGGGTTGCTCGCCCTTGATGTCGATGCCGGTCTTGGAGCCGAAGCCGAGCTGGCTCACGAAGTCGTGGATGGCGTCGATGCCGAGCTCCTGCGCGAGACCGTAGTAGTAGGTGTCGCACGAGATCACGATCGACTTGTGCAGGTCCACCATGCCGTGGCCGCCGGCCTTCCAGTCGCGCCAGCGATGGCTCACCCCGGGCAGCATGAAGTAGCCGGGATCGGCGATCGTGTAGGACGGCGAGCGTTTACCGAGTTCCAGGGCGGCGAGCGCCATGAATGGCTTGAAGGTCGAGCCCGGCGGGTACTGACCCTGCAGCCCGCGGTTGTTCAAGGGCTTGTCGGGGTTGTTGTTGAGCGCGTCCCAGTTTTGCGGGTCGATGCCGTCGACGAAAAGATTCGGGTCGAAGCTCGGACGCGAGACGAGCGCGAGCACCCCACCCGTCTTCGGTTCGATTGCCACCAGCGCACCGCGGTAATTGCCGAAGATCTTCTCCGCGACTTCCTGCAACCGCAGATCGAGCGCGAGGATCAGATTGTTGCCGGACACGGGCGGCTGCCGGGCGAGCGAGCGCACCGCGCGGCCGCCCGAATCCACCTCTACCCGCTCGAAGCCGGTGATGCCGTGCAGGTCGCGTTCGTACGACTCCTCCAGGCCGAACTTGCCGATGTGGTCGGTGCCCCGGTAGTTGGCGGTGTCGCCCCGCGCTTCGATCTGCTCCAGGTCGCGGTCGCTGATGCGGCCGATATACCCGACCGAGTGCGCCGCATGCTCCCCGTTCGGATACTGACGAAACAGGCGGGCGTTGATCTCGACGCCGGGGAACCGGTAACGATTGGCCGCGAACTTCGCCACTTCCTCCTCGGACAGGCGTGTGCGGATGGGCAGGCTCTCGAAGCTCTTGCTCTCGTCCATCAAGCGCTTGAAGCGCTTGCGGTCCTTGGCGGTGATCTCCACCACCGATGCGAGCCCGCTGATGGCGGCTTCCAGATCGGGCACCTTGCTCGGCGTGATCTCGAGCGTGTAGGCGGAATAGTTGTGGGCGAGGACGACACCGTTGCGGTCCAGTATCAGCCCGCGGTTCGGCACCACGGGAACGATGGAGATGCGATTGTTTTCCGCCAGCGCATGGTAGTAGTCGTGCTGGACGACCTGGACGTAGAAGAAGCGAGTGAGCAGTATGGCGAAGAGGACCACGACCACGCTGCCGGCAACGGCGAGCCGTGCGCGGAAGCGGGAGAGCTCGACCTCGGGGTTGCGAATTTCAACGCGGCGTGACATCGGACGAATCAGACGCGATCGGCGTCGGGTTTGGGTTTCTGCGGCAGGATCAGCGTCACCGTGAGCAACGGCCACAGCAGGGCAGCGACCACGGGTCCCAGGAAATAAAGCCAGCCGGGAAACTCGGCACCTTCCGCCATGCGCACGAGCAGCATGATGAGCTTCACCACCTGCAGCATCACGAGCACGTGGATGGTCTGCGGCACGATGTCGAACATCAGCACGCGCCGATGCGCGAGGGTGGCCATCAGCGCGAGCGCCGTGTAGCCGAGCGCATACTGCCCGAACAATGCGCCCTCGGCGACGTCCATCGCGAGGCCGAGCAGCCACGGTAACAGGAACCCGAGCCGGCGCGGATAGTGGATGAGCCAGTACGTGAGGAGCAGCGCAACGAAATCCGGCCGCCAGAGGAGCGCCTGGCCCGAGGCGGGCAGGAGATTGAGCACGAAGGCGGCAGCCAGCGTGCCCGCCACGAAGAAGGGGTTGACCGGGAGCAGGATCTCCGTCGGCTGCTCTGCACGAGACTGGTTCACGATCCCTTCTTCTTCGACTTGACCGACTTGGTGACCGGCTCCTGCTCAGGCGGCTTCTCGGGCAGCGCGCGGTTTTCGAGCACGAGCAGCACCAGACTGCCGCGGTTCACACCAGCGCTGGGCGAACATTCGATGCGCGCGAAGGCGTTCGTCGCACTGCGGTCCACGTTCGCCACCGTGGCCACCGGGAAGCCGGCCGGGTAGAGCCCGTCGATACCGGAAGTCACGAAGGTGTCTCCGACCTTGATGTCGGCGTTGACCGGCATGAAGCGAAGCTCGAGCACATCGTCCCGCCCGACCCCGAAGATCACGGACCGTGCGCCTGTGCGAAGGTTCTGCACCGGCACCGCCTGGTTCTTGTCGGTGATCAGGGTGACTTCCGATGCCAGGGGCAGGACCCGCGTCACCTGACCGACGAGCCCCGACTCGTCAATCACCGCCTGTCCAGCCCGCACGCCATGCTGTGAGCCGCGGTCGACCACGACCTTACGGGTGAAGGGGTCACGCTTCGCATAGACGATCTCACCCAGTTGCAGGGTGAGATCACTGCGCGTGGAGGCGGAAAGCAGCTTCCGAAGCTGGCGCGTCTCCGCCGCGAGGGCATCCATGCGGGCGGCCTTGCTCGAGAGCTCGAGGGTCTTCAGCCGCAGCGCCTCGTTCTCCTCCATCAATGTGGACTGGGCGGTGAAGAACGTGGCGAGGCGGATGAGTGCAGCGCCCGGCGCGCGGGCCGCACGCTCGAGCGGGTAGAGCGCCACCGAAACGGCTTCGCGAATGTGCTCCAGATACCTGAGCCGCGCGTCGGCGAACAGGAGGACGATCGACAGCAGGGCGAAGAACGTGAAGCGAGCGAGGGGGCTGGGCCCGCGCTCAAAGAATGGCGGGGTCTGGTCTTCCATGCGGGAGCGGCCGCCGGCGCGGACTGCGCCAGCTACCCGGCGGGCGCGTCAGGAAGAGCGCGACCGCCGGGTAGAGCATGACTTAGTCGTTGGTGAAGATGGCGGTGAAGCGGTCTATGTGTTCCAGCGCCTTGCCGGAGCCGCGAGCCACGCAGCTGAGCGGATCTTCGGCCACGACCACCGGCAGTCCGGTCTCCTCCATGAGGAGGCGGTCGATGTCGCGCAGCAAGGCGCCGCCCCCCGTGAGCACCATCCCCTTCTCCGCGATGTCCGCACCGAGCTCGGGAGGTGTTTGCTCAAGCGCGGTCTTGACTGCGCTCACGATCGAGTTGAGTGGCTCGGTGAGGGCCTCGAGAATCTCGTTGGACGAAATCGTGAAGCTGCGCGGAATCCCCTCCGCGAGATTTCTACCTTTCACCTCTTTCTCCCGCACTTCCGATCCCGGGAACGCGGAGCCGATCTCCTTCTTGATCTCCTCGGCGGTCGTCTCGCCGATCAGCATGCCGTAGTTGCGGCGAATGTAGTTGATGATCGCCTCGTCGAACTTGTCTCCGCCCACGCGCACCGAGCCAGCGTACACGAGCCCTCCGAGCGAGATCACGCCGACTTCCGTGGTACCGCCGCCGATATCGACGACCATCGACCCAGTCGGCTCTTCGACCGGCAGATCGGCGCCCAGCGCGGCCGCCATCGGTTCCTCGATCAGCTCGACCTTGCGCGCGCCCGCTCCGTACGCCGATTCACGGATCGCACGCCGCTCGACCTGCGTCGATCCGCAAGGCACGCAGATCACTATGCGCGGGCTGGGCGAAAAAAGGCGGGAGTCGTGCACCTTCTTGATGAACTGCTTCAGCATCTGTTCGGTGACGGTGAAGTCGGCAATCACGCCGTCCTTCATCGGGCGGATGGCGGTGATGTTGCCCGGCGTGCGGCCGAGCATCTGTTTCGCCGCCAGACCGACCTGCTGGATCACCTTCTTGCCATTCGGCCCGCCTTCCTGGCGGATGGCCACGACCGAGGGCTCGTTCAGCACGATCCCCTGACCGCGCACCCAGATGAGGGTGTTGGCGGTGCCGAGATCAATCGCGAGGTCATTGGAGAAGTAACCGCTCAGGAAACCGAACATTGGGGAATTCCGCTGCAAGATGTGAGATATAAATGAGTTATGATAACCTACTAACGTTCGGCAGTTGAAGTCCCGCGTTCTCTTCCGCGTTTACTCCGCAGCCCGTTATCACACTCGCTTTGCACCATGTCTCTCTGCCTCGAAGACGTCAAGCGCATCGCCCACCTCGCGCGGATCGCCGTGAGCGAGGAAGAAGCGGCGGCGGTGCTGGTTCAACTGAACGGCATCTTCGGGCTTATCGAGGAGATGCAGGCGGTGTCGACTGCCGGCATCTCGCCGATGTCGCATGCGCAGGATGTCGTTCTGCGATTGCGCGAGGATGACGTGTGCGAGCGCGATCAGCACGAACTGTTCCAGAGCATTGCGCCCCAGGTCGAAGCGGGTCTCTACCTCGTCCCGAAGGTCATCGAGTAAGCAGGCAGCGGCACCGTAGCGACCCGACGCAGCGGTCGCCCGACGCCAAGCCCGCGCTGTGCCATAGTCCGGTCCACCCATGTTCAACGCCAGTCTCACCGAACTCGCCCGTCTGCTCGAAGCGAAAGAACTCTCCAGCGTGGAGCTCACCGAGTCGCTCCTGAATCGTATCGAGCGGCTGAACCCGATCCTCAACGCGTTCGTCACGGTACGCGCCGAAACCAGCCTCGCGCAGGCGCGGGCTGCCGACGAGCGTCGAGCGCGCGGCGAAGCGCGGCCGTTGACCGGCATCCCGGTGGCGCAGAAAGACATCTTCTGCGCGCGCGGCTGGCCGACCACCTGCGGATCGCGGATGCTGTCGAACTTCGTCGCACCGTACGACGCGGAGATCATTCGCCGTTTCGATGCCGCGGGCGTGGTCAATCTCGGCAAGACCAACATGGACGAGTTCGCGATGGGCTCGTCCAACGAGACCTCCTTCTTCGGCCCGGTCCGCAATCCCTGGGCGCCCACCGCCGTCCCCGGCGGCAGTTCCGGCGGGTCGGCGGCGGCGGTGGCGGCGCGGCTCGCCCCGGCCGCGACCGGCACCGACACGGGCGGCTCCATCCGGCAGCCGGCGGCGCTCTGCGGCGTCTCCGGTATCAAGCCTACCTACGGCGTGGTCTCCCGCTTCGGGATGATCGCCTTCGCTTCGAGTCTCGATCAGGCAGGCCCGATGGCCAAGTCGGCGGAGGACCTGGCGCTTCTGCTCAACGTCATGGCGGGCTTTGACCCGCGCGACTCGACCAGTCTCGAGCGCGTGCCGGAGGATTACGCGCGCGACCTCGGCCGGCCACTCAGCGGGCTTCGGATCGGTCTGCCGAAGCAGTATTTCGCCGAGGGCGTGAGCGCGGACGTGATCCGCGCGATCGAGAAGGCGATCGCGACCTTGCGGGATCTTGGCTGCGAGACGGTCGAGGTCGACCTGCCCAACACCCGGCTCTCGATCCCCGTCTACTACGTGCTCGCGCCGGCCGAGGCATCGAGCAATCTTGCGCGCTACGACGGCGTGCGCTATGGGCACCGCGCCGCGCACTACACGGACCTCATGGACATGTACCAGAAGAGCCGTGCGGAAGGTTTTGGCGCGGAGGTCAAACGGCGCATCCTGATCGGCACCTACGTGCTCTCGCATGGCTACTACGATGCGTACTATCTGCAGGCGCAGAAGCTGCGCCGCCTGATCGCGCACGACTTTGCCGAAGCGTTCAAGGTGTGCGACGTGATCATGGGGCCGACCTCCCCCACCACCGCCTTCGATCTCGGCGCCAGGAGCGGCGACCCGGTGCAGATGTACCTGTCGGACATCTTCACCATCGCGGTGAATCTGGCGGGGCTGCCCGGGATGTCGATTCCCGCGGGATTCGGGGACGATGAGCGCCCGGTCGGCCTGCAGCTCATCGGTAACTATTTCGCGGAGGCGCGGATGCTGAACGTCGCGCACCAGTACCAGCAGGCGACCGACTGGCACCGGCGCGTCCCCGCGGGTCTGGAGGTGGAATCAGCATGAAGTGGGAGATTGTCGTCGGCCTGGAAGTCCACGCCCAGCTCTCCACCCGGTCCAAGATCTTCTCGGGCGCTGCCACTGCATTCGGCGCGGCGCCGAATGCCCAGGCGTGCGCGGTCGACATCGCGCTGCCCGGCGTGCTGCCGGTGATGAACCGCGGCGCGGTGGAGCGCGCGATACGCTTCGGGCTTGCCGTGGGTGCGGCGATCAATCGCCGTTCGGTGTTTGCTCGCAAGAACTACTTCTACCCGGATCTTCCCAAGGGCTACCAGATCAGCCAGTACGAGACGCCGGTCGTGGCAGGCGGTACGGTACGGGTTCCGCTGAAGGACGGCGAGAAGACGATTCGTCTGGTGCGCGCGCATCTCGAGGAAGACGCCGGCAAGTCGCTGCACGAGGATTTCCACGGCCTGTCCGGGATCGATCTCAACCGCGCCGGTACGCCGCTGCTCGAAATCGTCTCGGAGCCGGATCTGCGCGGATCGCAGGAAGCAGTGGCTTACGCCAAGACGTTGCATTCGCTGGTGCGCTACCTCGATATCTGCGACGGCAACATGCAGGAGGGGTCGTTTCGCTGCGATGCCAACGTATCGGTGCGGCCACAAGGCGTGAGCGAGCTCGGCACCCGCTGCGAGATCAAGAATCTCAACTCGTTCCGCTTTCTGGAGAAGGCGATCGAGTTCGAGGCCGCGCGCCAGATCGCCGTTATCGAAGACGGCGGAACGATCGCGCAGGAGACGCGGCTCTTCGACCCGGACCGCGGCGAGACGCGCTCCATGCGCTCCAAGGAAGAAGCGCACGACTACCGCTATTTTCCGGACCCGGACCTCCTCCCGCTCGAGATCTCCGAGGCGTGGGTCGAGGAAGTGCGCGCGTCGCTGCCCGAACTGCCGGACGCGAAGCGCGCGCGATTCGTGTCGAGCTATGCGATCTCCCCGTACGACGCGACCGTGCTCACGGCTAGCCGCGAGGTCGCGGCCTATTTCGAGGACGCGGTCCGCGCGCTGCCGTCCGAGCCGAAGCTGTGCGCGAACTGGGTGATGGGCGAGATCTCCGGCCATCTCAATCGTGACGGGATCGAGATCGAACGCTCGCCGGTGTCGAGCACAGCGCTCGCGGGGCTGCTGCGGCGCATCGCCGATGGCACGATCTCGGGCAAGATCGCGAAGGACGTGTTCGAAGCGATGTGGACGGGACACGGCGAAGCCGATGCGATCATCGACGCGAAGGGGCTCAGGCAGATCTCCGACAGCGGCGAGCTCGAGCGTATCGTCGACGGTATCGTCGCCGCCAACCCGGGTCAGGTGGCAGACTACCGGGCCGGGCGGGACAAGCTCTTCGCCTTCTTCGTGGGGCAGGTGATGAAGCAAACGCAGGGCAAGGCGAACCCCGCACAGGTGAGCGAGATCCTCAGGAAGAAACTCGCGCCCTGAAGCTCGCGCGGCAGGACTTACTTCTTCGGGGCGGGCACGGTCGCGTCGGCCCGGGCGCTGCCAGTACTGCCCGAGGAGGCCGACTGCAGCTCGACGAAGCGGCGCTTGTAGTCGTCGTACTTTGCCCGAACCACCCCGATCTCCTGGCGCTTTTGTTCGATCAGGTGCTCGAGGCGCAGCTTCTCGGCTTCATCGCCCTCGATGTCCTGCTTGAGCCCATCCGGGATGGACTTGCCGGCCTGCGCGAGCCCCCCGGCGCGGACACGGTTCTCGGCCAATCGTTTCTCGGCGTTCTTCAGCACCGTCTGGTTGTTGGCGATCGCGAGCTCGATCTGCTGCAGGTCGCGATTGCGCTTGAGCTCGATGTCGCGCTCGGTAGTGAAGGTCTGCAGGAGCGCCTGATCGCGCCGCCGCTGCTCCTTTGCGCGAATCTCTTCCTGTTTCGCCTGCGCCGCCTCTTCCTGGCGTGCCCGGATCTCCTCCGGCGTCAGCGCCTGGTCGGTCTTCCTGATCGTGATGCCGCGCTTGCTCAACTCGGAATTGGCTTTGTCCTTGTACTCGGGCGGGATCGTATCACCGTACTGCGTTATGCCTTTGTCGTCGACCCACTTGTAGGTGCGCGCCGCGCCGGGCTGGGAGAGGACGCAACAAAGAGCCGCGACGACGCAGCAACCGACGTTCCTAGCTTCCTTCATCGCCGCCCACTCCGTACTGTTCGCGATAGCGGGCGATCGGATGCAAGTACTGTTCCAAACTCTGCTGCGAGCGCACGAAGCGAATCAGATCGTCGAGGTTTGCGATGGCAATCGCCGGCATGTCGAAGCTGCGTGTGACCTCCTGGATCGCGGAGAGCTCGCCCGTGCCGCGCTCCATGCGATCGAGGCTGACGACGAGCCCGCAGGGCTCGGCGTGCGCGCGCCGGATGAGGTCGATCGCCGTGCGCACGGACGTTCCCGCCGATATGACATCGTCCACGATCAGCACGCGTCCCGCGAGCGGTGCGCCGACGGTCAGCCCGCCTTCGCCGTGGTCCTTCGCTTCCTTGCGATTGAAGCAGAACGGGACGTTGCGCCCGCCCGCCGCGAGCGCGATCGCGACACCCGCGACGAGCGGGATGCCCTTGTACGCGGCGCCGAACAGCATGTCGAAGGGAAGCCCCGATGCGACGATGGCTTTCGCGTAGAATTGCGCCAGCGTGTACAGCCGTTCGCCGTCGTCGAAGACGCCGGTGTTTAAGAAGTAGGGAGACTCGCGTCCCGCCTTGGTCCGGAACGAGCCGAACCGGATCGCTTCGCAGGCGACCGCAAAGGCAATGAACTCGCGGCTTAGCGCAGACATGGGAGAAGTTGCAGGGGATGCCGGGTGCAAAGGGCGCGCGAATCGCTTCCCTGCCCCGCCTCGGCCACAAGAATAATGGTTTTCCCGCCCATGCGCATCATCACCCTCAATGTGAACGGAATTCGATCGGCGGCGCGCAAGGGGTTCTTCGACTGGCTCGCGCAGCAACGCGCCCACGTCGTCTGTCTGCAGGAAGTGAAGGCACAGGCGGACGACCTGCCGGACGAGATCCGCCAGCCGAAAGGCTTTCACGGATTTTTCCATCTCGCCGGGAAGAAGGGTTACAGCGGTGTGGCCCTCTACTCGAGGCCCGCGCCGGACCGGGTGGTGGAAGGCATCGGGATCGCGGACATCGACGCCGAGGGGCGCTATCTGCGCGCCGACTTCGGCAACCTGAGCGTGGTGTCCCTGTACATGCCGTCGGGCTCGTCCTCGCCGCAGCGCCAGGTCGCCAAGTTCAACTTCATGGAGCGCTTCCTGCCCCTGTTGCGAGATCTGCATGGCAGCGGCCGCGAGTGGATCGTCTGCGGCGACTGGAACATCGCGCACCGGGAGATCGACCTCAAGAACTGGCGCGCGAACCAGAAGAACTCGGGCTTTCTGCCCGAGGAGCGCGCTTGGCTCGGGCAGGTCTTCGAGCAACTGGGCCTGGTGGACGTGTTCCGGCGTCTGGATCCGAAGCCGGAGCAGTACACATGGTGGTCCAATCGCGGTCAGGCTTGGGCCAAGAATGTCGGGTGGCGCATCGACTACCAGATCGCCACGCCGGGCATTGCGGCTCGCGCGACGCGCGCGGTGATCTACAAGGAGCAGCGCTTCTCCGATCACGCGCCGCTGACCATCGATTACGACTACGACTGGTGAGCCGGCCCGCGTGAATTTCGCTCCCTACCTGCAGGTGCTGCGCAGCCCGAGGGTGGCGGCCGTCCTCTTCCTGGGGTTTGCCTCCGGGCTGCCGCTCGCCCTTTCGGCCGGAACGTTGCAGGCGTGGATGACGGTCGCCGGCGTCGACATCAAGACCATCGGCCTCTTCTCGCTGGTGGGTCTGCCCTACACCGTGAAGTTCCTGTGGGCACCGCTGATGGACCGCTACGCGCCCGCGTTCCTGGGGCGGCGTCGCGGCTGGGTCGCACTGACCCAGCTCGCCCTGATCGGAGTGATCGCGGCCATGGGCGCGATGGACCCGACACGCTCGCCGTTGGCGCTCGCCGCGCTCGCGCTGCTGCTGGCCTTTGCGTCGGCATCGCAGGACATCGTGGTGGATGCCTACCGCACCGACGTGCTGCGTGAACAGGAGCGCGGTCTCGGCGCGGCGGTCTCCGTGCTCGGATACCGCCTCGCCCTGCTCGTCTCGGGGGCGCTCGCGCTCATCCTGTCCGACCAGATCGGCTGGCGGAGCACCTACTGGCTGATGGCCGGGCTGATGGCGATCGGGATCCTCGCGGCGTTGCTCGGCCCGGAGCCGGAGCAGGCGGTGCGCCCGCCCCGCACCCTCGCGGAAGCGGTGGTCGGTCCGCTGCGGGAGTTCTTCGCACGCCCCGAGGCCGTGGTCATGCTGGCTCTGATCGTCCTCTACAAGCTCGGTGATGCGTTCGCGGGGAGCCTGACCACCGCCTTCCTGATCCGGGGTGTGGGCTTTACACCCACCGACGTCGGCGCGATCAACAAGGGCCTCGGCCTCATCGCGACCATCGTCGGCGCGCTGTTCGGCGGCGGGCTGATGGTGCGCCTCGGCCTGTACCGCTCGCTGCTCGCCTTCGGCATGCTGCAGGCAGTGTCCAATCTCTCGTTCATGGTGCTCGCGTGGGCGGGCAAGAGCTACGCGCTCATGGTCATCGCCGTCGCCTTCGAGAACATCGCCGGCGGCATGGGGACAGCGGCCTTCGTCGCGCTGCTGATGGCGCTCTGCGACCATCGCTTTTCCGCCACGCAGTTCGCGCTGCTGTCGGCGCTGGCAGCGATCGGACGCGTGTTCGTGGGTCCGCCGTCTGGTCTCCTGGTCGATGCGGTGGGCTGGGTGTGGTTCTTCTTCTGCACGTTCCTGGTCGCGCTGCCGGGGCTGCTGCTGCTCTGGCGGCTGCGGCGCCGGGTCTGCGAACTGGAGCATGCCCGAGCTTAGCCTGGTGCCGGCCTTCCTCGCCGGGCTGCTCGGGGGTGTGCATTGCGCCGGCATGTGCGGAGGATTGGTCGGCGCTTTTGCCCTGGGGCTGCCGGCTGATCGCAGCGCGCTGGTGCTGCACGTGGCGTGCAATCTCGGCCGGGTCGCCACCTACGTGGCGCTCGGTGCGCTGGCCGGTGCGGCCGGTGCCGGCACGCTCGTCTTCGAGCGAACCTTGCCGGTGCAGAAGATCCTGTTCGGCGCGTCGTGTCTCATGCTGATCGGACTGGGGCTCCACTTGGCGGGCGTCTTCGCCCGGTTCGCGGCCATCGAGCGCATCGGCAACGGCCTGTGGCGGCGGGTCCAGCCGCTGCTCGCGCGGGTGCTGCCGATCCGATCGGCGCGCAGCGCGCTCGCGGCCGGTCTGCTGTGGGGTTTTCTGCCCTGCGGGCTGGTCTACAGCGGGGTCGTGCTGGCGCTTGCGAGCGCGAGCGCGGCCCACGGCGCGCTCGTCATGGCGTCGTTCGGCGCTGGCACCCTGCCGAACCTGCTGGCGATGGGACTGCTGGCGGGACGCCTGCAGCGCTTCCTGCAGGATCGTCGGGTACGCACGCTCGCCGGGATCGCGGTCGGCGCTGCCGGGGTTTGGGGCCTGCTCAAGCTCGCCTGACGCCGCGTCAGGCCGGGCGGTCGAAGCGGTATACCGCCAGCTCACCCATCAGGTTCGCGGCGAATGACACCGGCTGGCCGTCGGTGAGCACGGCGCGCTCGATGACCCGCACGCCGTGCTGCGCACAGAACCGGTCGAAATCGCTGATCGTGCACAGGTGCACGTTAGGTGTGTCGTACCACTGGTACGGCAAGCCGCCGGAAACCGGCATGTGACCGCGCAGCACCTGCAGGCGGTGGCGCCAGTAGCCGAAGTTGGGAAAGCTCACGATGCCCTCGCGCCCGACGCGCAGCATCTCGCGCACGATGTCCTCGGTGTGCTTCATCGCCTGCAGGGTCTGCGACAGGATCACGCAGTCGAAGGAGCCAGACTCGAACATTGCGAGCCCCGTCTCCAAGTCGTTCTGCACCACGTTGATGCCGTTGCCGATGCATTCGACCAGGCTGTCGAAGTCGATCTCGACGCCGTAGCCGTGGGCGCGCCGCGTCTCCCTGAGATAGCGCAGCAGGGAGCCGTCACCGCAACCCAGGTCGAGGACCTTGGCCCCCGGCTTCAGCCAGCGCGCGATGTACGCGAAGTCCGGGCGGGAGGTGGGCGCGGCGAAGGGGATCGAGTTCGTCACGCCTCAAGCCACGTCGATATTGCCCATGTACGCGCGCATGAGCCGGAAATAGTGCTCGTCGTCCATGAGAAACGAGTCGTGCCCGTGCTGCGAGCCGAGCTCGGCGTAGGTGACCGGCACGTCGTTGTCGAGCAGTGCCTTCACGATCTCGATCGAGCGCTCGGGAGAAAAGCGCCAGTCGGAAGCGAACGAGATCACCAGGAAGCCGGCGGTGGCAGGTCCGAGCGCCCGCGCGAGATCGCCCGCGGTGTCGTGCGCGGGGTCGAAGTAGTCGAGCGCCTTGGTCATCAGGAGATAGGTGTTCGCGTCGAAGCGGTCGGCGAACTTGTCGCCCTGATAGCGCAGGTAGGACTCGATCTCGAACTCGATGTCGAAACCGAAGCGGTAGATGCCCGCGCGCAGCCCGCGGCCGAATTTCTCGGCCATCGAATCGTCGGAGAGATAGGTGATGTGGCCGAGCATGCGCGCGAGCCGCAGTCCCCGGCGCGGGATCACGCCGTGTGCGTAGAAGTCGCCGCCGTGAAAGTCGGGGTCGGTGAGGATCGCCTGGCGTGCGACGTCGTTGAAGGCGATGTTCTGCGCGGTGAGCTTCGGTGCCGCGGCGATCACGATCGAGTGCGCGACCCGATCCGGCTTGCTGATCGCCCAGCGCAGCGCCTGCATGCCGCCCAGGCTGCCGCCCATGACCGCCGCGAAACGCTCGATGCCCAGGCGCGTGGCGAGCCGTGCCTGGGTCTCCACCCAGTCCTCGACCGTGACTACGGGGAAGCTCGCGCCATAGGGCTGTCCCGTCTTCGGGTTCACCGTCGACGGTCCGGTCGAGCCGTGGCAGCCGCCCAGATTGTTGACGCCGATCACGAAAAAGCGATCGGTGTCCACCGGCTTGCCGGGGCCGATCATGTTGTCCCACCAGCCGACCACCCGTTCGTCGCTGTCGTAGTAGCCGGCCACGTGATGATTCCCGGACAGCGCGTGGCAGACGAGCACCGCGTTCGAGCGCGCGGCGTTCAGTGTGCCGTAGGTCTCATAGACGAGGTCGTACTGGTCGAGCACCGCGCCGCTGCGAAACGGCAAGGGTTCGTCGAAGTGGGCCGTCTGGGGCACGACGGCGCCGACGGAGCGGGACGAGGTCACGTCGGGCGCGTGGCCGTGGGCGGCCGATTCGCCGGCGATGCCAGGCGTCGCAGCAACTGTTGCACCGCGTCCTCCTGCATGTCGCGATAGAGCAGCGCTTCCTCCGATTCGGCCGCGAGCACGTTCTGGTCGTTGTAGACGTAGGAGCGGACCGTCACGATCTCGCTCGCCGGCATGATCTCCTTGCCTTCCTTATCGGCCAGGCGGTACAGGATGCTGTAGCGAAGCTGAAACTCGCGCACGGTTCCCTGCTGGGTCAGCGTGAGGATCAGCTTCGCCCGGTTTTCTCCGAGAATGAAGAGGGTGGCATCGGCTTGACCGGCCTCGTCCACGAGGCGGGTGCTGGTGCCGGCCCGGATCGCGCGCTTCAAGTCGTTGGCAAACGCCGAATAGGCCGGGCCCGAGATATAGAGGCTCTCCTGCGGCAGGTTGGCGGTCCCGCGCAGGTGAAAGCCGCACGCCGTCAGCATCGCCAGCAGCGCGAGACCAAGCAGGGTGCGCCCCGCGTCGACCGCCGCGCGCGCGCGCATCAGACCACCACGTTGACGAGCCGCCCGGGCACGATCACCACCCGCTTGATCGGCTGCCCGGCGATGAAACGCTGCGCACCCGGATCGCCGAGCGCGGTGCGCTCGATCACTGCCCGGTCCGCATCCCTGGCCACACGGATATTGCCGCGCAGCTTGCCGTTGACCTGCAGCACGAGATCGATCTCGTCCTGCACGAGCGCGGTCTCGTCCACGGCGGGCCAGCCGGCGTCGAGAATGTCGCCCGCGTAGCCGAGCTCGCGCCAGAGGCCGTGGCAGATGTGCGGTGTGATCGGCGACTGCACCCGCAGCAGGATCGACAGCCCTTCGGCCACCAGTTGCGCGCGTGCCAGCGAATCCGCCCGCGGCGCTCGGTCGAGCGCATTTAGCATCTTCATGCAGGCCGAGGCCACCGTGTTGAACTGATGCCGCTCGAGGTCGTAGCTCGCCTGCTTGAGATTGAGATGTACCTCGCGACGGCAGGCGGCGAGCGCGCTGTCCGCTGCCGCGCCGGCACGGTCGCCCTCGATTGCGAGCAACGGTCGCATCGTTTCATCGAATTCGCGCGCGAACGCCCAGAGCTTCTTGAGGTAGCGCGAGGCGCCTTCCACACCGGCGTCGGACCACGCGAGCGTCTGCTCCGGCGGGCTCGTGAACATCATGAAGAAGCGCGCGGTGTCGGCGCCGTACTCGTCGATCAGCGCCTGCGGGTCGACGCCGTTGTTCTTCGACTTCGACATGGTGCCCATCCCGCCCGCCTCCACCGCGGCCCCGTCGGCGCGCAGCACGGCGCCGATGCGCTGCCCCTTGTCGTCCACCTGGGCGTCGACATCGGCAGGATTGAAGTACGCAATGCGCCCCCCATCGGTCCGGCGGAAGAAGATCTCGTTCAGCACCATGCCCTGGGTGAGCAGATTCGCGAATGGTTCGTCGAGGCGGACCAGACCGAGGTCGCGCATGACCCGCGTCCAGAATCGCGAATAGAGCAGGTGCAGGATCGCGTGCTCGATGCCGCCGATGTACTGGTCGACCGGCAACCAGTAGTCCACCGCCTCGTCGACCATGCGCTGCGACTGCTGGGGGCACGCGTAGCGCAGGAAATACCACGACGAGTCGACGAAGGTATCCATCGTGTCGGTTTCGCGCCGGGCAAGCTGGCCGCACCGCGGGCAGGCCACGCTCACGAAGTCCGCGCGTTTGGCGAGCGGGTTGCCCGAACCGTCGGGGACGCAGTCCTCGGGCAGCACCACCGGCAGCTGATCGTCCGGCACCGGCACGTCGCCGCAGGCCTCGCAGTGGACGATGGGGATCGGCGTGCCCCAGTAGCGCTGGCGCGAGATGCCCCAGTCGCGCAGGCGATACTGCACGCGCTTGCGCCCGAGCTGCTTTCGCTCCAGCGCCGCCGCGATGGCGTCGACCGCCTGTGCGAAATCGAGACCCGAGAACTGTCCGGAGTCGACCGTGACGCCGTAGTCGGCATAAGCATCCTGCCAGGGCGCTGCCACGCTCTCGTAGGCACCGGTCTGCGACGCGATCACCCTCCTGACCGGCAGCCCGTACTTCGTCGCGAACTCGAAATCCCGCTCGTCATGGGCGGGCACCGCCATCACCGCGCCCTCGCCGTACCCCATCAGCACGTAGTTCGCGACCCACACCGGCAGCTTCGCGCCGGAAAGCGGATGGACGACGAAGAAGCCCGTCGCCATCCCCTTCTTCTCCATGGTGGCGAGGTCGGCCTCCATCACGCTGCCGTGCCTGCACGCTTCGACGAACCGGGCGAGCTCGGGGTTCTGCGCCGCGGCGCGCGCGGCGAGCGGATGCTCGGCCGCCACCGCGCAGTAGGTCGCGCCCATCAACGTGTCGGCGCGGGTGGTGAACACGGTCAGCACGCCGGTGCCGTCGGCGTAGGGAAAGGCTACCTCGACCCCGCTGCTGCGCCCGATCCAGTTCGCCTGCATCGTCTTCACGCGCTCCGGCCAGCCGGGCAGCGCGTCGAGCCCGGACAGGAGCTCCTCGGCGTAGGCGGTGATCCGCAGGTAGTACATCGGGATCTCGCGCTTTTCGATCATGGCGCCCGTGCGCCAGCCGCGCCCGTCGATCACCTGCTCGTTCGCGAGCACGGTCTGGTCGACCGGGTCCCAGTTCACGACGCCGGTGGTCTTGTACGCGAGTCCCCGCTCCAGCATCCGCAGGAAGAGCCATTGGTTCCAGCGGTAGTACTCCGGACTGCAGGTGGCGAGCTCGCGGTCCCAGTCGATGGCGAAGCCGAGCGAGCGCAGCTGCTTGCGCATGTAGGCGATGTTGTCGTAGGTCCACGTCGCCGGCGACACGCCGTTCGCGATCGCCGCGTTCTCAGCCGGCAGGCCGAAGGCATCCCATCCCATCGGCTGCATTACGTTGCGGCCGCGCATGCGGTGGTAACGGGTGAGGACGTCGCCGATGGTGTAGTTGCGCACGTGGCCCATGTGCAGCTTGCCCGACGGATAGGGGAACATGGAAAGGCAGTAGTACTTGGGTCGCGACGCGTCCTCGACGGCGCGAAACGCCTGGGTCGTCTCCCAATGCCTTTGCGCCTCCTGCTCGACGACCCGGGGGTTGTATTTTTCCTGCATGGGAGGTATTACGGGACTCAAGTCGAAAGGCCGCAATTATAACCGCAAGGCAGCTTGCGATTCCGGCCGCACACCCGGTCACGATAAGCCAGCCGTGATTGCAACGATAAGCAATCGTGACCTTCGTCTATTGCCAATCCGTGTAGTATGGATTTTCGGCTTGAGCGCCGATGCGAGCGCGGCCCTTCGGGGCCGTACGAGACCCAAGGAGGAGAACGCGCATGTCCCGCAAGCATCCGATCGTGGCTGTAACCGGCTCCTCAGGTGCCGGCACCACCTCCGTGAAGAACGTTTTCGAGCACATCTTCCGCCGCGAGAATTTCCGAGCGGCGGTGATCGAGGGCGACAGCTTCCACCGGTACGACCGCGAGGGCATGCGCGCGGCGATCCGCGAGGCCGAGGCCGAGGGCCGCACCATGAGCCACTTCGGCCCCGAGTCGAACCTGTTCGAAGATCTCGAGGGTCTGTTTCGCCAGTACGGGCGCAACGGCACCGGCAAGTTCCGCAAGTACCTGCACAACGACGAAGAGGCGGAACCCTACGACCGGAAGCCGGGTACCTTCACCGACTGGGAGCCGCTGCCCGAAGGCACCGATCTCCTGTTCTATGAAGGCCTGCACGGCGGGGTCCGGACCGACACCTGCGACGTGGCGGCGCAGGTCGACCTCCTGATCGGGGTGGTGCCGATCGTCAACCTCGAATGGATCCAGAAGATGCACCGCGACATGAGGGAGCGCGGGTACACGGCAGTGGACGTGACGCAGACCATCCTGCGCCGGATGCCCGACTACGTGAACTACATCGTCCCGCAGTTCTCCCGCACCCACATCAATTTCCAGCGCGTGCCGACCGTGGACACATCGAACCCCTTCGTCGCCCGCGACATCCCGACGGCGGAGGAGAGCTTCGTCGTGATCCGCTTCCGCGACCCGCACGGCATCGATTTTCCCTACCTGCTCACGATGGTGCACGACTCGTTCATGTCGCGGCCGAACTGCATCGTGGTGCCGGGGGGCAAGCTGCACCTCGCCATGCAGCTGATCCTGACGCCGCTCATACTCGACCTCGTCGAGAAGAAGCGGCGCTCGGGCTCCGTGACCGGATAAGGCGGCACAGCGGTCCGATATAATCCGGGGCTCGTGTCGATGGGCCCCGCGATGTCCGCTTCCTTTCTCGACGGTCTTAACCCGCAGCAGCGCGAAGCGGTCACACTGCCGCGGCAGTCGGCCCTCATCCTCGCTGGCGCGGGCAGCGGCAAGACGCGCGTGCTCACCACGCGCATCGCGTGGCTGGTCGCGACCGGCCAGGCGAGCCCGCATGGCCTGCTCGCGGTGACCTTCACCAACAAGGCCGCACGCGAGATGCTCACGCGCGTGTCGGCGATGCTGCCGATCAACACGCGCGGCATGTGGGTCGGCACCTTCCACGGCCTCTGCAACCGGCTGCTGCGCACCCACTGGCGCGAGGCGGGACTGCCGCAGCTCTTCACCATCCTCGACAGCCAGGACCAGCTCTCGCTGGTGAAGCGGCTCATGAAGGGCCTCAACGTCGACGACGAGAAGTACCCGCCGCGCCAGGTGCAGTACTTCATCAACGGCAACAAGGAGGAAGGGCTGCGGCCGGGGGCGGTGGAGCCGTCCGACGATTTCGGCCGCCGCATGCTCGACGTCTATTCGGCCTACGAGGATCTCTGCCGCCGCGAGGGCGTGGTCGATTTTGCCGAACTGCTGTTGCGGTCCTTCGAGCTCCTGTCGCGCAACGAGGTCTTGCGCGAGCACTACCGCGCGCGCTTCGCGCATATCCTGGTCGACGAGTTCCAGGACACCAACCGACTGCAGTACCAGTGGCTGCGGCTGCTTGCCGGCGGGGCGAACGCGGTCTTCGCAGTGGGCGACGACGACCAGTCGATCTACGCGTTTCGCGGCGCCCACTCCGCCAACATGCAGCAGTTCGAGCGCGACTTCGCCGTCGAGCACGTGATCAAGCTCGAGCAGAACTATCGCTCGCACGGCAATATCCTCGACGCCGCGAATGCGTTGATCCGGCAGAACCGTACGCGGCTGGGCAAGAACCTGTGGACCTCGGAGGGCGCGGGCGAGCCGCTGCGGCTCTACCAGGCATCGAGCGACGCGGACGAAGCCGCCTTCATCGTGGAGGAGATCCGCACGCTGCGCAGTGCGGGCGTTGCGCTGTCCGACATCGCGCTGCTCTATCGCTCCAATGCGCAGTCGCGGGTGCTGGAGCACGCGCTTTTCTCGGCGACGCTGCCTTATCGGGTGTACGGCGGGCTGCGCTTCTTCGAGCGGCAGGAGGTGAAGCATGCACTTGCCTACCTGCGCCTCATCGCGAATCCCGAGGACGATGGCGCGCTGCTGCGTGTCATCAATTTTCCGCCACGCGGAGTCGGTGCACGCACGCTCGAGCAGCTGCAGGAGACTGCGAGCGGCAGCGGCGCGAGCCTGTGGCAGGCCGCCTGCCAGCGCGGCAAGGGGTCGCGCGCGGCGGTCCCCGGGAAAGGTGTCGAGGGCTTCGTGCGGCGCGTCGAAGAGATGCGCGCGGCCACCCAGGGGCTGCCGCTGCCCGAGACCATCGAGCACATGATCGAGGCGAGCGGGCTCGCCGGCCACTACAAGGCCGAGCGCGAGGGCGCCGACCGGCTGGAGAACCTGGCCGAGCTCGTGAACGCCGCGGCGGCGTTCGTCACGGAGCGCGATCGCGGTCTCGCCCCCGCGGGCGAGGGGGTGGAGACGGACGAGTCCGCGCCCCCCGAGAGCGAGCTCATGGCGTTTCTGAATCACGCCGCGCTCGAAGCCGGCGAACGCCAGGCGGGGCCGGGCACCGATTGCGTCCAGCTCATGACCGTGCATTCCGCGAAGGGCCTGGAGTTTCACGCGGTGTTCATCAGCGGACTGGAAGAGGGACTCTTTCCGCACGAGAACTCGCTCACCGAGGCGGACGGGCTGGAGGAGGAACGGCGCCTCATGTATGTCGCGCTCACCCGGGCGCGGCGCCGACTCTATCTGAGCTTCGCCCAGAGTCGCATGCTGCACGGCCAGATCCGCTACCACATCGCGTCGCGGTTCCTGCAGGAGATTCCGGTGCAGCTGATGAAGCGTGTGGGCGCTTTCGCGGCCGAATCGCCCCCGGCACGCCCCTATGGCTCGAGCGCGACTGCCGCGCGCCCGGCGCCGTTTCTGCAGCAGCGCCCGCTCGCGGAGAGCGGCCTGCGCGTCGGGCAAAGCGTCCTGCACCCGAAGTTCGGTGCGGGGGTGATCGTCGGTGCCGAGGGGCGCGGCGGGGATGCGCGGGTGCAGGTGAGCTTTCGCACCGCGGGCGTGAAGTGGCTCGCTCTCGAATACGCGAAGCTCACACCGGCGTAGCTACGCGGGAGCCTGTTCCGGCGGCGGGTCGCCCCCGAACAGCGCCTGGTAGCCACGGTACACCGCACCGGCGTACACCGGGATCCAGACGAGCGTGCCCAGTCCGTAGGGCAGCATGGCGATCATCGCGAGCACCGCGGACACCACGGCGAAGAGCAGCACCGGGGCGAGATTCTCCACGCACGCCGCAAAGCTCGCCTTCATCGCCTGCAGTGCGGGCAGGTCGCGGAACATCGTGAGCGCGGGCGCGAAGATCACCGCCATGAAGAGCGGCACCAGCAGCAGCACCGAAAGCAACGGGGCGGACGGGACGTCCGGCGGCGGGGTGTTCGGATCGGAAGCCCGTTCCAGGGCCGCGGCGATGATCCGCTCGCCCCCCAGCATCATGAAGGCGCCGAACGTGATCACGTTTCCCAGCAGGTAAACGCCGCCGATCGTGACGAGGGGCCCCGGGTGGCTGCGGAAACCGGCGAAGAGGTGGGCGATCTCGAGATTGTTGCCGCGCTCGAGCGCGCGGCAGCCGACCATGAGCCCGGCGCCGAGCGCGGGGGTCACGAGATACAGGATCAACTGGCCGAGATTCGGGATCGCCACCAGCACGAGCGCGAGCAGGAGCCAGATTGCGGCGAGCGCCATCCACACCAGCGGACGCAGGCGAAACAACGCAAAGCCGTCCACGATCCACTTGAGACCGTTCGACACGCTCACCCGATTTACCCGCACCGTCATCGTTCTGCCCGCCCCTTCTCGTTGAGTTCCTGCCCGGACCTGCTCAGTTGATCAAGTGCCGCGCCGCAGCCTCGTGTGCGATATGGTTCGCGAGCAGGTGGCGAAAGTGGGTCGGATCCTTGGCGTGGGTGAGTTCCCCCGGTCGCGGCAGGTGGAAGTCCTGCAGACGCGATACCCAGAAGCGCAACGCGCCCGCCCGCAGCATCACCGGCCACGCCATCCGCTCGACCGTCGTGAATGGTCGCAATTCCCGATAGCCCTCGAGCAGCGCGCGTGCGCGTTCGTGATCGAGAGTGCGCGCGGGCGTCAGGCACCAGTCGTTGACGGTGATTGCGACATCGTAGAGCAACGCGTCGTTGCAGGCGAAATAGAAGTCGATCACACCACCGATCGCATCGCGGTTGAAGAGCACGTTGTCGCGAAAGAGATCGGCGTGGATCACACCGCGTGGCAGATCCTCGAGCCGGTAGTGGCACTGGAAGCTCACTTCGTCCGCGAGCAGGGCGCGGTCGTCTTCCGTGAGGAAGGGCATCACCTCGGCTGCCGTCGCGCGCCACCACGATGGTCCGCGCGGGTTTCGCACGCTCGCGCCATAGCTCTTGCCTGCGAGATGCATGTCCGCGAGCATCTCGCCCACGCGCGCGCACTGCGCCGCGGAGGGGTCGCTCACCTCGCGCCCCGCCAGGCAGCTCACGAGGCTGGCCGGCTTCCCGTTCAGGGCACCGAGCAGGGAGTTGTCCAGGTCGGCGATCGGCCGCGGACAGGGAATGCCGTGACCCGACAGGTGCGCCATCAGATTCAGGTAGTAGGGCAGCTCCGCCGCGGTGAGCTTCTCGAACAGCGTCAGGACGTAGCGTCCGTGGGTCGTGGTAACGAAGTAGTTGGTGTTCTCGATGCCGGCCGCGATGCCCCGCAGATCGGTGAGAGTGCCGACCGAGTACCGCTTGAGCCAGGCGGCGAGTTCATCGTGCGTGACCGTGGTAAAGACTGACATGACGATGGCACTGCAACGGGAGGCGCCGCTCAAAAGCGCTTGATCACCCACATGGGCGGACTGACGTTGCCTCCGAGGCCGCCGTCCTGACGCGCGAAGTTGCCGGTTCCGCTCGGGTCGACGAGGTAATAGGGTATGCCGGTGGGCGGCGTAACCCGGATCATGTAGAGCTGGCCGTTCAGCCGGTACTCCTCGTGGATGTCCTCCCCACGCTGCTCGATGGTCACCTCCGGCTCGCCGACCTCGTCGTCCGCCAGACCGGGCGGCGGGGGCGGCGGCTCCGGCAACGGTTCGAGATCTGGCGGGCGCGCGTCCTGGGCGTGACCGGCGGTGACGAAAAGTGCGAGAAGAATGGGCAGCAGACGACGCATCGGCGAGATCCGGGCGGTTCGGGCCACGCGACCCAAAAGGGACGGGCAGTGTACCATGTCAAAGATTGAGCTGGATTTCGCGCTCCTGCGCCGACGGCTCGAAGCCGCGCTTTTCGTAGTGGCTGAATATCGCATCCACCACCTCTTTCGGCTCGTCGATCACCTGCATCAGATCGAAGTCCGCGGCGTCGATCATGCCCTCGGCGGCGAGCGTGCCGCGGAACCAGTCCAGCAGGCCGCGCCAGAAGGCGCCGTGCACGAGGATGATCGGAATCCTGCGGGTCTTCGCCGTCTGCACCAGCGTCAGCGCTTCCGACAATTCGTCCAGGGTGCCGTAGCCACCTGGCATGACGACATACGCCGACGCGAACTTCACGAACATCACCTTGCGCGCGAAGAAATGGCGGAAGGTCTGGCTGATGTCCTGGTACGGATTGCCGTGCTGCTCGTGCGGCAGCTGGATGTTGAGCCCGACCGAAGGCGAGCGGCCGAAGAAGGCGCCCTTGTTCGCGGCTTCCATGACACCGGGACCGCCCCCGGAGATCACGCTGAAGCCGGCGTCCGACAGTTGTCGGGCGATGCGCTCGGTAAGCTCGTAGTACGGATGGCCGGGCAGGGCGCGCGCGCTGCCGAAGATGGAGACCGCGGGCCGGATCGGGGACAGGCGTTCCGTTGCCTCGACGAACTCTGCCATAATCTCGAACACGCGCCACGACTCGCGCGCCGACCACGTCTTCTCGGTGATCTCCGTTGCCAGCGGCGTCGGGATCTTCTGCATACCGTTCATGATCCGTCTCTCCAGCTCAACTCCGTGGGAAGGGCAAACGCCACGCCAGACGCACGCCGGCGGCGCCGGCTGAACGGGCTTGAGGACAAGCGAGTACGATGAGCACACTGCTGCTGGTAGACGGCTCCTCCTACCTGTACCGCGCGTTTCACGCGCTGCCCGATCTGCGCAACAAGGCCGGTGAGCCCACGGGAGCGGTCTACGGCGTCATCAACATGCTGCGGCGCCTGCGCAAGGACTTCGCGGCGGAGTATAACGCCTGCGTTTTCGACGCAAAAGGCAAGACGTTCCGCGACGACGTCTATCCCGCGTACAAGGCGCAGCGTCCGCCGATGCCGGACGATCTCGCGGCGCAGATCGAACCGCTCATGGATTGCATCCGCGCCATGGGATGGCCGCTGCTCGTCGTCGACGGCGTGGAGGCTGACGACGTGATCGGAACGCTGGCGAGAGAGGCGGAGCGCGCGGGCATCCGTACGGTCGTCTCCACCGGCGACAAGGACATCGCTCAGATCGTCAACGCGCACGTGCGGCTGGTCAACACGATGTCGAACGAGACGCTCGACGTGGCCGGCGTGCAGGCGAAGTTCGGCGTGCCGCCGGAGCGCGTCACCGACTATTTCGCGCTCGTGGGGGACAGCGTCGACAACATCCCTGGCGTCGAGAAGGTCGGTCCGAAGACCGCCGCGAAATGGCTCGCCGAGTATGGCAGCCTCGACAACCTCATCGCACGCTCGGAGGAAGTCGGCGGTGTGGTGGGGGAGAATCTGCGCAAGGTGCGCGACTGGCTGCCGCAGGCGCGCGAGCTCCTCACGATCAAGTGCGACGTGCCGCTGCCGCACGGCGTGCGCGACCTCGAACCCCGACCGCCCGACCGGGCGAAGCTGGCGCAGCTTTTCGACCGCCTCGACTTCAAGAGCTGGCGGCGCGAGCTGGACGCGAACGGGGATGCGACGCCGCTCCCGCCGTCGGCACCGGTCGAAGCCCGCGAACGCCGCTACGAGACCGTGCTCGACGAGGACGCGCTCCAGGCCTGGATTGCGAAGCTCGACGCCGCGGGGCTCGTCTCCGTCGACACCGAAACCACGAGCCTCGATCCGCTTGAGGCGGATCTCATCGGCATCTCCGTGTCGGTTGCAGCGGACGAAGCGGCGTATATTCCGATCGGGCACCGCGGCCCGGCAGCGCCGGACCAGTTGCCGCTCGAGCGCGTGCTCGCCCTGCTGCGGCCATGGCTGGAGGACGCGGCGAAGCCGAAGGTCGGCCAGAACCTCAAGTACGATCTGCACGTGTTCGCGAACCACGGCATCGCCATGCGCGGTGTCGCGCACGACACGCTGCTGCAGTCCTACGTGCTGGAGAGCCATCTTTCGCACGACATGGACAATCTCGCGCAACGCCACCTCGGTGCGAAGACCATCACCTACGACGAGGTCACCGGCAAAGGTGCAGCGCGGATCGGCTTCGAGCAGGTGGCGGTGGACCGGGCGACCGAGTACGCGGCGGAGGACGCGGACATCACCCTGCAGTTGCATCACGCGATGTTGCCCTCGCTTCGCGACGACCCGAAGCTCTTGCACGTGTATCGCGACATCGAGATGCCGGTGCTGTCCGTGCTCTTCGCGATGGAGCGGCACGGGGTGCTCCTCGACACGCAGCTGCTCGACGGCCAGAGCCACGAGCTCGGCAAACGGCTGCGCGAGATCGAGCTCGACGCATACCGGGTCGCCGGACAGCCGTTCAACCTGAACTCCCCGAAGCAGATCCAGGAGCTGCTCTTCGAGCGCCAGAAACTGCCCGTCATCAAGAAGACGCCGAGCGGCACGCCCTCCACGGACGAGGACGTGCTGCAGCAACTCGCCCTCGATTACCCGCTGCCGAAGCTGCTGCTCGATTACCGCGCGCTCGCGAAGCTGAAGAGCACCTACACCGACAAGCTGCCGCGCTCGGTCAACCGGCGCACCGGACGCGTGCATACGACCTACGGCCAGGCGGTCGCGGTGACGGGCCGGCTGTCGTCGAACGAGCCCAACCTGCAGAACATCCCGATCCGAACCGCGGAAGGCCGGCGCATTCGCGAGGCCTTCATCGCGCCGTCGGGGTCGCTGATCGTCTCGGCCGACTACTCGCAGATCGAGCTGCGGATCATGGCGCATCTTTCCGGCGACGAGGGCCTGCTGCGGGCCTTCGCGGAAGGACGCGACATCCACGCCGCAACCGCGGCGGAGGTCTTCGCGGCCGACCTCGACGCAGTCACTTCCGAGCAGCGACGCTATGCGAAGGTGATCAACTTCGGGCTCATCTACGGCATGTCGGCGTTCGGGCTCGCGTCCCAGCTCGGGCTCGAACGCGGCGCCGCGCAGCAGTACATGGACCGCTATTTCGCGCGCTATCCGGGCGTTGCCGCATACATGGAGCGCACGCGAGCGGAAGCGAAATCTAGGGGCTACGTGGAAACCGTTTTCGGTCGCCGACTGTGGCTGCCCGAGATTCGCAGCGGTAATCCGGCGCGCCGCCAGGGCGCGGAGCGCGCGGCGATCAACGCGCCGATGCAGGGCACCGCGGCCGATCTGATCAAGCTCGCGATGATCGCGGTGCAAGGCTGGATCGAGCGCGAGCGGCTCGCAACGCGGCTCATCATGCAGGTGCACGACGAGCTGGTACTGGAAGTGCCGGAGACCGAGCTGGAAACCGTGCAGTCGGAACTGCCCGCGCTCATGAGCGGTGTCGCGACGCTTGCCGTGCCGATCCCGGTAGAGGTGGGCGTCGGTCCGAACTGGGACCGTGCACACTGATCGAGCTCGCGAAACCAAGCGTCCGACCCATTCAACGAGAGGAGGCGTTCACCATGCAATTTTCGAAGCTGTTTCAGCAGATCCTGACGCTCGCGTTCTGCGCGCTGCTCGCGGTCACCGCCCACGCAAAGGAGGACACGCCGCCGACCAAGCTCGCGAACGTGGTCATCCTTGCCACAGGCGGCACCATCGCCGGCACCGCCGCCTCGGCGACGCAGACCACCGGCTACACCGCGGCGAAGGTGGCGGTCGACCAGTTGCTCGAGGCCGTCCCGGACTTGAAGAAGCTCGCCAACGTGCGCGGTGAACAGGTCGCGCAGGTCGCGAGCGAGAGCATGACCAACGAGGTCTGGCTCAAGCTCGCGAAACGCGTCAACGCGCTGCTGGCGCAGTCCGACGTGGACGGCATCGTCATCACGCACGGTACCGACACGCTGGAGGAGACGGCGTATTTCCTCAACCTGGTGGTGAAGAGCCGGAAGCCCGTGGTGCTGGTGGGCGCCATGCGACCGTCGACCGCCATGAGCGCGGACGGACCCTTCAACATCTACAACGGCGTCGGGCTCGCGTCGAGCAAGGAGGCGGCGGGCCGGGGCGTGCTCGTCTGCATGAACGACCAGATCGGCGACGCGCGCGACATCACCAAGACCACCACGACGACGCTCGACACGTTTCGGTCGTACGACCTGGGCTACCTCGGCTACATGATCGGCGCGCGGCCGCACTTCTACAAGCAGCCGGTGCGCAAGCACACCGTGGAGAGCGAGTTCGACGTGACCAACCTCGACGCGCTCCCTGCGGTAGACATCGTCTACGGCTACGCCAACATGAACCGGATTCCGATCGATGCCTTCGTCGCCGCCGGTGACAAGGGCATCATCCACGCCGGCGTGGGCGACGGCAGCCTGGCGGCGCAGGTCAAGCCCGCGCTCGTCGAAGCGCGGAAGAAAGGCGTGATCATCGTGCGCAGCTCCCGTGTCGGCAACGGTGTGGTCGTGCGCAACGGCGAGGCGAACGACGACGAGCTCGACTTCGTGGTCTCGGATACCCTCTCCCCGCAGAAAGCGCGCATCCTGCTCATGCTGGCGTTGACCAAGACGAACAGCACGAAGGAGATTCAGCGGATGTTCTATACGTATTGATACCGTGGTTAGCACCGCAGGCAGCACCGTCTTCGTTTGGTGGTGGTGGGGAGGTTGCGGAGACGGGCAAGTCCATATCTACGTATGGCGGTAAGTATTGCCGGATGCTAGTCTTATCCCGTGGCAACCGCTTGTTTCGAATGGGACCCCGACAAGGACGCAGAGAATCAGCGAAAGCACGGGATTTCTTTCTCACGTGCCCAATACGCGTTTGCCGATCCGCGCCGCGTGATTGCCAGGGATCTCACTCACAGCCAGGCCGAAGAGCGGTTCTATTGCTTTGGCGAGGTGGACGGTGGTGTCCTGACGGTGCGGTTTACCTATCGTACCGCCGTGATTCGAATCATCGGCGCCGGGTATTGGCGCAGAGGGAAGACCATCTATGAGCGCGAGAATCAAGTACACCGCTGAACCCCTCGGCGCGGTTGAGGTGATCCCGGACTTCCTGCCCTCGCCGGCAGAACTGGCGTTTCGTGAGGAAGGCGTAAAGGTGACGCTGGCGCTGAGCAAACGGAGTATCGAGTTCTTCAAGTCCGAGGCCGCAAAGCATCACACGCAGTACCAGCGCATGATCCGCCGCCTGCTTGACGCGTATGTGGATGCCCAGGCTTCGACACCGGCGAAGTCCGGTGCTGTTACACGGTCAAAGGGTGCTGGGCGGAAGGGGAAGGCTCCCGCGAGGAGTACCCTGCCGGAGTGAACGGGCCTCACAAAGAATCGGTTGATGACTGCTGAACCTATTTCAGTTCTGGATCTTGCTGCCCAGGTCGGGAAGCGGAAGCAAACCATTTTCAAGGTACTGGCGCGTTTGAAGATTCAGACCACGAAGCAGCGGAGCAGCCGCGGTAGAGGGCAGTTGGTCGCATACGTTACGGCCGAAGAGGCAAAGCTCGTTCTTGCGGAATTGCAGGCCAGCAATGACGTTGCCGTTGACAGAGGCCGTTTCGGCAAAACATCTGCGCTGGACGCGGAACTTGGCGTCTTCTATTTGATCGCGCTCGAACCGAAGCACGATCCCGGACGCTTCAAGGTCGGGTTTGCTGTGGGTTTTACCGAACGGATCCGACATCTCCGATGTTCGGCTCCTCTGTTGGAAGTCGTTGGCACGTGGAAGTGCAAGCGCCTTTGGGAAAAAACCGCGATCGATTCAATAACGGTCGGGTGTGAACGGCTGCACACAGAGGTGTTCCGCACCAGTTCGATTGCGGGCGTTGCCGAACGTTGCGAGAAGTTCTTTGCGCTGATGCCTAGCATTCTGGCCAACCGTCTCGATAGCGCCTAGCGCTTCTTCAGCTCGTCGCGGATCTCGCGCAAGAGAACGATGTCCGCGGGATCCTCTGGCGCGGGCGGCGGGGTCTGGGCGCGCAGCTTGTTGATCCACTTCACCATCATGAAGATGATGAAGGCGAGGATCACGAAGTTGAGCGCGATCGTGAAGAAGTTGCCATAGGCGAAGACCGGCACCCCCGCCTTCTTGAGCCCGTCCAGCGTTTGTGCGGTACCCGGCGGAACGTCTTTGAGCGCAACGTAATAGTTGGAGAAGTCGAGCCCGCCGACGATGCGGCCCACGATCGGCATGATCAGATCGCTCACCACCGAATCGACGATCTTGCCGAACGCGCCGCCGATGATGACACCCACCGCAAGATCCATTACGTTGCCCTTGAGCGCGAATTCCTTGAACTCGCCTAAGATGCTCATGTTGAGTGACTCCCGAAGAGGGTTTGATGAATGCTGGCGCGACGACCGCCTGCGCTGTGCGACGACGGCTTGTCACGCGCGTCACGCTGCAGGTCGTGAAGGATTTGTGGCCGACTATGCCGAAGTTTGACCGCGCCAGCAACCCTTCGGCGCTCGCGCGGGCGCTCGCTTCAGCGTGCGTGATCGTGTTCGTGCTCGCCGGCTGTGGTCTCCGGCCGGCGCCCAGTGTCACCTTTACCAGCCTGCAGGGAGAGGAGATCGCCCTGCAGGACTTGCGGGGGCGGGTGGTTCTGGTGAATTTCTGGGCCACGAGCTGCGCGATATGCATTCGGGAAATGCCCGATCTCGCGCACCTTCAGCGGCGCTTCGGCGAGCGTGGGGTGACGCTGATCGCGGTCGCGATGCGCTACGACCCGCCGAACCGTGTGCTGGAGTATGTCGCGGGTGCGGCGCTGCCTTTCGCGGTCTCGCTCGATCCGATGGGGAAGATCGAAGGCGCCTTTGGCGGCGTCACGGCGACGCCGACGACCTTCGTCATCGACAAACGCGGGCAGATTGTCCAGCGCATCAGGGGCGCGCCGGATTTTGCGCGCCTGCACACCCTGCTCGAAGCGAAGCTGAAGGAGCCCGCCTAGCCTGCTAGACCACGCCGGCCTCGTGCGCCTGGCGGTCCGCGTGGTAGCTCGAGCGCACCATCGGCCCGCAGGCGGCGTGGCTGAAGCCGAGCGCCAGTGCCTCGCGCTCGTACCGCCCGAACACCGCGGGCTCCACATAGCGCAGCACCGGCAGATGACCTTCGCTCGGTTGCAGGTACTGGCCGACCGTGAGCATGTCGACGTCGTGCGCCCGCAGGTCGCGGATCACTTCCACGATCTCGTCGTCGGTTTCGCCCAGTCCGACCATCAGCCCGGATTTGGTCGGAACGTCCGGCAGCCGTGCCTTGAAGTCCTGCAGCAGCTTGAGCGAGTGCGCGTAGTCGGACCCCGGGCGCGCCTGCAGATACAGCCTCGGCACGGTTTCCAGATTGTGGTTCATCACGTCCGGCGGGCACGCGGCGAGGACGTCGAGCGCGCGTTCCAGACGCCCGCGGAAGTCCGGCGTGAGGATCTCGATCTTCGTGGCGGGCGAATGCTCGCGCACGGCGCGGATGCAGTCGACGAAATGCTGGGCGCCGCCATCGCGCAGGTCGTCGCGGTCGACGCTGGTGATTACGACGTACTTGAGCCGCATGGCCGCGATGGTCGTCGCGAGGTTGCGGGGCTCGTCGGGGTCGGGCGGCTGCGGGCGGCCGTGGGCCACGTCGCAGAACGGACAGCGGCGCGTGCACAGATCGCCCAGGATCATGAACGTCGCGGTGCCGTTGCTGAAGCACTCCCCGATGTTGGGGCACGAGGCTTCCTCGCAGACCGTGTGCAGGTTGTTCTCGCGCAGGGCGCGCTTCACCGCGCCGAAGGTCGGACTGCTCGGTGCCTTGGCGCGGATCCATTCGGGCTTGCGCAGGCGCTCGTGCGGGACGATCTTGATCGGGATGCGAGAGGTCTTGGCGGCGCCGGTCTGCTTGTCGTGGGGAGAGTTCATGGCAGGCTTGGACTCAATCGAGAAGGTCGAGCAGGTGATGACTCAGGCGCCCCCCCGCGGTCTGCACGGTGAGATCGAGGCCGAGATCCGCCGTCCTGGTGACCGGCATCCCCGCATACCCGCAGGGGTTGATGTCGGCAAACGGCGCCAGATCGAGGTCGATGTTGAGGGCGAGGCCATGGTAACAGCAGCCGTTCTTCACGCGTAGCCCCAGCGCGGCGATTTTCGCTTCGCCGACATAGACGCCGGGCGCTGTCACGTTACCCGCGGCCGCGATCCCTTCTTCCGCGAGCAGCGCGATCACCGCCCGCTCCATGCGTCGCACCAGCTCGCGAGCGCCGTAGTTGCGGCGGCGCAGATCCAGCAGCAGATAGATCACGAGCTGCCCCGGACCATGGTAGGTGATCTGTCCACCCCGGTCGATGTGGATCACCGGGATCTCGGTGCGCCGCAGCAGGTGCTCGGGCGCCCCGTTCAAGCCCACCGTGTAGACGGGATCGTGTTCGAGGATCCAGATCTCGTCGGGGGTTGTGGGTGAGCGCGCCTGCGTGAACTGCTGCATTGCCCGCCAGGTCGGCTCGTAATCGACGCGCCCCAGGCTGTGCACCAAGGGAGGCTCTGCGCGCGCCGGCCGAGCTTCGGTGGAGTTCACCCTTCCCTCCTCCGCCACCTTCCCTCGCTACAGCACCATAACCACCAGCGGATGGTCCGACAGCTCGCGGTACAGGGCGTCGAGCTGTTCGCGCGAGGTGGCGCGGATCGTGGTGGTCACGCTCAAGTACTTCTTCGCGCGGCTCATCCGCATTTCGACGGTGGCGGGATCGAAGTCGGGAGCGTGACGCTGCACGATGTCGACGACTGCCTGGGCGAAGCCGGCCTGCGAAGTGCCCATGATCTTGATCGGAAAGTCGCAGGGATACTCGATCAGGCTCGTGACTTCGGGGTCGCTCACGCGCGTGCCTCCGCCGACGCAGGCTGGAGTTCGCCCGCGCTCACCGTCGTCTTGTATTCCTGATACAGCGCGTGCATGCGCCGGAACACCGGACCGGGCTTGCCGGTGCCGACGGGGTGAGCGTTCAAGGTCGTGATCGCGAGCACTTCCTTCGTCGAAGACGTGAGCCAGAGCTCGCAAGCGCTCAACGTTTCCCGTTCGGTGACTTCGCGCACCCGGTACGGCACGCCGCTCGCGGCAGCCAGTTCGAGCACCAGGTCGTAGGTGATGCCCGGCAGGATCAGGTGGCTCTTGGGCGGAGCGAGGAGCAGATCACCCACGACGACGAAGACGTTGCTGGCCGCGCCTTCGGTGAGCAGGCCGTCGCGGAACAGCACCGTTTCTGTCGCGCCCGCGTCGACCGCGACCTGGCGCAGCATCACGTTGCCCAGCAGCGCGATCGACTTGATGTCGCACCGACCCCAGCGGTAGTCGGTCGCGGTGACCGCCGCGACGCCATGTTCGATCTCCTCGCGGGATGGCGTGGCGAGCGGGCTGCTGGTCAGGAAAACGGTCGGCACCGCGTCCTTCGGAAAGGCATGATCCCGCTTTGCGACCCCGCGGGTCACCTGCAGGTACAGGCACTGATCCGGCCACGGGTGACGCGCGACCAGCTCATGCAGCAGCGCGGTCCAGTCGGCGGCGGAGTGCGGGTTGGCGATACGCAGCGCATCGAGGCTGTTCTGCAGCCGGGCGAGATGCTCGGGCAGCCGCAGCGGTCTGCCCGAATAGACCGGGATCACTTCGTAGACACCGTCGCCGAAGATGAAGCCGCGGTCCTGAACCGGCACGCGGGCCTGCGCGAGCGGGAGCCAGGCCCCGTTGAGGTAGGCGATCGAGTCGCTCATTGCGGCAGCCAGAGCCGGACCATGTCGACCGTGCGCCCGATGAGGCCGGCGACGGGGACGTTCGCCAGAGCCACCAGCGGATATTCCCCGAGCGGCTTTTCTTCCAGCGCGAGCTTGAGCGTACCCACCTCCTGCCCGGCGGCGAGCGGTGCCATGAGGGGCTGGTGCGTCTCCATCGAAGCTCGCAACTTCGCGGCATCTCCCTTCGGCAGCGCCAGAAAGAAATCGTGGTCGAAGCCGATCCGCACGTCGTTCTCCGCACCCTTCCACACCCTGATCGTGGCCACGGTCTGGTCTCTGGCGTAAACCTTTACCGTATCGTAAAACTGAAAACCGTAATTGAGAATCTTCTGGCTCTCGGTCGCGCGCGCCGCCTCGGAAGCGGTGCCGGTCACCACCGAGATGAGGCGCCGGCTGTCGCGCTTCGCCGAAGCCACGAGGCAGTAGCCGGCGGCGTCGTGGTGGCCGGTCTTGACACCGTCGACGTACGGATCGGTCCAGAGCAGCCGGTTGCGGTTCGCCTGGGTGATGTTGTTGTAGCGGAACTCGCGCTCGGAATTCAGCTTGTAGTGCTCAGGGAAATGGCGGATCAGGGCGGCGGCAAGCAGCGCCATGTCGTGGGCCGTCGTGTAATGCTTCGGCTCCGGCAGGCCGGTCGAGTTCACGAAGTTCGTGTTCTTCATGCCGAGCTTCTGCGCCTGCTGGTTCATCATCTGCGCGAAGACTTCCTCGCTGCCGGCGATGGCCTCCGCCAGCGCGATGCAGGCGTCGTTGCCGGACTGGATCACCATGCCGTGGATGAGCTCGTTCACCGTCACCGGCCGGTTCGGCTCGATGAACATGCGCGAGCCCTGCGCCTTCCAGGCTCTGGGCGACACCGGCACCACCTGGTCGAGCGTGATGCGCTTCTGCTTCAGCGCCTCGAAGGTGAGATACGCGGTCATCATCTTGGTGAGCGACGCCGGCTCGATGCGCTCGTTCGGGTTCTGCGCCGCGATGGTCTGATCGGCCAGGAAGTCGTACAGCACCCACGACTTGGCGGCGACCGTCGGCGGCGGTGGTACCGGCAGCGGTGACTGCTGCGCGGCAGCGCCAGTTACGAAAAGAAACAGGAGCAGTGTGAGGACGGGTTTCATTGCTTGAATCTCGCGAAAGGCGCGGGGAAGGCGCGATTATAATGCAGCGCGCAAGACAGGCTTCGCGCTGCGCTGGCGCGGGCGCAGATGCACGCCGCGCCGAGCCGACCCGCCAAAAGCGGATGCCGTGCCACCTCTGCCGGCTTGCGGCCGGTCGATTCCAGCCAGCCACGATTGACTGATTGGGGGACCGTCGCTAGAGTTCGGCGCTCGATCGGCAGGCTGTTCCTCGCGCCGACCGACTCTCCGCACGCCACCGGGACTTATCACCCCATGCTCGACGAAGAAAAAGAACGGCCCGCTTCACCCCGCGTGTCACCCGCAGCACGCGGGCGACGCGTGAACGTTCGGCGCACCATGCGGCAGACCGCGCGGGCGGCCGTGATGCTCGTGGTGTTGTCGCTGATAGTGGGCTGCGCGCCGCCGACGCTGCGCCGCGACTGGTCCCACTACGACGGCCCCGGCGCGGCTGCGTTCCACCAGCAGAACGTGCCACCGCCCAATTTCCCCGATCCGCTCGAACCGGTCAACCGCGGCTTCTGGGGTTTGAATCACCTCTTCATCGTCGCGATCGCCGAGCCGGTCGGGGTGATCTACCGGGCCGTGATCCCGCCCTTCGTCCGCGACCGCATCAGCGACTTCGCGGCGAACCTGATCTTCCCGCGCAATCTGCTCGCGAACGTGGTGCAGGGACGCTGGGACGGCGCGAGCCGCGAGACGCAGCGCTTCGCCATCAATACCACGGTGGGTCTCGCGGGGTTGTGGGACCCGGCGACGCAGTGGTTCGGCATCGAACCGGCGCTCCAGGACTTCGGACAGGCCTTCGGGCGCTGGGGTTGGCAACCGGCCACCTATCTCGTGCTGCCCGCCGTGGGGCCGAGCTCGACCCGCGACACAGTGGGTCTCGTCCCGGATGCGGCACTCGACCCGGCCACGTATTTCTTTCCGGCTGGCCCGATCCTGACCTACAACGATCTGGTCGATTCCATTCCAGATTACCGCCGCCGTGATCGGAGCAGCGCCGACTTCTACGACGATGCCCGGTTGGTGTCCACCATCGCGCGCGACGCGCGCATCGAGGAGCCCGATCTTGCCAAGTCGCCCGAGCGCACGGGCGCCACGGAGACGCTGCGGGCGGTCTTCCTCAAGCCTCGCGACCCGGATTTCGCCGGCAGCCTCCAGACGGGAGACGTGCCGATGCCGGTCACGCGCAAGATGCTGCCCTACTCCTACCGGATGCAGCCCGGCCGCGCGCCGATGGTGTTCGTGGTTCCTGGGTTGAGCGCGCATCGCCTCGGTGACTCGACGCTGGCGCTGGCGGAGATGGCTTATGCCCGCGGCTTCTCGGTGGCGGTCGTGAGCAGCACGCTCAACTTCGAGTTCATAGAGCAGGCGGGCAGCGTCCCGGTGCCCGGTCACGCGCCGGTCGATGCGCACGACGTGCACGTCGCGCTCGACGGCATCGCGCGCGACTTGGGCGAGCAGTATCCCGAGCGCATCGCCGAGCGGGTCTACATGGGTTACTCGCTCGGTGCCTTCCACGGTTTCTACATCGCCGCCGAGGAGAAGCGAAACCCCGGCAGCGGGCTCGTGCATTTCGATCGCTACGTGCTCCTCGACCCGCCCGTGCGCCTGGTCTACGGCATGGAGCGGCTGGACGCCTTCAACAACGTGCTCGCCCCGCTGCCACCGGCGGAGCGCGAAGCCGAGGTCCGGCGCATCCTGTTCCAGGCGGTACTGGTCGGCCAGAAGCTGCAAACGACCCCCAACCGGGGCGCCTACAGCCGCATCGACGCGATCGATGTCCGCCATTCGACGCTCGAGCCCGGCATCGAGATGCCCTTCACCAACACCGAGGCCGAGTACCTGATCGGACTCGCCTTTCGCCGCGCGCTGCAGGCGGTGCTGTGGTCGAGCCAGCAGCGCGAGGATCAGGGCGTGCTGCTGACCGAGCGCCGGCCGCTGCAGCGGCTGCCTGCGTACGAAGAGATGGGCGACTACTCGTTCACCATGTACATGTACGCGTTCGTGCTGCCTTATTACCGCGACCGGCTCGGTACCGTCGCATCGGCAGAGGACCTGCTGGCGAAGAACGACTTGCGCGTGGTCGCGGACGGCCTGCGGGGCAACCCGAAGCTGCGGGTGTTCGCGAACCGCAACGACTTCCTCACGAACGACGCCGACGTGGACTGGCTGATCGCTCAGGTCGGCCCGGAGCACACCCGCATATTTTCCACCGGCGGGCACCTCGGCAACCTGTACAAACCGCAGGTGCAGGCGGAGGTGATGTCTTCGCTCGAGGATCTGCGCCCGGCTCAGGGGCCGGCGGCGGAGCCGAAACCCTAGAGCCCGGCGTCGGCGCGCAGCGCTGCCGCCTTATCGACCCGCTCCCAGGTGAACTCGGGTTCGTCGCGGCCGAAGTGCCCGTACGCCGCGGTCTTGCTGTAGACGGGCCGCAGCAGGTCGAGCGATTGGATGATGCCTTTCGGCCGCAGATCGAAGTGCCTGGCGACGAGCTCGACGATTCTCTCGTCGCTGATCTTCCCGGTACCGAAGGTATTGACCATCAGCGACACCGGGCGCGCAACGCCGATGGCGTAGGCGATCTGCACTTCGCAACGGTCGGCGAGGCCGGCGGCGACGATGTTCTTCGCGACGTAGCGCCCCGCGTACGCGCCGGAGCGGTCGACCTTGGACGGGTCTTTGCCGGAGAAGGCACCTCCGCCATGCCGGGCGGCACCGCCGTAGGTGTCGACGATGATCTTGCGGCCGGTGAGTCCGCAGTCGCCGTGCGGACCGCCGACGACGAAGCGGCCGGTCGGGTTGATGAGGTAACGGATGTCGCTGCGGAGCATCTCCTTCGGGATGACGGGCTTGATGATCTCCTCGATCACCGCCTCGCTCAACTGGGCGTGCGAGACCTCGGGGCCGTGCTGGGTGGAAACCACCACCGTGTCGATGGCGACCGGCTTGCCGTCGAGGTAGCGCACCGTGAGCTGGGACTTGGCATCCGGGCGCAGCCACGGCAAGCGTCCATCGCGTCGCACCTCGGCCTGCCGCTCCATGATGCGATGGGCGTAATAGATCGGCAGCGGCATGAGCTGCGGCGTCTCGGTGCACGCGTAGCCGAACATGATGCCCTGATCGCCCGCGCCCTGGTCGAGATCGAGACCTTTGCCTTCGTCCACGCCCTGTGCGATGTCCGCCGACTGGCGATTGATGGCGGTCAGCACCGCGCACGACTTGTAGTCGAAGCCGATCTCGGAGGCGTCGTAGCCGATCCGCCGCACCACGTCGCGCGCGATCTCCATGTAGTTGATGTGCGCCTTGGTCGTGATCTCGCCCGAGATGACCACGAGACCGGTGCTCACCAGGGTTTCGCACGCTACGCGGCCGCTCGCATCCTGGGCTAGAATCGCGTCCAGCACGCCGTCGGAGATCTGGTCCGCGACCTTGTCCGGATGGCCTTCGGAGACGGACTCGGAACTGAAAAGGTATTCGCTCATCGGCTTGGAGAATCGCTAAAGTGTCGAAAAAATGGCTGGAGATGATAGCACAGGGGGGAGCGGCGGTCGCCCCTGGGCTCAGCGTTTCGTCGGCCCCCGCATGTGCCTCGATGGCCGGTGCGAAATGAGCAGACTGCGTGCGGCCGTCATCGGGGTCGGTTATCTCGGAAACTTTCATGCGCAGAAGTACGCGGCTCTCGAAGACGCCGAACTGGCAGGCGTGGTCGACGCCAACGCCGAGCGGGCGCGGGAGATCGCCGCGGCGCTCGGCACCCAGTCCTATACCGACTATCGCGATCTCCTGGACAAGGTCGACGTGGCCTCGATCGTGGTGCCGACCGAGCACCACCATCGGGTGGCGAAGGACTGCCTGGAGGCAGGCGTGCACATCCTGCTCGAGAAGCCCGTCACCGAAACGCTGGCGCAGGCCGAGGAGCTGATCGAGCTCGCGGACCGGCGCCGCCTCGTCTTCCAGGTCGGCCATCTCGAGCGCTTCAATCCGGCGGTGGTCGAGGTGCAGAGCCTGCTCGACCGGCCGCTCTTCTTCGAGTCGCACCGGCTTTCCGTCTTCAAGCCGCGCGGCACCGATGTGAACGTGGTCCTGGATCTCATGATCCACGACATCGACATCATCCTGAGCCTGGTGCAGCAGGATATCCGGGAACTGCGCGCGAGCGGCTATCCGGTTCTGACCGACGAGGTGGACATCGCGAACGCGCGGCTCGAGTTCACTAACGGCTGCGTCGCGAACGTGACCGCAAGCCGCGTCAGCCAGAAGGCGATGCGGAAGATGCGCATCTTCCAGCACGATGCGTACTTTTCGGTTGATTTTCCCACCAGCAGCATCGATATCGCGCGGCGCGATGGCGCGGAGCGCGACGAACAGGGGTTTCCGAGGATCGCGGTGGAAGTGCGTCAGGCGGCCGAGAAATCCGACGCCATCCTGGCCGAGATCCGCGCTTTCCTCGACTGCGTGCGCACCGGCGCCACACCGGCCGTGACCGGCCGCGACGGCCGCCGGGCGCTCGCGGTCGCGCTCGAGATCGGCCGCGCCATGGCGGCGGCGCGGCGCAACGGGACTTGACGGGAGCAGCGTCCCTTGTCGACACTCTGAGACTCCATTCGCCCCCGCCGAAGGCTGCGCTCCCATGTCCATACCCATGCTTGATCTGAAGGCCGAGTACGCGCTGTTCCGTGACGAACTGCTGCAGCGTCTGGCCGCGACGCTGGAGTCGACGCAGTACATCCTCGGCCCGAACGTGCAGGCGCTGGAGCAGGAGGTGGCGGCGCACGTCGGCGTCGGGCAGGCCGTCGGCTGCGCGTCCGGCACCGACGCCCTGCACCTTGCCCTGCGGGCGCTCGGTATCGGCCCGGGAGACGAAGTGATCACCTCGCCCTTCACCTTCATCGGCACCTCGGAGGCGATCTCGTACACCGGTGCCACGCCGGTGTTCGTCGACATCCAGGCAGACACGTTCAACATCGATCCAGCCGCGATCGAGCGCGCGATCACGCCCCGCACGAAGGCCGTGATGCCGGTGCACCTCTACGGGCAGGCGGCGGACCTCGATCCGATCGTCGAGCTCTGTCGGCGCCACGGCCTGCGGTTGGTCGAGGACTGCGCGCAGTCCTACGGCGCGCGCTACGACGGGCGCATGACCGGCTCCTTCGGCGACTTCGGGTGCTTCTCCTTCTATCCGAGCAAGAACCTCGGCGCGTTCGGCGACGGTGGCATGGTGACGACGAACGACGAGTCGATGGCGGCGGAAGTGCGCGTCTACCGCAACCACGGCAGCCGCACGCGCTATCACCATCACGTGATCGGTTACAACAGCCGGCTGGACGAGGTCCAGGCGGTCATCCTGCGGGTGAAGCTGCAGCATCTGGAGGACTTCAACACCCGCCGGCGCGCCGTTGCCCATGCCTACAACGAACGCCTTGCCGGCAGCGTCGTGACCCCGGTCGAGGCGCCGAATCGCACGCACGTCTATCACCAGTACACCGTGCGCAGCCCGCGTCGGGACGCGATCCAGAAGGCGCTCGCCGCGGCCGGCATCGGGTCGATGATCTACTACCCGGTGCCGCTGCACCAGCAGGAGGTCTACGCCGATCTGTGCCGCGGCGTCAGCCTGCCGGTGTCCGAGGCGGTGGCGCAGGAGGTGATCTCACTGCCGATCTTCCCGCAGATGACGCTCGAGCAGGTGGACCGCGTGTGCGAGGTCGTGCGCGCTGCCGCGAAGGGCTGAGCGCGCCTCCCTTGACTGCCATCATCCATCCCACCGCCCAGGTCGATCCGGGGGCCGAGATCGGGGCGGACGTGTACATCGGACCGTTCGCGGTCATCGAGTCCGATGTCGCGATCGGGGCCAACTCGCGCATCGGCGCGCACGCCGTCATCCGGCGCTATACGACGCTCGGCCCGCGCTGTCGCGTCTGGGAGCACGCCATGCTCGGCGGCGAACCGCAGGACGTGAGCTTTCACGACCAGCTGAGCAGGCTCGAGATCGGCGCCGACAATCTGATCCGCGAAGGGGCGACGATCCACCGCGCGACCACGGCCGGCGGCAGCACCCGCATCGGCGACGGCAATTTCCTGATGGCGAACTGCCATGTGGCGCACGATTGCAAGATCGGAGACCGCGTGATCATCGCCAACGGCGCGCTGCTCGCGGGCCATGTCGCGGTGGCCGATCGAGCGTTCATTTCCGGCAACGTCGTCGTGCACCAGTTCGCGCGCATCGGCACGCTCGCGATGGTGGGCGGTCTTGCACGTATCAGCCAGGACTGCCTGCCCTACATGATCACCGAGGGCTCGCCGGCGAGCGCGCGCGGCTTGAACCTGGTGGGATTGCGGCGCGCAGGCTTCGCCGCGGAGACGATCCGCGCCCTGAAGCAGGCGTTTCGCACGCTGTTTCGGGCCGGGCGTTCGCTGCACGATGCACTGGCCGAACTGGAGGCTTCGCCCTCGCCGGAGGTGCGGGCGGTGGCGGCCTTCGCGCGGTCGACGAAGCGCGGCTTCACGCACGGGAGCGCGTGACACCCCTGCCGTTTCGTCTCGCCGGCACGCGGCCGGTCGCGGCGGTCACCAGAGCATGATCCCATGTTGACCCGGATCGGCTTCGGGCTGCTCTGGCTCTGCCACTTCCTGCCCCTGGGCGCGCTCACAGCGGTCGGCGATTTTGCGGGCGCGGTCGGCTACCATCTCGCGCCGGCGCGGCGGCGCATCGGCCGGGTGAACCTCGCGCTGTGCTTTCCGAATCTCTCGGCGCGCGAGCGCGAGCAACTCCTGAAGCGCCACTTCCGTGCGTTCGGGCGTGCCGTGTTCGAGCGCGGCGTGATGTTCTGGGGCTCGAAGGCGCGCATCCAGGACACGGTGCAGGTGGAAGGCATCGAGCACTTCCTGTCCCGGAAAGGGAAACCCCTCATCATCTTCGCGCCGCACTTCGTCGGGGTCGACATGGCGGCGGCGCGGCTCGGGACCGAGCACCGCGCCTGCGGCATGTACGCGCGCCAGAGCAACAGCATTGCCGACGGGATACTCGCGCGCGGCCGCAACCGCTTCGGCAACGCGGTGCTGTTCGCGCGGCACGAGGGGCTGCTGCCCGTCCTGCAGGCGATGAAAGAGGGACTGCCGTTCCTGTATTCGCCCGACATGGACTTCGGCGCACCGCACTCGATCTTCGTCCCGTTCTTCGGCGTTCCGGCCGCGACCACCACGGGGTTGTCGGTGATCGCACGGGTCACGCGGGCGCAGGTGCTCCCGCTTGTCGTGGCGCAGCGTCCGGGGCGCGCCGGCTACGTCGCCCGCATTCTGCCGCCGCTTCCCGATTTCCCCAGCGCCGACCCCGAGGCCGACACGCGCCGGATGAACGCGTTCATCGAGGCACGCATCCTCGAAATGCCCGAGCAATACCATTGGCTGCACAAGCGCTTCAAGACCCGCCCCGCCGGCGAGCCGGACCCCTACCAGCGCGCCGCTCCTGCCGCGGCCCCGTCGTGATGGACCGAGTACCGGAACCGGAACTGATGGACGAGCCCGCCCAGGCGCTCGCCTACGCGTGCGCCGACTTCAGCGCGCCGCACGACGCCTTCGTCGCACGCTTTCGGCGGTGCTTTCCCGACTTCGGCGGGGGCGCGGTGCTCGATCTCGGCTGCGGTCCGGCGGACGTAACGCTGCGCTTCGCGCGCGCCTACCCGCAGGCGCAGGTTACGGGTGTCGACGGTGCAGAGGCGATGCTCGCGCTCGGTCGCCAAGCGGTCGCCGCGGCGGGACTGACTCGGCGCGTCCGCCTGCTGCACCGGCGGCTGCCGGCGGAGGACCTGGGCGGCTCGGCGTACGCCGCGGTGATCAGCAACAGTCTGCTGCATCATCTCGCCGACCCGCTCGTCCTGTGGGACGCGGTGCGCACAGGCGCGGCTGCCGCGGCGGCAGTGTTCGTGATGGATCTGCTGCGCCCGCCGTCGCGGGACGCGGCGGCGGCTCTGGTGGATCTGCATGCCGGGGACGCCCCCGAGGTGCTGCGCCGCGATTTCCTCAATTCCCTGCTCGCCGCGTTTCGGCCCGAGGAGGTGAGATCGCAGCTCGCAGCCGCGGGACTGTCGGGGATGCGGGTCGAGGTCGCGAGCGACCGGCACCTGATCGCCTATGGCCGTATCATGCAGTGAGCGACGGATCCGAAGGTCATGCGACTGAAATTCACGAAGATGGAAGGGCTCGGCAATGACTTCGTGGTGATCGACGCGACGGCACGGCCGGTCGATCTCACGCGCGACCAGCTGCGCCGCCTGGCCGACCGGCATTTCGGTGTCGGCTGCGATCAGGTCCTGCAGGTCGAGGCACCGCGTCGCCCCGATACGGACTTCTTCTATCGCATCTTCAACGCCGATGGCGGCGAGGCCGCGCAGTGCGGCAACGGTGCCCGCTGCTTCGTGCGCTTCGTGCGCGACAAGGGGCTCACCGCGAAGCGCACGATCCGCGTCGAAACCGGCGCGGGCATCATCACGCCGCGCCTCGAAGACGACGGGGACGTCACCGTGGACATGGGTGCCCCCATCTTCGAGCCCGCCCGCGTACCGTTCCTCGCCGCGGCGCAGGCGCTCACCTACCGGATCCCGCTGCCGCAGCGCGAGGTCGAGGTGAGCGTGCTGTCGATGGGCAATCCGCACGCGGTCGAACTGGTGGCCGACGTCGACACGGCGCCGGTCGAGAGCGACGGGCCACGGCTCGAATCGCACCCTCTGTTTCCGCAGCGGGTGAATGCCGGCTTCATGCAGGTGGTGGATCGCCATCGGATCCGGTTGCGCGTCTTCGAACGCGGCGCTGGCGAGACGCTCGCCTGCGGTACCGGTGCCTGCGCGGCAGGGGTGGCAGGCATTTCGCGAGGTCTCCTCGACTCGCCGGTGCGGGTGGGCACGCGCGGTGGCGAGCTCGTCGTCGCGTGGGCGGGCGATGCCGCACCGGTGCTGATGACAGGGCCCGCCCGCACGGTGTTCGAGGGCGAAATCGAGCTTTGACCCGGTTCCCGGCAATACTTAATCCAATACTCTAAGATCGAAGCTGTAATCTGCTGTTTTACGGCAAAGATTGCCCTCCTGTGTTAAATTCCGATCCAACCCGCACTCGCACGCAAGAGAGTCCCGCATGAAGTCAGAACAGGTCGCCGCGTACCTCCGGGAACATCACGAGTTCTTCGAGGAATATGCGGATCTGCTAGCCGACATCTACATTCCGCACCCGCACGGTGGTCGCGCCATTCCAATCTCCGAGCGCCAGATCCTCACGCTGCGCGAGAAGAACCGGGCGCTGGAATCCAAGTTGAAGGAGCTGATCGACTTCGGCGAGGAGAACGATGCCATCGGCGAGCGCCTGCACCGCCTGACGGTCGCACTCATTGGTGCACGGGATTTCGATGCCGTGCTGCACGATCTGTACTTTCATCTGCGCGAGGATTTCGCCGTGCCGCACGTAGCGCTCAGGCTGTGGCCGGCAGAGCACGGCGAGCGCGAGGAGTTTCGCGACGCTGGCGAGGAGGTGCGCATGTTCACCGAGAGCCTGGCGGGAGCCTATTGCATCGGTCATGCGATGTTCGACACGGCCGCGTGGTTCGGCGAGGACGGCGCCCGGCTGCGCTCGTTCGCCTACGTTGCGCTCAAGGGCACGGTGGTCAGCGGGCTGCTGGTGCTGGCGAGCGAGGATCCGCAGCGCTTCTATCCCGAGATGGGTACGCTCTATCTCAAGCGGCTGGCGGAGACGGCGGCCGCGGCCATGCAGCGGGTGCGCGCCGGCGCGTGATGCGTGCGAAGGCGGCGTGGTGAGCGCCCCCACCCCCGAGAGCGTTGAGCCCGCCTCGGGCGCGCTCGAAGCCGAGAGATTCCTGCAGGGGTTCGTGTCCCACCTCGACCACGAACGGCGCTTGAGTTCGCTCACACGCGTCAACTATCTGCGCGACATACGCCTGCTCCTCGCGCGCACCGGCGCTCTGTCTCTGTGTCTCGTGGACGTGCGGCCGCACCACGTGCGGCGGTTCGTCGCCGACCTGCACGGCAAGGGTCTGGGCGGTCGCAGCCTAGCGCGGGTGCTGTCTTCGTGGCGCGCGTTCTACCGCTATCTCGCACGCGATCACGGATTCGCGGTGAACCCGTGTCTCGGCGTGCGGGCGCCGAAAGCGCCGCGCAATCTGCCGCGCGCGCTTTCGCCCGATGAAGCACGGCAGCTGCTCGAGGCGAGCGCGACGACGCCGCTCGAGCTGCGCGATCGCGCGATGTTCGAGCTGTTCTATTCCTCCGGCTTGCGGCTGTCGGAGCTCGTCGGGCTCGAACTCGCACGTCTGGATTTCGCGCAGGGCATGGTGGAAGTGATCGGCAAGGGACGCAAGACCCGCATCGTGCCTGTCGGCGCGGCGGCGCTGGCGGCGATCCGGGCATGGTTCCCGGCGCGCGAACAGTGGGCGAAGAGCGACTCGCGCGCGCTGTTCATCGACCGCGCCGGCACGCCGCTCGCGCCGCGCACCGTGCAGACGCGGCTGCACCGCTGGGCCTTGAAGCAGGGGCTTGCGCCGCGCGTGCATCCGCACATGCTGCGGCATTCGTTCGCATCGCACCTGCTGCAGTCGAGCGGCGATCTGCGCGCCGTGCAGGAGCTGCTGGGCCATTCCAGCATCACGACCACACAGGTCTACACGCATCTCGATTTCCAGTACCTCGCGAAAGCCTACGACGCATCCCACCCCCGCGCCAAACGCAGGAGCTGAGCCAGGGACGGCGAATGCCATGGTGCTGCGGCGCGCGCGGGTATACGCGCAAGAGCACGGGCACAGCGCTTGCTCATGGTTGGATGCCCTTATGACAACGCTGGAGGTTTCTAGAAATGTCTCGCATCAGATATCGCATCTTCACCGAGCGTGGCAATTCGCGCACGCCTGCCCCGTTCGACCAGGGGCTGAAGGACTCGCAGCACGATGGCAAGTCGCTCGGCCACGCCGACCTGACGGATCGCAAGCCCGTGAACGAGCGCGACGAGATCGCCGCGAGCGTGGTGCTGGGTTACAACTAGAATCGCAGCGGCGTCCCGCCGCGCGCTCCCCCGCCTCGCTCCCGGTCATCTGGAACCGGCTCTCGCCAGATTGGAGCGACGGCGCAGTTTCGGCCACGCTCGTGGCAGCCGACTCGATCGCTCCGGCATCCTCGCTGTTCAATCCCACCTGATGTCACATATCGCCCGCACGTAGCGGGGCGGTCGCTGCAACTCAGTTGCTTCGAAGAACGCTTCGTGTTCCAATTGCCGGTTTGACTCTTGGCTGCAATCGCGTGCGCGTGCCCAGAAAAACAGCGGAAGACCTGATCCGTTCGACCGGTGAGCGGATCACGGCTGCGCGCGTGGAGATCCTGTCGCTGCTGCTGGCGGCGCCGCGCGCGCTGGCCCACCGCGAGATCGAGGATGGTCTCGACGCGTCGCTCGCCATCGATCGCGTCACGGTGTACCGCGTGCTCGAGTGGCTGACGGACCAGAACCTCGCGCACAAGATTTCGGCGGACGACCGCGTGTGGCGCTTCAATGCGGTGCCGGCCGCGCACGAGCGTCAGCATGCGCATTTCCATTGCACCGCCTGCGGAGAGGTGATCTGCCTGGAGGATCTCGCGCCGGATATCCGGCCGCGCCTGCCGGCCGGCTACGCGCCGCAATCGCTGGAAGTCACCATCAAGGGGCTGTGCAGTGTCTGCGGCGGGGCGCGGCGGCGCGAGCGCAAGAGGGTGCCATGACCGAGTCGACCGCTGGGCGCACTTTGATTCCGGTGTCGCTACTCACGGGCTTTCTCGGCAGCGGCAAGACGACGCTGCTCAACCAGGCGCTGCGCCAGACGGCGCTCGCCGACAGCGCCGTGCTCGTGAACGAGGTCGGATCCATCGGCCTCGATCATCATCTCGTGCGCAGCGCCAAGCCGGATGTCGTGCTGCTCGAGGGCGGCTGCCTGTGCTGCACGGTGCGCGGCGAGCTCACCGACACCCTGCGCGATCTGCTGTTCAAGCGCGGTCGCGACGGCATCCCGAAGTTCGATCGGGTGCTGATCGAAACGACCGGGCTCGCCGATCCCGCGCCGATCCTGCAAAGTCTCACGTCCGATCCGATCGTCGCCCAGCACTACCGGCTGGATGGGGTGGTCACCACCGTGGACGGCGTGCTCGGGATGCGCGAGCTCGACCGCCATTTCGAGTCGGTCAAGCAGGCTGCGGTGGCCGACCGCATCGTGCTCACGAAATGCGACGCGGCGCAGCCCCCGGATCTCGACCGTCTCGAGGCGCGTTTGCGCGAGCTCAATCCCGGCGCACCGATCTACCGCTCCGAGCATGGCCGCATCGATGCGGCGCTGCTCCTGAACGCCGGGCTCTTCGACCCCTCGCGCAAGATCCCGGACGTTGCCCGCTGGCTCGCCGCGTCCGCCTATCGACCGGTCAGCCGTGCTTCCGTGCTGCCGGCCCAGCCGGCGGAACGGCTGCCGGGACATGACGCGAGCATTCACTCGTTCACGCTGAGCTTCGATCAGCCCATCCCCTGGACCGGGCTCGTCGCCGCGATGGAGATGCTGCTTTCGTTTCGCGGCGAAGACCTGCTGCGCGTCAAGGGGATTCTCAACCTGGAAGGGCAGGCGCAGCCGATCGTGATGCAGTCGGTGCAGACCTTGCTCTATCCGCTCGCCAAGCTCGACGCGTGGCCCGACGACGACCGGCGGACACGGCTCGTGTTCATCGTCCGCGACATCGAGCCCGGGTTCGTGGAAGATGTCATCACCCAGTTCATCGACGCGGCGCGGGCGCCGGCGGTGGATACCGCAGACACCGAACCGTAGAGTGTTGCCGGGAGCGTGCCCTGCGACACCCAGGCACCCCAATGAATCGAATCGAGGCCCGACATGAGCGTATTGAGCGGCGTAAATCAAGAGACTTCCTTGACCCAGGCAGAGCTTCTGCGCATGGAAGCGGCCGATTACATGAACGACCGACAGCTCGCGTTCTTTCGCGAGCGCCTGCTCGAGCTCAAGGCCGAGATCGCGGCCAACCAGTCGGAGACCGCCGAGCACCTGAAGGAGACCGTGACCGCGGCTGACCCCGCCGACCGCGCGACGCGCGAGGAGGAGCAGGCCATCGAGTTGCGCGCCCGCGAGCGTGAGCGCAAGCTGCTGCGAAAGATCGACCAGGCGCTGGAGCGCATCGCCGATCGCCGCTACGGGTACTGCGACGAGACCGGTGAGCCGATCGGTCTGGCGCGGCTGATCGCGCGGCCCACGGCAACGCTGTCGGTGGAAGCTCAGGAGCGTCGCGAACGGCGCGAGCGCGCGTTTGGCGGGTAGACCTCAGGCATCACCGGCGGTCCCGGCGCCCATGGAAGGAAGTGCGGCATGATCATCGTCATGAATCTGAACGCGGGCGAGAGCGCGATCGAGGCCGTGATCCACAAGATCCGCGACTTCGGGCTCGACGTGAATGTGTCGCGCGGCACCGAGCGGGTCGTGATCGGCGCCATCGGCGATGAGCGCGCGCTGCCGGAAGAAGCCTTCTCCACCATGGCGGGCGTCGAGCAGGCGATCCACGTGTTGAAGCCGTACAAGATCGTCGCGCGCGAGTGGCACCCGCAGGACAGCACGGTTCGCGTGCACGGCATCCCCATCGGCGGGACCGCGGTGCAGATCATCGCCGGCCCGTGTTCCGTTGAAACGCCGGCGCAGATGGACCTTGCGGCCGCACAGGTGGCGGCCGCCGGCTGCCGGCTCATGCGCGGCGGCGCCTTCAAGCCGCGTACCAGTCCCTACGCCTTCCAGGGCCGGGGGACCGAGGGGCTGCAGATGTTCCGCGCGGCGGCCGACAAGCTCGGACTGCCGATCGTCACCGAGCTCATGGACGTGCGCATGCTCGACACCTTCCTCGAGTACGACGTCGACGTGATCCAGATCGGCACCCGCAACATGCAGAACTTTGATCTGCTGAAGGCGGTCGGCGGCGTGAACAAGCCGGTGATCCTGAAGCGCGGCATGTCGGCCACGATCTCGGAATGGCTGATGGCCGCCGAGTACGTCGCGGCCGGCGGCAACCACGACATCATCTTCTGCGAGCGCGGCATCCGCACCTTCGAAACCGCGTATCGCAACGTGCTCGACGTGACCGCGATCCCGATGCTCAAGCGCGAGACGCATCTGCCCGTGATCGTCGATCCCTCGCACGCCGGCGGCAAAGCCTGGCTCGTGCCCGCGCTCGCGCATGCCGCGATCGCGGCCGGCGCCGACGGCTTGCTGGTGGAGATGCATCCGAACCCGTGCCAGGCGTGGTGCGACGCCGACCAGGCGCTCACGCCGCAGGAGCTCGCATCGCTCATGGACTCGGTGGGCGCGGTCGCGTGCGCCCTGGGCCGAACGCTCGACCGCAGGGCGGAAGACGCGGTGCGAGCAGCAGGACAATGATCGCCGGAGCGGCGTTCTGGTGACGGCATGATGCGAACGCGCCTGCTTAGCTCGCAAGCCCTGCTGCTCCGACTCGGGCTGCTGTACGTGCTGGTGTTCGCGCAGCACGGCGCCCTGCAGCACGTCTACAGCCACTTCGGCATCGTTGCCGACCCCTACGCCGCGGGTGACGGACACACCCCGCCGATGCAGGGCTGCGATCTGGGTGTCGTCCATGCCGCGCTCGACGGCGAACTGCCGGGCTCGACCGTATTGTGTACGGTCACGTTCGGCGTCCCGGTCCCACTGCCACACTTCGTCACGGCGTTCACGCCGCACCCGCTCCACTCCTTCCACAGCCGGGCACCGCCAGCCCGCGCCTGATCGCGTCCGTGCCGGGCCGCAAGGCCCGCGTCTCCAATGCGTTGCCATGCGGGGGTGTCCTGCCGTCCGCATGGCGCATTCGATCAGGATCGAGAGCCATGTTGCACAAGACTTTCATCGCCGCCGCCCTGGCCGGCGTGGGCGCGCCCGCCACGCTGGCCGCCGAGCTCGCCAAGGACGAAACCCTCGCCCCCGTCATCGTCACCTCGCAGCCGTTTGAGGGCCGGACCGCGCTCGAGATGACGCAACCCGCGACCGTGCTGCGCGGTGATAACCTCCGACGCAATCAGACCACCAACCTCGGCGACACGCTCGACACCGAACTCGGCGTGCAGTCGAGCGGTTTCGCCGCCGGGTCGGGGCGGCCCATCATTCGCGGCCTCGACGGCGCGCGCGTGCAGGTGCTGAACAACGGGCTCGGGGTGAGCGACGTGTCGACCATCAGCCCCGACCATCAGGTGACCGCCGACCCGTTCAGCGCGCAGCAGATCGAGGTATTGCGCGGCCCCGCCACGATTCTCTACGGCGGCGCGGTCGGCGGCGTGGTGAACGTCGTGTCGAACGCGATCCCTTCGCGCCGCGTCGAGGGGCTCAAGGGGCTCGGCGAGTTCGTCACGCAGAGCGTCAACAACGAAATCGGATATCGCGCGCGCGCCGAAGGCGGCAACGGGCCGTTCCAGTTCAACTTGAACGGCTTCGTTCGCAACACGAGCGACTACAGCATCCCCGGCCCGGTGATCCAGGGCGATCCGTTTTCCGGCCGCGGCACTCTGCCGAACAGCTTTACGCGGAGCGGCTTCGGATCGGGCGGGGTGTCCTACGTCGGCGAACGCGGCTATCTCGGCGTGAACGCGAACGTTCTCAACAGCCGCTACGGCTTACCCGGGGCCGAATTCGCTTCCATCGACCTCAATCAGGGCCGCTACGAGCTTGCGGGCGCAATCGACGATCCGCTGCCGGGGCTGCGCGACGGGCGCCTCAAGTTCCAGTACAACGACTACCGCCATAACGAGGTAGAGGCCACCGGCGACGTGGCGACCACGTTCCGGAACAAGGCCTACGAAGGGCGCGTGGAGACCCGTCATCAGCCGATCGCGGGCTTCGACGGCGTGGTCGGATTGCAATACCTTTACCGGGACTTCTCCGCGATCGGCGAGGAATCCTTCATCCAGCCGGTCAACCAGCAGGGCACCGGCGTGTTCGTGGTCGAGCAGTACGACCTCGACGCGCACTGGCGACTCGATCTCGGCACCCGGCTCGACATCGTCGAGTACAAGCCGAACGCCGATAGCGCGATCGAAGCGCGCAGCTTCTCGCCGTTTGGCATTTCCGGGGGCGCGCTGTGGAAGTTCGCGGACGGCTACAACGCGGCGCTGACGCTCTCCCGCAACCAGCGCGCCCCGCAGATCGAGGAGCTCTATCCGGACGGTCCGCATGCCGCTACCGGCACCTTCGATGTCGGCGACGAGCGTTTGAAAACCGAGACCGCGAACAACGTCGAGCTCACGTTGCGCAAGGTCTCGGGACCCTGGCAATGGAGCGCAACGGCCTACTGCACCTATTTCAGCGACTACATCTTCGGCGCCTTCGTGCCGGGGCCGAACGGGCAGCCGGTCCGGGTGAACGAAGAAGGCGAGGTCGACCCCGACGGCGCGTTGCGGCTGCAGCAGTTCACCCAGGCGAGCAGCGCGGAGTTCCAGGGGCTCGAGGGTCAGGTCAGCTATCGGCCGATTGCGCCACTCGTGCTGCGCGCATTCGGCGATGTCACCCATGCCACCATCGGCAGCGAGAACGCGCCGCGCATCGGTCCGGGTCGGCTCGGCTTCGATGCGAACGCGAAGCGCGGGCCGTGGGGTGCGTATTTCCTCATGCTGGGTGCTGCTCGCCAGACCCGGGTCGCGCCGCTCGAAACCGAGACCCCGGGCTATGTGCGGCTCGACGCCGAAGTGAGCTACACCCTGGCAGGCGATGCGTTCGGTCCTGTGACGCTGTACGTCGCCGGCAGGAATCTGCTGGACCAGGACATCCGGTTTGCGACGTCCTACACCAGGGCGTATGCACCGCAGCCGGGGCGATCGTTCCTGGTCGGCCTGCGCGCCCAGTTCTGATGCGCAGGGCGGCGCGCAGCCATCGCGATGAGCGTTGCGACAT
>JBDHRV010000037.1:0-27176 GCA_039807745.1 Burkholderiales bacterium
GTTGGACTGGCCGACATCGTCGCCCCAGAGGATCAGGAAATTCGGCTTGCTCTGCTTCGCCATGTGTGTCTCCTCAATGCGTGTGAGACAGCTATCCGCAGCCCGAAAGCTGCGGCGATACGGTAGCTAGCCGATCCCGTGGCATCCGGGCTCGGCTGCTACGGGGTCGCGGTCAGGGTGCTGCGGCTGGTCACTTGGAAGTCGGTGCGACGCTATCCCGTGCCCCACGCTGCGCCTCCTGCGCCTCCATGGTGAGCTTGTAGGCGACGTAGTACTTGTAGATGTTGCGCACGTACGTCGTCGTTTCCATCCCGATCCGCTCGGCCGTGATGACCTCGACGTTGTTGAACCACTTGTCCTGATCGAGCCCGCGCTTCTCGGCCTCCTTGCGCATCTTCGAGATGTTGCCCGCCCCGGCGTTGTAGGAGGCGAACGCGAAGAGCGTGCGGTTGTTCTCGGAGAACTTCGCATCCGGGAAGTACCTGGTCATCAGCTGGTCCATGTACTTCGCGCCGCCGTGGATGTTCGGCTCGATCTGCTTGATGTCGCCCACCTTGAGCTCCTTGCCGGTGGCCGGCATGATCTGCATGACGCCGATCGCGCCGACATGGCTCTTCGCGCTTTGCTTGAGCTGCGACTCCTGGAAACCCTGGGCCGCCAGCATCACCGGGTCGAAGCCGTATTGCTGGCCGTATTTCCGAAAGAGCGCGATCGTATCCTGGAAGCGCTTCTGCTCCGCATCGTTCGCGTTGTTGTGGATCTGCTTCACGCGCTTGTGGTACTGCGCCATGCGATAGTCGATCACGCCCTGCTTCTTGCCGTAGTTCACGTAGAAATCCAGGATGGCAGCCTCGAGCTGTGGGCTGTCCTTGCGGATCGCCCAGCCGATGACGCCCTCGGTGCGCAGCACCAGGTCTTCCCGCATCTTGATCTGCGGCAGAACCTGCGCCCACATGCGTCCCTTCCATTCGTCGATCACGATAATCTCGAGCAGCCCCGCATTCAGCATCTCCAGCGCGTCTTCGTCTTCGAGCGCGTCGGGAAGCGCGGCGACCTACACCGGAGCCTTGCCGGCCGCCTTGAACCTTTCGTTGAGCGTGGCAAGGCTTTCGGCATAGCTGCTGGTGGGTCGTACGTGAACGGTCTTTCCGGAAAGATCGTCGAGCGTCTTCAGCTCGGGCGACTTGGGCCCGGTCACGATCAGCTCACGCACCGGCTTGCGGTCGTCCGGCGCGGCGAAGTCGACGACCTTGAGCCGCTCCTCGGTGACGGTCAGGTTGCCGGCCGCGATATCGCCGAGACCATCGTTCAGGGACGGCAGCAGCTTGTCCCGCGTGGCCGGGATGATGTAGACCGTGAGGGGCCGCTTGCCGAGCTCCTTGGCGTGCTTCTTGTTCAGATAGCGCTCGAAATCGCGCACGTTCTCGGCGGTGATGCCGCGCTCATGCCCCTTGTCGTTGAAGTAGAGCGTGCGGCTGTAGGGAACCAGCACGCGGATGATGCGCCGCTCCAGCATCTGGTCGAAATCGCCCTTCCAGGGCTTGTTATCGAGACTGAGCTGGCGCGGGGTCCCAGCCGCCGCAGGGGCGGCCGCGCCCGCGAGTGGCAAGAGCGCTGCGGCGAACAGCAAGGGCGGGGCGATCACACGGACGATCTGCGTGGAAAGGGTGGACCAAACGCCGCGAGGTGCGAAGATCATGTCCCCTCCTTCTGTGGCGCCGAGCGTCCGGCGCTGTTCTTACTCGAATTCTAGCGCCGAATCTTTGGAAAGGTGCCGGCTTCCCGCTCCAATGCGCTGTCCCGAGCGCCTGCGCCTTGCTTATGCCGGAGCCAATCCCCACAATGCGCTCCTCCATGGTCGTCGTCGCAATGAACCCGCTTCTGGATTCGGACACCTTCTTCATGCGTGAAGCCCTGGCGCTTGCCGCGGAGGGTGAAATGCACGGCGAGGTGCCGGTGGGCGCGGTGGTCGTGCAGGAGGGGCAGATCATCGGGCGCGGGTTCAACGCGCCGATCGGCGCTGCCGACCCGACCGGGCACGCGGAGGTGCGGGCGCTGCGCGCGGCTGCGGCACACCTTCGCAACTATCGGCTCAGCGGCTGCACGCTGTATGTCACTCTGGAGCCCTGCGCGATGTGCGCCGGCGCGATCCTGCACGCGCGCATCGCCCGACTCGTGTTCGGCGCTCGCGACCCGAAGACCGGGGCCTGCGGCAGCGTGGTCGATCTCTTCGCGAACGAGCGCCTGAATCACCACGCGTGCGTCACCGCGGGCGTTCTCGCCGAGGACTGCGGCGCGCTGCTCTCACGTTTTTTCGCCGCGAGGCGGGCGCTTGCCTGACCGCACACATGGCAACGATCAGGATCGACGTGCCCACCCAGACGCTCGAGCTGCGGGATGACCGCGGCGAGGTCCTGCGCCGCTATGTGGTGTCGACGGGTGCACGCGGGGTCGGCGAGAAGTACGGCAGCTACTGCACGCCGCGCGGGCACCACGTCATCCGCGCCAAGATCGGCGCCGGCGAGCCGCCGGGTGCGGTCTTCGTCCAGCGCCGTCCCACCGGCGAGGTGTACGGCCCCGAGCTCGACGCCCGCTTCCCCGGCCGCGACTGGATACTCACGCGCATCCTCTGGCTGTCGGGCCGCGAGCCCGGATTCAACCGGCTGGGGGATGTGGATACCATGCGCCGCTTCATCTATATTCACGGCACGCCCGACGACATTCCCCTCGGGCAGCCCGGATCGAAGGGCTGCGTGCGGATGCGCAACATCGACATCATCGATCTCTTCGAGCGCGTGCCAATCGGCACCCGGGTCGAGATCGTTGCGCCGGCCGCGGCCATGCAGGCGGCTGCGTCCGGGGCGGCGCGAGCAAGCTGATCCTGCACGCGCAGCGAAGCATCCGAAGCACACCAAGAGCGTCACCCGCGGCCCGCGAGAGGGCCGGCGGCTTCTTCAACACTTAAACCAAATGGAGTGGACAAATGCGGCTCAAGGATAAGGTTTCCATCATCACCGGCGCGGCGAACGGCATCGGCAAAGCCACCGCGCTCAAGTTCGGCCAGGAAGGCGCCAAGGTCGTGGTCTGCGATCTCAAGCAGAACGAAGTGGACGCGGTGGTGGGCGAGATCAAGGCGGCGGGCGGGCAGGCCATGGGCGCCGTCGTCAACGTCACCAGCGACGCCGACATCAAGGCGGCGGTCGACGCCGTGATGAAGGCCTGGGGCCGCGTCGACGTGCTCGTGAACAACGCCGGCATCACCATGGACTCGACCATGAAGAAGATGACCGAGGAGCAGTGGGACCGCGTCATCGACATCAACCTCAAGGGTGTGTGGCGCTGCACGAAGGCGGTGACGGACATCATGCTCGCGCAGAACTCCGGCGTGATCCTCACGACCTCGTCGGTGGTCGGCCTCTACGGCAACTTCGGCCAGACCAACTATGCCGCGACCAAGTTCGGCGTGATCGGCATGACCAAGACCTGGGCCAAGGAACTCGGCAAGAACAACATCCGCGCCGTGGCGGTGTGCCCGGGCTTCATCGGCACCGAGATGGTCCGCGCCATGCCGGAGGAAGTGATCAAGAAGATCGAGTCCGGCATCCCGCTGCGCCGGCTGGGCAAACCCGAGGAGATGGCCAGCACCTTCGCCTTCCTCGCCTCCGACGAGGCGGGCTACATCACGGGGGTGGCGATCGAGGCCTCGGGCGGCGTCGTGCTGTAAGCCGTACCCGCCGCCAACGGATCCGGGCCGGACTCTGTCCGGCCCGTTTCATTCCTGCCGGGCGAATGCACGGATGCGCGCTTCGTCCGGGTGCTCGATCACGCCGCGCTCGGTGATGAGCGCGGTGACGAGGTCCGCGGGGGTGACATCGAAAGCGGGATTGCGCACGGCGATCCGCGGCGGCGCCCAGCGCACGTCACCGAAGCCCGTGACTTCGGAGGCGGAGCGCTCCTCGATCGGGATCTGCTCGCCGCTCGCGAGCTCGAGATCCAGGGTCGAGATCGGACACGCGACATAGAACGGGATGCCGTGCCGGCGCGCGAGCACCGCGAGCGGATAGGTGCCGATCTTGTTCGCGACATCGCCGTTGGCCGCGACCCGGTCGGTGCCGACGATCACCGCATCGATCTCGCCGCAGCGCATGAGGTAGCCAGCGGCTACGTCCGCGATCAGGGTGGCGGGGATGCCGTCTTCGAGCAGCTCCCACGCGGTGAGCCGCGCACCCTGCAGGAACGGGCGCGTTTCGTCGACGAAGACGCGCACGCGCTTGCCGCCTTCCACTGCCGAGCGGATCACGCCCAGCGCCGTGCCGTGCCCCGCCGTGGCGAGCGCACCGGCGTTGCAATGGGTGAGCACCCGCGCGCCGTCTTCGATGAGCGCGGCACCGTGAGCGCCGAGCGCGCGGTTGGCCGCGATGTCCTCGTCGCGGATCGCGTGCGCCTGCCCGAGCAGCGCGGCGGCGATCGCGGAGGGCGCCGCGGCCGGGCGGGCGGTTTCGACGCATCGGCGCATCCGTGCGATGGCCCAGAACAGGTTCACCGCGGTCGGGCGACTTGCCGCGAGCAGCGCCGCAGCCTCGTCCATCTGTGCGAAGAATTCCGCCGGCGCGAGGTGCTCGAGGCGCAGCGCTTCGACCGCGAGGCCGTAGGCAGCGGCGCACCCGATCGCAGGCGCCCCGCGCACCACCATGTCACGGATGGCCTCCGCCGTCTGTGCCGCCGAGCTGCACCGCACATAGGCGAAGTCGAGCGGCAGCCGTCGCTGGTCGACGAGCTCCAGCGCGCCCTCGCGCCAGCGCAGGGTCTCCACCTTGAGCGTCATGCGATCGCCTGGGTGGACGCACCCGCGTCTTCGTTGCGGCCCCCGACGGGGGAGAGCGCGAGCAGCGAGGCGCTTTGCTCGACGAGCCGCGTCTCGTCGCGGGCGGTAACGAGGAGGTCGAGCCCACCAAACGCGACGACCAGTTCGTCGAGAAAGGTTTCCCACGTGAGCGGCGCCGGAAAACACCGCACTGCCGGGTCCGCCGCGATGCCCGGCAGCGCCGCTCCCGCGATCGCGACGGCGCATCCTTGCCGCAACAGGCTCTCGACGCGGCGCGGCGCCGCTTCCAGTGCCGCGGCCGTGATCGCCGCCACCTGGCCGCGCAGCGGGTATTCCGAGTCGGCCAGTTCGCGCTCGCGTGTTTCGAAGCCGCCGTACTCCAGCTCCGCGCGCGCCATGAGCGGCGCCGGGGCCGCACGGTAGCGATCGTGCGCTTGTGCGCGGACCATGATCTCCATGTCGTGCCGAAATATCTCGGCGGCGATGCGGGCGTATGCAGCGCTCACCCCCAGTGCGCAGACGCCCAGACCGGGCAGCACGGCAATGCGCGGGCTCGCGTCGACCCGTGCCGCTTCGTCCGGCGTGAGCGACGCCGCCAAATAGTCGCGATAGCGGTCGACGAAGCGCGGCACGTCGCGGTCGAGCAGCGGCACGCGGCGGCCGAAGATCGCATGCTGGGGTGTGGCCGGTCCCTGGTTGCAGAACTGCGCCAAGTCGGGGCGAGCCGCGAAAGACAGCGCGAACGGATCGCGCATGACCTGCATCACCAGCGGAAAGCCGGCAGCGCGCGAGATCGACGCACGCAGCCCGGCCAGCGCGAGGCGATCGGGGGGCGGTGCGCAGATCCGCGCCACCGGCAGCGACCACGCCCCGCGCGCGTCGAGATACGACTCCGCCATGGTCACGAGACGGATCATGTTCTCGTAGGAAGTCCGCGCATCATCGGCGAACGCGACCACCCCGTGAAACTGCAGCACGAGACCGATCGTGCGAGCCGTGCCGCGACGGCGACAGCACTCCACGCACGCCTGGGCGAGATCGAAACCGGAATGTCGGTAGGGAACCGTCGGCGCGAGATCGCCGTACAGATCCGCGAGGATCTGCTCGCCGTGCTCGGTGTTGGCGACCGCCAGTACGGCGTCCGCGTGGGTGTGCTCGACGTGGCGAGCGGGCAGCGCGGCGTGCAGCAAGGTCTCGACCGAGGGTTTCGGCGCCGGGCGGCGCGCGACCAGGCCGTCGAGCCTTGCGTACATCCGCGACGAGTCGAGCGCTGCGCCCTCGAGCAGCGCGACGGTCTCGGCAAGGCGCAGCGGCGTGAAATCCGAAGGCTCGACTCGGGCGAGATCGGTGCCGCTGCCCTTGACGAACAGCGTGTCGCCGAGTTTGAGCGAGGTGTTGCCGCCGCCGTGGAGAACGAGCGCCGGATCGGCTCCCAGGAGCCGCGACGAATAGCAGCGCAGCGCCAGGGCGTCCGTGTGGCGGGCAGCTTCGTCGGTGTCCCAGCGGCTCTGCACGCCGTCCTCCTTGCAGCGAAGAGCGCGAATTATACTGCTGCGGCGCGCCTTGCTATGCGGCGTTACGCCGCGAAGCCGTAGACGGCATCGGTGCTGCTGCCGCTGGCGTGGTCGAAACTGCGCTCGACGAAGGTGACGTGGCCGTGCCGGTCGACCAGCAGCACGGTCGAGCAGCGCGTGCCGTAGTCGGGCGAGGCGATGAAGACGGGGGACAGGCAGCGCTCCCATTCGCGGCTGACCCCGGTGCTGGGCAGCTCGTGATCGGCCGGTCGAACCTGGTCGGTGAGCAGCGCCAGCACCGCGTCGACGAGCGCGCCCCGGTCGCGGTCGAGCAGCGTGGCGAGTGCGGCTTTGGCCCGCTCGACCTTGGGCCACGGCGTGTCGAGCAGGGCGTTGCTGAGCCCGTGCACGCCGGCGGCAACCGGTTGCGGCGCGCCGCCCCGATTCGACAGGTAGTGCAGTTCGCGCCCATCGCCGGCGAGCAGGTTGAAGCCGTCGTACGCGTCGCGTTCGGATGCGACCATCGCCAGATGGGCTTCGGGCGAGCGGTCCGCCGCCAGGAATCCGGTGACCAGGAGGCCGCGGGAGCGCAGGTCGGTGCGCGGGGCGGTCCCCTGGCGATAGTTGGTGACCGCCGCGATGCGGCCGGAGCGGGTGATGCCGAGCCAGGTGCCGCCCCCCTTGAGGTCCCGACCCGCGAGGAGGTCCGGCTGTTCCGGCCAGAACGCCGCGGGCCGCGTCGGCCGGTCGAGGAACTCGTCCCGGTTCGCGCCCAGCACCAGCGGGAAATCAGGGTGCGCCTGCCAGGCGAATACGATCAGGCACAAGGCGGCACCACGAAGCATTCGATCTTGCGCGAGGCGCCGGGAAGCAGGAGCCGGTGAAGGTCATGGCGTTCGACGGCAGCCAGCAGCGCACGCTCGAAGGCTCCGGCATCGTCGATGCCCTCGTAGACTTCCATCCAGAGGTCCGGTTCCTCGTGCTTCTCGAGGAGCCGAGCGCGGACGGGCAGCGCGGTGGCAATGTCCGCCTGGGCCGCGCGCACCCGTTCACGCGCGGCGACTGCGGCGCCAGGCACGACGCGGTAGTAGATGTAGTAGGCGAACTTCGGCATGCCGCGCGGGAGCGCCCTTCAGGCCACCGGATACGGCAGCGGATCGAGGCGAAGGACGGGTCCGTCCGGCGTCCCGAGGTGAATGGGGTGGGCGTCCGCGCTCGCCGTCTGGATCACGGCCAGGAGATCGAACCCGCCGCCGGGCGCGGGTGCGGCGCTCACCACCATGCCGCTCGTCTGACCTTCGAGATCGCGGCTGTAGAGCTGGGTTCCGGCAGCCGGCGGGGTGTCGGGGTCCGTGTGGGCGAGATACATCCTGCGCTTGAGCCGCCCGAGGTAGTGGGTCCGCGCCACGATCTCCTGCCCCGTATAGCAGCCTTTCTGGAAGCTCACGCCGCCCACGAGGTCGAGGTTGACCATCTGGAGGACGAACTCATCCTGGGTGGCTGCGGTGATGATGGGGATGCCGGCCTGGATTTCCAGCCAATCCCACACCGGAGCACCCACCGGCCGGGCCTGCGCGGTCAGCGCCTGCCAGAGCTCACCCGCTCGCTCGGGCGCCACCACGATCTCGAACCGATCGCCGGGCAGGCGGATGGTGGTTGCGCCATCCGCCTGGGCGACTGCCAGCGTCGCTGTCGGCGCGCTGCCCACGGTGGCGGCGATCAGCGCCTCGGCGCCGCCGCCGGCCGCGCCCAGCCGAACCTGGGCATCGCTCGCATCGCCGAGCGTCACCTGCGACCGCAGGACGAACATGGCGAGGCGCTTGCGGATCGGTTCGACCAGCTCCCGGGGCAGCTGCAGATGGACGACGGTCGGAGTCCGATAGGCGAGGAAGCTCGCCAGGAGGCGTCCCTTGGGCGTGCTGTAGCTGCTGAACTGCGCGCGGTCAGGTGCGAGCTGGTGGATGTCGTTCGAGAGCTGTCCCTGCAGGAAGGTTTCGGTGTCGGCGCCGGTGGCGGCGATCGTGCCGAGATGAGAGAGATCGCAGACGACGAGGCCGTCGCGGACGGCGAGTCGCTCCGCGGACGGGTCGCCGAAATGCTGGACACGATGATCGACGATCGTGGCGCCGCGTGCGGCCAGCTCGGTCAGCCATCCGGTCGCGGCCGTGGATGGCGGGATTCTTGGTTCCATGCTGCCGCATTCTATCGACAAAACGCGACCGGAGCGGCCTTCGCCGGTCCGGTTCTTGTTAGCCGCCGGATCCTTTCCTCGTGCATCGCCTGCCGTGAGAACCTCCACGCCGTCCCGGCTTCGGATCGGGCTTCGCCGGTCCCGGCGCCTTGCCGCTGCCCTTACGGGCGCGCACCTCCTGGCCGCCGCGGGTCTCGTTGCGAGTCGGCTGCCCACCGTCATCTGCCTGGCCGTGCTGGCGATGCTGGCGTCGAGCCTTGCGCTCACCCTGTGTCGCTACGCGTGGCTCGTGAGTCCGCGGTCGTTCGTGCTGCTCGAGCTCTCCGATACACTCGAGATCGAGGCCACGGAGCGGTCCGGGCGACGCATTGCCGGCACCGTGCTGGGCACCACGTTCGTCGCACCGTGGCTCATCGTGATCAACTTCAAGGTGGAAGGGCACCACCTCCCGCACACCGCGGTGATCCTGCCGGATGCGGTGGACCAGGATAGCTTCCGCGCGCTGCGCGTCTGGCTCCGCTGGCGGCGCGCGGTGCCGCGAGACGGTTAGAGCGGTGGCCGGTCAGACCCCTGCAAGGCCGACCAGGATCCTGGATTCGTCCTTCGTGAGCACCGTATTGCAGGCGACCGGTGCCGTCTCGGGATAGTCGAGACTGTAGTGCAGGCCGCGGCTTTCCTTCCGCGCGAGCGCGCAGCGGACGATCAGATCGGCGGTCTGCACGAGGTTGCGCAACTCGAGCAGATCGTTGCTCACGCGAAAGTTGGCGTAGTACTCGTGAATCTCCTCCTGCAGCAGTCGGATGCGGTGCTGCGCGCGTTCGAGGCGCTTGTTGGTCCGCACGATGCCGACGTAGTCCCACATGAAGCGCCTGAGCTCGTCCCAGTTGTGGGCAATCACGACCTCTTCGTCGGGATCGGTGACGCGGCTTTCGTCCCAGTCGGGCAGCTGGTGGCAGGCGGGCTGCCCTTGGGTGAGGATGTATTCGGCAGTCGAGCGTCCGAAGACGAGGCACTCCAGCAGGCTGTTGCTCGCCAGGCGGTTGGCGCCGTGCAATCCGGTGCAGGCCATCTCTCCGACAGCGTACAGGCTGGGCAGATCGGTTCGGCCGCAGGTATCGGTGACGATGCCGCCGCAGGTGTAATGAGCCGCGGGGACGACCGGCATCGGCTCGCGCGTGATGTCGATTCCGAGCTCGAGGCAGCGTGCGTAGATGGTGGGGAAGTGGCTCTTCAGGAAGTCCGCGCTCTTGTGGCTGATGTCGAGGTGGACGCAGTCGAGCCCGCGCTTTTTCATCTCGAAGTCGATGGCGCGCGCCACGATGTCGCGCGGCGCGAGCTCCGCGCGGGGATCGTGGTCCGGCATGAAACGGGTGCCGTCCGGCAGCTTGAGCAGTCCGCCTTCGCCGCGCACCGCCTCGGAGATCAGGAACGACTTCGCGTGCGGGTGATACAGACACGTCGGGTGGAACTGCACGAATTCCATGTTCGCGATACGGCAGCCGGCGCGCCAACCCATCGCGATGCCATCGCCGCTCGCCGTGTCGGGATTGGTCGTGTACAGGTACACCTTCCCGGCGCCGCCGGCGGCGAGCACGGTGTGGCGCGCGGTGATGGTGACCACGTGGTCTGCCTTCCGGTCCAACGTGTAGAGCCCGAGGCAGCGCGGCTCGCTAAGACCGATCCGGTGCGAGGTGACGAGATCGATCGCGGTGTGATGTTCGAGCACCGTGACGTTCGGATGGGCCTTGACCTTGCCTTCGAGCGTGGTCTGGACCGCAGCGCCCGTCGCATCCGCCGCGTGGATGACGCGCCGGTAGCTGTGGCCGCCTTCGCGCGTGAGATGAAAACCGCTGTCGCTGGCTTCGTCGCGCGTGAAGGGCACGCCCTGCTGGATCAGCCACTCGATCGATTCGCGCGCGTGCTCGACCACGAACCGCGTGACGACTTCGTCGCAGAGTCCCGCACCCGCGATCAGCGTGTCGTGGATATGGGCTTCCGGCGAATCCTCCTTCGCCAGCACCGCCGCGATACCCCCTTGGGCCCAGGTGCTCGCGCCCTCGCGCAGCTGACTCTTGGTGACGATGCACACCGTCATGCGGTCGGCAAGATGGAGCGCGACGCTGAGCCCGGCCAGGCCGCTGCCGACCACGACGGCGTCGAAGTGGCGGGGCTCTGGGACAGGCGATTCCATGGCCCGGGAATCATACCCGAATTCCCTGCTCGCCTTACCCGAGCTTGATCTTGATCAAACGGAGTTCGAATTTCGCCGAGCCGGGCGTGAACTCTTTGCGTCGCGGCGCAGTCTCTGTTGTTGTCACGTGCGGGCGGTTTTTGATAATCCGGTTCCGAAGGTTATACTCCAAAGCTTTTCGCAGCTTCAGCTGCATCTCGGCTACAAAAATCCTTCAGGAACGGAGTTGATGGGTGATCGCGAGATCGACCAGCAATTGGTCGAACGCGCCCAGCGTGGTGACAAGAAAGCGTTCGAGCTGCTGGTGGTCAAATATCAGCGCAAGCTCGCACGCCTGCTGTCGCGGTTCATCCGCGACGCCGGCGAGATCGAGGACGTGACCCAGGAGGCCTTCATCAAGGCGTATCGGGCATTGCCCTCGTTCCGGGGCGACAGCGCGTTTTACACGTGGCTGTACCGGATCGGCATCAACACGGCCAAGAACTACCTGGTCGCAATGGGTCGGCGGGCGCCGACCTCGACGGAGTTCGACAGTGAGGACGCGGAAACTTTTGAAGACGGCGATCAGCTCCGCGACGTCAACACGCCCGAGGCTGAACTTCTGAGCAAGGAAATCGCTCAGACGGTGAACGATACCATGCAGCAACTGCCAGAGGAGCTTCGTACGGCGATCACGCTGCGCGAGATCGAAGGGCTCAGCTACGAGGACATCGCGGCCTTCATGAACTGTCCCATCGGCACCGTTCGATCCCGCATCTTTCGCGCGCGCGAGGCGATCGCAGAGAAACTTCGCCCCTTGCTGGGGACGACAAAAGATAAGAGGTGGTAATCGTGGAACGAGTCTCGGCACTTATGGATGGGGAAGTCGAGGGGTCAGACGCCGATCTCGTAATCGATCGAGTGATCAAGGATCAGGAAGCCCGACAGAACTGGGAAGCCTATCACCTGATCAGCGATGCCTTCCGCAACGAGTACCTGCTGTCGCGTGATTTCGTTTCCCGAGTGGGAGTGCGGCTGGTGGACGAGCCGACCATTCTGGCGCCGCGGGCGCGGCGTAATCTCGTGTCGCGCATTCGCGCGCACGCGCTCTCGGCTGCGGCCTCGGTCGCCGCGGTCGCGATCGTCGGATGGCTCGCCTTCGGCCACAATCCTCTCGCACCGGATCCTTCGGCAGTGAACCTTGCTTCGCTGTCGCAGCCCGCGCAGGGCGGTTCGCAGGCGGGTGCGATGCTGCAGCCGGTGGCAGTGGACGGTCATGTACGGGATTATCTCTTCGCGCATCAGGAGTATTCGCCGGCGACACAGATTCAGGGCGTGGCACCCTACGTCCGAACCGTGTCCGAGGTGTCGAACAACGGCTCTCGATGAAGGTTGCGGTTAGTCTGGTGATGAGCCTGATCGTGGGCTCATCACTCGCGTTTGCAGAAGCTGGCGCGCCGGTCTCGGGCGTGGCTTGGCTGGAGAAGGTTGCGAACGCTGCGCGCAGCCTCAACTACTCCGGGACTTTCGTTTATCAGTACGGCGACCAGGTCGAGACATCGCGCATCTGGCACGCCGTAGAGGGCGCGCGCGAGTTCGAAAAGCTGGAGGTGCTCGACGGTCCGGCGCGGGAAGTGATCCGCACCGACGACGAGGTGCTGTGCTTCTATCCCGAAATCAAGACGGTTCGGGTCGACAAGCGGCGCTCCAAGCCCTTTCCCGCGTTGCTGCCCGAACAACTCTCGTCGTTGACCGACTACTACACGGTCCGCCTCGGCGACAAGGAGCGCGTCGCCGGCCGCGAGGCGCAACTGCTGGTGCTCGATCCCAAGGACGGACTGCGTTACGGACACAAGTTGTGGGCCGACAGCGCGACCGGACTTCTGCTCAAGGCGCGCATGATCAACGAGCGCCGGGAAACCGTCGAACAGTTTGCGTTCACGCAGGTTTCGGTCGGCGTCGAGGTTGACCGCGAAGCGCTCAAACCCCAGCACGACGCGCACGGTCCGGGATGGAAGCGCGACTCGTCCGGCATCGCCGAGCCCGCTACCGATTCGGGATGGATCGTCGGCAGCTATCCGGCGGGCTTTCGCAAGATCATGGAAACCAAGCGCAAGCTGCCGGGCCGGCCGACGCCCGTCTCGCACATCGTGTATTCCGACGGCCTTGCCGCCATCTCGATCTTCATCGAGCCGCTGAGTGCGAATGTGCGGCCGGTGTCCGGTGTCTCGCATCAAGGAGCCATCAACATCTACACTCGTCCTGTCGCCGACCACATGGTCACGGTCCTGGGTGAAGCGCCCAGCGCCACGGTGGTGCAGATCGGACGGTCTGTTTCCGCCAAGTAAGCCCGCTGCTTTTCCATCGAAGCGTTTTGCGGCACGATCGCGTAGCGCGCGGCCAAGCGCGGCTGCGCCGTGTCGCACATGTCGAGGAACCTGCTCTATGAGAAGACTGTTCGCCCTGTGGCTATTTCTGCTGCCGCTCATGGCCGCGGCCCAACTGCCCGACTTCACGGACCTCGTGGACAAGCACGGGCCCGCCGTCGTGAACGTCAGCACCACGCAGACGAGCAAGGGCGTGCCGGGGATGCCGAACATTCCCGAAGACGATCCGATGTATGAGTTCTTCAAGCGCTTCATGCCGCCCAACATGCCGCCGCGCGAGCAGCAGACGCGGTCGCAAGGTTCGGGATTTTTCATCAGCAACGATGGCTACATACTCACCAACGCACATGTCGTCGACGGCGCGGAGGAGATTACGGTCAAGCTTAACGACAAGCGCGAGCTGAAAGCGAAGGTGATCGGTTTCGACAAGCGCACCGATGTCGCGCTGATCAAGGTCGATGCCCAGAACCTGCCGAGAGTGCACATGGGGGATCCGAACAAGCTGCGCGTCGGCGAGTGGGTGGTCGCGATCGGCTCGCCGTTCGGTTTTGAGAATTCCGTCACGGCCGGGATCGTGAGCGCCAAGGGCCGCTCGCTGCCGCAGGAAAACTTCGTGCCGTTCATCCAGACGGACGTCGCCATCAATCCCGGCAACTCGGGCGGACCGCTGTTCAACCTGAGGGGCGAAGTGGTCGGCATCAACTCACAGATCTACAGCCGTACCGGCGGCTACATGGGAGTCGCGTTCGCCATCCCGATCGATGTGGCGATGGATATCGCCAACCAGCTCAAGACGTCGGGCAAGGTGACACGCGGGCGCATCGGCGTCGTGATTCAGGAAGTGACGAAAGAGCTCGCCGAGTCCTTCGGCATGGAAAAGCCGCAGGGCGCGCTCGTGAACTCGGTGGAGAAGGGCGGGCCCGCCGACAAGGGAGGCATCGAAGCCTCCGATGTCATAATGAAGTTCGACGGCAAGCCGGTAAACAGCTCCGGCGACCTGCCGCGTCTGGTGGGCGCCACCCGGCCCGGAACCAAGGCGACCGTGCAGGTGTGGCGCAAGGGTCAGAGCAAGGACCTGCACGTGGTCGTCGCCGAACTGCAGGACGACAAGCTCGCGCAAAAGCCGGCGAAGAAGACCATCCCCGAATCCTCCAAGCGGCACGGCATGAGTCTGTCCGATTTGACCGCCGAGCAGCGCAAGGAACTGGGTGCGGCGAGCGGCGTGTTCGTGGAGGATGCGCAGGGACCCGCGGCCAAGGCGGGCCTGCGGCAGGGCGACGTCATTCTGTCGGTCGGCAGTCAGGAAGTGAAATCCGTCGAGCAGTTCAATCAGCTCATCGGCCAGATGGAAAAGGGGAAGACCGTCGCGCTGCTGGTTCGCCGCGGCGAGTCGCAGATCTTCGTGACCTTGAAGCTGAATGGCGGATAGCACGCCGCGTCTTACGGTGCTCTCGCGCAGCTACTGCCATTTGTGCGACGAGATGATCGCGCAGTTGCGCTCGCTGCAGGGCGAGGGCGGCTTCGCATTCGAGGTGCGGGACGTGGACGACGATCCCGCGCTCGAGAGCCGCTTCGGGGAGCGCGTTCCGGTGCTGCTGGCGGGCACGGAAGAACTCTGCCACTACCGGCTCGATGCTTCCGCACTTAATGCCTGGCTCGGGAAATTCCGCTAGAATCACGGGCTTCGCAGCGACGGGGGCGCTTCTCCCGTGCCCCTTTCGTGTGCCCGCGCCGGTCGCCCCATGCAGCGCATCCGCAATTTCTCCATCATCGCCCACATCGATCACGGCAAGTCGACGCTCGCTGACCGCATCATCCAGCTGTGCGGCGGCCTCTCCGACCGCGAGATGGAGGCGCAGGTGCTGGACTCGATGGATCTCGAGCGCGAACGTGGCATCACCATCAAGGCCCAGACGGTGGCGCTGCGCTACACGGCGCAGGACGGCGAGGCGTACCAGCTCAATCTCATCGACACGCCCGGTCACGTCGACTTCTCCTACGAGGTCTCGCGCTCGCTCGCGGCCTGCGAGGGTGCGCTTCTCGTAGTCGACGCCTCGCAGGGAGTGGAGGCGCAGACCGTCGCGAACTGCTACACGGCGATCGAGCAGGGGGTCGAGGTCGTGCCGGTCCTGAACAAGATCGACCTGCCGGCGGCGGAGCCGGAGCGCGTGATCGCGGAAATCGAGGACATCATCGGCATTCCCGCCGCGGACGCGGTGCGTTGCAGCGCCAAGACGGGCGAGGGTGTGCCGGACATCCTCGAGGCGGTCATCGCGCGCGTGCCGGCGCCTCGCGGACGGGAGGACGCCGCGCTGAAGGCGCTCATCATCGATTCGTGGTTCGACAACTACGTCGGTGTGGTGATGCTGGTGCGCGTGGTCGACGGCGTGCTCAGGCCGAAGGACCGCATCCGGCTCATGGCGAACCAGGCGGCCTACCTGTGCGAGCAGGTGGGTGTGTTCACGCCCAAGTCGCAAACGCGCGAGCAGCTCGCCGCGGGGGAGGTCGGATTCATCATCGCCGGCATCAAGGAGCTCAAGGCGGCGCAGGTGGGCGATACGGTGACGCTGGCCGAGCAGCCCGCCGCACAGGCCTTGCCGGGCTTCAAGGAGATCAAGCCGCAGGTGTTCGCCGGTCTTTATCCGGTGGAGTCGAACCAGTACGAGGCATTGCGCGACGCGCTCGAGAAACTGCATCTCAACGATGCGTCGTTGCAGTACGAGCCCGAGACGAGTCAGGCGCTGGGCTTCGGCTTCCGCTGCGGCTTCCTCGGTCTTCTGCACATGGAGATCGTGCAGGAGCGGCTCGAACGTGAGTACGACATGGACCTCATCACCACGGCGCCGACCGTGGTGTACGAGGCGATGCTGCGCGACGGTTCGCTGCTGGAGATCGAGAACCCGTCGAAGATGCCCGATCCCGCGCGCATCGACGAGATCCGCGAGCCGATCATCACCGCCTCCATCATCGTGCCGCAGGACTATGTGGGTCCGGTGATCACGCTGTGCAACCAGAAGCGCGGCGTGCAGAAGGATCTTCACTACATCGGGCGGCAGGTGGTGCTCACCTACGAGCTGCCGCTCAACGAGGTAGTGATGGATTTCTTCGACAAGCTCAAGTCGGTTTCGCGCGGATACGCTTCGCTCGATTACGAATTCAAGGAATACCGCGCCTCGGATCTGGTGAAGCTCGACATCCTCATCAACTCGGAGAAGGTGGACGCCCTCTCGCTGATCGTCCATCGCGCGAGCGCGCAGTACCGCGGACGCGAGCTTGCCGCCAAGATGCGCGAGCTGATCCCGCGCCAGATGTTCGACGTCGCGGTGCAGGCGGCGATCGGTTCGCACATCGTCGCGCGCGAGAACGTGAAGGCGCTGCGCAAGAACGTGCTGGCGAAGTGCTACGGCGGCGACATCACGCGCAAGCGCAAGCTGCTCGAGAAACAGAAGGCGGGCAAGAAGCGCATGAAGCAGGTGGGCAGCGTCGAGATTCCGCAGGAGGCGTTCCTCGCGATCCTGCGGGTCGAGGGCAAGTAGCGCTCGTTCGCGCGAGCTCTCAACGAGAAAACGGATAGTCGATGAACTTTGCGCTCGTCATGTTTCTGCTGCTCGTCCTCACGGGCGGCATCTGGCTGCTGGACGCGGCGATTCTCGGGAAGCGCCGCGCACCGGACCGGAAGGAGCCGTGGTGGATCGAATACGCGAAGAGCTTTTTCCCGGTCATCCTGATCGTCTTCCTGCTGCGCTCGTTCCTGGTGGAACCCTTCAAGATTCCGTCGGGCTCGATGATTCCGACGCTCCTCATCGGCGATTTCATCCTCGTCAACAAGTTCACCTACGGTATTCGCCTGCCCGTCGTCAATCTGAAGGTGTGGGACGTCAACGAGCCGAGGCGGGGCGAGGTGATGGTGTTTCGCTACCCCGAGGATCCCTCGCTCGATTACATCAAGCGGGTGGTGGGCGTGCCCGGCGACGAGGTGGAATACCGCAACAAGCGTCTGATCCTGAACGGTCGGCCCGTGCCCGTGAAACCGGACGGCGTCTATTCGTACGTCGAGGGCAGCCTGTCCCTCGTGACCGCGGACCGCTACCTGGAAGACCTCGGCGGCCACGACCACACTGTCATCGTGAATCCGCAGGTGCCACCGGTGCAGCTGGCGGGCGTGCGGCAGTTCGCCTACCGCGACGCTTGCGTCTACAATGACGGCGGCTTTCGCTGCAAGGTGCCCGCGGGGCACTTCTTCATGATGGGCGACAATCGCGATTCGAGCAGCGACAGTCGCTACTGGGGCTTCGTGCCGGAGCGCAACATCGTCGGCAAGGCGTTCGTCATCTGGTGGAACTTCGACGACTTGTCGCGCATCGGCCGATGGATCAATTAGGGAGGCAGCATGCGCAACAGGAATAGGCAGCAGGGTATCGGGTTCATCGGTCTTGCATTCGTGGTCATCGTGGTCGGCGCGCTTGTCTTGCTGGGTTTCAGGCTGTTGCCCGCCTATCTGCAGTTCTTCACGGTGAAGAGCGCCCTGAAGGAGATCACCAACAATACGGAGCTCAAGAACGCGAGCCTGCCGGAGATCCGCAGCGCATTCGACAAGCGTGCGATGGTCAACGACATCAACGTGATCACGGGCAAGGATCTCGAGGTCGAGAAGGGGCAAGACGGCGGCTTCACCGTATCGGCCAACTACTCGCAGCAGATTCCACTGTTCCAGAACGTGAGCGCGTGCATCGACTTCGCCGCATCGAGCTCCACGGACGGCAAGTAGCACCGTCCGATAGCATCGACCCGCGGCGCGAGGCCACGCAAGGCCGATGGATCTCTCAGCCACCGAGCGCGCAATCGACTACCGTTTTCATGAGCGAGGGCTGCTGCGCCAGGCGCTCACCCATCGCAGCCACGGGGCGGGCCACAACGAGCGACTCGAGTTTCTCGGCGACGGCGTGCTGAACTGCGTTGTCGCGGCGCTGCTCTACGAGCGCTTTCCGCGCCTCACCGAAGGTGAACTGTCCCGCGCGCGAGCGAGCCTCGTCAATCAGGAGAGCCTCTTCAACCTGGCGCAGTCGCTCGCGCTCGGCGAGGCGCTGCAACTCGGCGAGGGTGAGATGAAAAGCGGCGGCTGCCGCCGACCCTCGATCCTGGCCGACGCGCTCGAAGCGGTGATCGGCGCGGTCTTTCTCGACGGCGGTTTCGATGCGGCGCGCGAGGTGGTCGCCGCGCGCTTCGGTCCGCTCATTGCGGGGATCGATCCGCACACCCAGGGCAAGGACCCGAAGACGCTGCTGCAGGAGTATCTGCAGGGCCGCCGGCTGCCCCTGCCGAAATACGTAGTCATCGGCACCAGCGGCGAGGCCCACGACCAGCGCTTCGCAGTCGAGTGCATCATCGACGACCTCGACATCCGTTGCCGCGGCGAGGGTACCAGCCGCCGTGCCGCCGAACAGGGCGCGGCGCGCGCGGCCTATGCGCGCGCGACCGGACGCGGATGAACCCGACAGTCGAACACCGCACGGGGCTGGTGGCGATCGTCGGCCGGCCGAACGTGGGCAAGTCGACCTTGTTGAACAGTCTGGTCGGCGCGAAGATCAGCATCACCTCGAAGAAGGCGCAGACGACGCGCCACCGGATCACGGGCATCGTCACGCGCCCCCACGATCAGATCGTGTTCGTCGACACCCCGGGTTTCCAGACCCGGCACGCGAACGCACTCAACCGCGCCATGAACCGGGCGGTCACCACCAGCCTCGCGGACGTCGATCTGGTTCTGCTCGTGATCGAAGCCGCTCGCTTCGACGCGCGCGACCAGGCGGTGCTCGAGCTGATTCCCGCCGCGCGCCCGGTGCTGCTGGCGATCAACAAGATCGACCGGCTCGCCGACAAGCGCGCACTGCTGCCCTTCATCGAGCAGCTCGCGCGTGCGCACGACTTCGCGGAGATTTTGCCGGTAAGCGCCGAACGCGGAACCCAGCTCACCCATCTGCTCGATGCGCTCGCGCGACACCTGCCGGCGGCGCCCCCGCTCTTTCCGGCGGACGAGATCACCGATCGCGGCGAACGTTTCCTGGCGGCCGAGCTGATCCGCGAAAAGGCATTCCGGCTGCTGGGAGAGGAAGTCCCCTACGGCGTCGGCGTGATGATCGACAAGTTCGAGGAGGAGGGCGGGTTGCGGCGCATCCACGCCACGCTCATCGTCGACCGGACAGGGCACAAGGCGATCCTGATCGGAGGCGGCGGGGAGAAGCTGAAAGCGATCGCGACCCAGGCGCGAAAGGACATGGAACGGCTCTTCGGCGCGCGCGTTTTTCTCGAGGTCTGGGTCAAGGTCAAGGGCGGCTGGGCCGACGACGAACGCCAGCTCGGCCTCATGGGTTACGCGTGAGCGCTGCACACGCGGGAGCCACCACGAGCGCACGCGAGGCGGGGCGGCACGACAGCGAGCCCGCGTTCATTCTGCACCGCTATCCCTGGAAGGAGACGAGCCTCGTGCTGGAGGCGTTCTCGCGGCAGTGGGGCCGCATCGCACTGGTGGCGCGCGGGGCGCGGCGCCCGGCGAGCGCGCTGCGCGGCGTCCTGCGGGCGTTCGAGCCGCTCGAGCTCTCGTGGTTCGGCCGCGCGGAGCTGCGCACCCTGCACGCCGCCGAGCGGATGGGGGGGTTTCCGTTCCTGCGCGGCACGGCGCTCATGTGCGGCTTCTACCTGAACGAGCTCATCATGCGGCTCGTGCCGCGAGATGATCCGCACGAGCGACTCTATCTCGCTTACGAGGCCACGCTGCGCCAGTTGGCGGATGGTCGCGCCACCGAACCCACCCTGCGAAGCTTCGAGAAATATCTCTTGCAGGAGCTGGGCTACGCGCTGCCGCTCGCGGTCGAGGCCGAAACCGGGATACCCGTGGAGCCGGGCGCGCGCTACCACTACGCGATCGAGCGCGGACCGGTGCCCGCGGCGACGGTCGACCCGGGTGAAAACCAGCTAGAATTGAGCGGCAAGACGCTCCTGGACCTGGTCGCGGACGACTACTCGGACCCCCTCACGCTGCAGCAAAGCAAGCTTCTCATGCGCATGCTGATCACCCATTACCTCGGCGAGCGTCCGCTCTACAGCCGCCAGCTGCTGCGCGATCTGCAACAGCTATGATCGAGCTCGGCGTCAACATCGATCACGTCGCCACCCTGCGCGAGGCGCGGCGCACCTACGAGCCCGATCCGGTCTGGGCCGCGGTGGAGGCGCACCTGGGCGGCGCCGATGGCATCACGGTGCACCTGCGCGAGGACCGCCGCCACATCCAGGACGAGGACGTGCGCCGGTTGCGCGAGCTCACGCACATCAAGCTCAATCTCGAGCTGGCGGCGACCGACGAGATGATCGGGATTGCATGCCGCGTGCGTCCGGAAATGGCGATGCTGGTACCGGAAGGTCGGCACGAAATCACGACCGAGGGCGGGCTCGACATCGTTGCCCAGGAGGGCCGTCTGCAAGGCGCGGTGGCGAGGCTCAGGGACGCCGGCATCGTGGTGAGCGTGTTCATCGATGCCGATCTGGCTCAGGTCGAGGCCGCGCATCGCGTCGGCGCGTCGGTGTGCGAAGTCCACACTGGTCCCTATGCACACGTGTTTCATTCCCAGGGGCGCGATGCGGAAAGCCCCGGCGTCGTCGCCGAGCTCGCCAACCTCGCACGAGCCGGCAAGACGATCCGCGGACTCGGCATGCGCTTCAACGCCGGCCATGCGCTGACCTACTTCAACGTCGAGCCGGTGGCGCGGTTGCCGGGTGTGCGGGAGCTGCACATCGGCCATGCGATCGTCAGTCGCGCGGTGTTCATCGGCATGCGCGAGGCGGTGCGCGAGATGAAGACTCTGATGCGGGCGGCGCGCCGCGGCTGAGGCCGCCCTGCCGGCAGTCCTTCCCCAGACCAGTGATATCGCGCCCGCAACCGCTCGGACCGCTGATGCTCGATGTCGCGGGCGTCGCGCTCACGGGCGCCGATCGCGCGCGGCTCGACCATCCCCTGTGCGGGGGAGTGATTCTCTTCGCACGCAACTACGAATCGCCGGAGCAGATCTCCGCGCTCACGGCCGAGATCCACGCGCTGCGCACGCCGCCGCTGCTCATCGCGGCTGACCACGAAGGCGGACGCGTGCAGCGCTTCCGCGACGGTTTCACGCCGATTCCGCCGATGCGCGCGCTCGGCCGACTGCACGACGAGCATCCGCTTCGGGCGGCCCGTCTTGCCGAGGAAATTGGGCGCGTGATCGGAGAGGAGTTGCGCTCGTGCGGTGTCGATTTCAGCTTTACGCCGGTGCTGGACGTGGACCACGGGCCGAGTACGGTCATCGGCAATCGCGCCTTTCACGCCGACCCGAACGTGATCACGGTGCTCGGCCGCGCGCTGATCCGCGGCTTGCGAGGTGCCGGCGTGGCGGCGGTCGGCAAGCACTTTCCCGGTCACGGCTACATCGCGGCCGACTCGCACTGCGAGGTATCGGTCGACGAGCGCAGTTTCGAGGAGATCGAAGCGTGCGACCTCAAGCCCTTCGCGCGCCTCGCCTCCGCAGGGCTCGCGGCGATCATGCCGGCCCACGTCGTCTATCCGAAGGTGGATGCCTCCCCCGCGGGGTTCTCGCGGGTCTGGCTCAGGCACGTGCTGCGCGAGCGGCTCGGGTTCGACGGTGCTGTCTTCAGCGATGATCTCAGCATGGCGGGGGCGGCGGTAGCGGGTGGTGTGGTGGAGCGCGTGCAACAGGCGCTCGAGGCCGGCTGCGACATGGCACTCGTGTGCAACCGCCCGGAGGCCGCCGACGAGGTGCTCGCGCAGCTGCGCTGGGAGCCGTCGCCGGTGTCGCTCGCCCGCCTTGCGCGGATGCATGGACGCGGTGCCGCGCGCACCCCGGTCCAGTTGCGCGAAGATCCCGACTACGTCCGCGCGGTTCACGACATCGGGTGCATCGTGGTGGAGACCGGGGAGCTGGCGCTTACCGGTGCCTGTGCCCGCAGCGGTGGAACAGCACCGGCATAGCCACCACGGTCACGGGCACGGGGCGAACCCGCGCCTGGCCTGGGCGCTGCTCCTGACCTTCGGCTTCGCGCTGGTCGAGCTCGCCGGGGGGTTTTGGTCCGGGTCGCTCGCCCTCATGAGCGATGCCGGCCACATGTTCCTCGATTCCTTCGCGCTCGCGCTCGCGTTCTTCGCGAGCTGGATCGCGCGCCGTCCGGCGAGCCTGCGCCACTCCTACGGTCTGGTGCGCGCCGAGGTCATCGCGGCGGCGGTGAACGGTCTTGCGATGATGGCGGTAATCGTGCTGATCGTGGTCGAGGCGATTGAACGCCTGCAGCAGCCGACCGCGGTGGCCGGAGCGAGCGTGATGGTGATCGCGTTCCTGGGACTGGTGGTGAACGTCGTCGTGGCGATCGTGATCAGCCGCGGGGAACGAACGCTGAACACGCGTGCCGCCCTCGTCCATGTGTTCGGCGACCTGCTCGGGTCGATCGCCGCGCTCATCGCGGGCGCGGTCATCCACTTCACCGGATGGCTGCCGGTCGACCCGATTCTGTCGCTCGTGATCGCGGCGCTGATCCTCGCCTCGACCTTGAGCCTCCTGCGCGAGGCCCTGCACCTGCTCATGGAAGGCGTCCCGGCGCAGATCGCGCTCGACGCCGTGGCGCGCGCGCTGCTGACGCTGCCTGGCGTGCGGGGCGTGCACGACCTGCACGTGTGGACCATCGCCTCGGGACAGGTGGCGCTCACCGCGCATCTCGACGTGACCGATCTGGCGCAGTGGCCGCACCTTCTCGAACGCGCGCGACGGCTGCTGCACGACGAGTTCGACATCGACCACGTCACGCTGCAGCCGGAGGCGGTGGGCGGCATCGGCGCGCCCTACCGGCCCGTCATCAACATCGTGCCCAAGCCGTGATGAGCGGCGACGGCGCGTAGCCGAGAGATCACGCCCGTTCGACGTACTCGCCCGAGTCGGTGTTGACCTTGATCTTCTCGCCCTCGCCGACGAAGGGAGGGACCATGACGGTGAGCCCGGTCTCGGTCTTGGCGGGCTTGTAGCTGCCGGTGGCCGTCGCACCCTTCAGGGTGGGTTCGGTTTCGACGATGGTCAGGATGACGGTGCCCGGAAGCTGGACGCCGATCGGGCGCTCGTTGTGGAAGTTGACCTGTACGTCGGTGTTGGGCAGCAGATACTCCTTCTGACCTTCCAGGAATTCCGCCGAGAGCAGCAGTTGCTCGAAGCTCTCCTTGTCCATGAACACGTAGTTGTCGCCGTCGTGGTAGAGGTATTCCATGTCGCGCGCCTCGACGAAGGCGCGCTCGATCTTCTCGTCGGTGCGAAAGCGCTGGTTCACCTTGGTGCCGGCTTCGATGTCCTTCATCTCCACCTGCATGTAGGCACCACCGCGGCCGCCCACGTGGACGTGGTAGCTTTTGAGCACCCGCCAGACCCGCTTGTCCCATTCGAGCAGGTTGCCGGCGCGGATTTCCGTTGCATTGACTTTGGCCATGACAGGGCGCCGTCGAAAAAAGCCGGTATTCTACCCGAATGACCGAACCCGGCGGCAGGATGCGCTCGCCCGCAGCCTTCGATCCTCACTGCACCCGCTGCCCGCGCCTCGCGCAGGCGCTCGCCGACGTGCGATGCAGGCATCCCGGCTATCACGCGGGTCCGGTCGCGCCGTTCGGCGATGCGCAGCCGCGGCTGCTCGTCGTCGGTCTCGCGCCGGGGCTGCACGGGGCCAACCGTACCGGAAGACCCTTTACCGGGGATCACGCCGGCTTGATGCTCTACCGGACGCTCCATCGTTTCAGTTTCGCCACCGCCCCCGAATCGACCTCCGCCGAGGATGATCTGCGGCTTGTCGGGTGTCGCATCACGAACGCCGTGAAATGCTGGCCGCCGCAGAACAAGCCGCTTCCCGCGGAGGTGCGCCGCTGCAACGACTTCCTGCGCGCGGAGATGTCGAGCCTCCACCCCGGGTCGATGGTGCTCGCGCTGGGTGCCGTCGCCCACGCGGCGGTGTTGCGGGCGATCGATCTGCGACCTGCCGCGCTTCCCTTCGCGCACGGCGCACGCCACGATCTTCCCAGGGACCTGACCCTGCACGATAGCTACCACTGCAGTCGCTATAATACGCAGACTAAACGGCTCACCGAGGCGATGTTCGAGCAGGTGGTGGGCCGCATCGCAGCCGAGCTTGAGGGGTGAATCCATGCCTTATGTCCACGTCCGGGTCGCGGGCGAGCTCACCCGCGAGCAGAAAGCGAAGATCGCGGAAGAAATCACCCAGACGCTCGCGCGCGTCGCGAACAAGCCGCCGTCGCTCACCTACGTGACCATCGAGGAAGTGGCATGCGAGAACTGGGCGGTGGGCGGCACGCTCCTCGATGAGGCCGGCTAGTGTCCCGGGCGCGTCAGGAGAGCCGGGCATAGTCTTGTTCAATCCTGCCGAAGTCATCGCGCGGCTGCCTCATCTTCCCGGCGTCTACCGCATGCTGAACGCCACGGGGGACGTGATCTACGTCGGGAAAGCGCTCGACCTGCGCAAGAGGGTTGCGTCCTACTTCACCAGGCAAACGGGTGCATCGCCCAGGATCGAGCGGATGGTGTCGCAGGTCGCCGCCGTCGAGACCACCGTCACGCGGTCCGAGGCGGAGGCGCTGCTCCTCGAAAATAATCTCATCAAGGCCCTCAGTCCGCGCTACAACATTCTCTTCCGGGACGACAAGTCCTATCCCTATCTGATGGTGACGGGGGGTGCGTTTCCGCGGCTTGGCTTCCATCGTGGCAGCCTCGAAAAGAAGCACCGCTACTTCGGCCCCTTTCCGAGCGCCTGGGCGGTGCGCGCGAGCATCCAGCTCCTGCAGCGGGTGTTTCGCTTGCGTACCTGCGAGGACACGGTGTTCGCCAACCGGTCGCGACCATGCCTGCTGCACCAGATCCAGCGCTGTACCGCGCCTTGCGTCGGGCTCGTGAGCGAGGCGGCCTATCGCGAGGACGTGCGCAATGCCGAACTCTTTCTCGCCGGCAAGGAAGACGAAGTCATCACGCGTCTCATCGAACGCATGGAAACGTCGTCGTCGCAGCAGCACTACGAACAGGCGGCGATCTATCGGGACCAGGTGCAGGCGCTGCGGCGGGTGCGTGAGAAACAGTTCATTTCGAGCGATCACCGGCTCGACGTCGACGTCATCGCCTGCGCGCAGGGCGAAGGGCTCCTGTGCGTGAATCTCGTCATGATCCGGGGCGGGATGAATCTCGGTGATAAGACGTTCTTTCCCAGCAATGCCGAAGCGTACGATCCGGCGGGCGCGCTGGAAGCGTTCGTCACGCAGCATTACCTGGAACGCGTGGCGCCACCTTTGGTCCTGGTGAGCGCACCGATCGATGCGACACCGCTCGAACGGTTGCTCACCGAGCAGGCGGGGCGGAAAGTGGAGATCGTGTCGAACACGATCGGCGAGCGCAGGGTGTGGCTCGAAATGGCGCACGAGAATGCGCGCTTCGCGCTGGCACAGCGGCAAGTCGCGCAGGCAAGCCAGGAAAGCCGGCTTGCCGCGCTCCAGCAGGTCCTCGAGTTGGCGGATCCCTTGGATCGCATCGAGTGTTTCGACGTGAGCCATACCATGGGCGAGGCCGCGGTCGCATCGTGCGTGGTGTACAGCGGTGCGGGCATGGCGAAGAGCGACTATCGCCGCTACAACATCGCCGGTGTGACGGCTGGCGACGACTACGCAGCCATGCGGCAGGTGCTGGAGCGGCGCTATCGCAAGGTCGTGTCGGGTGAGGGGAAGATGCCGGACCTGATTCTCGTCGACGGCGGCAAGGGGCAGGTCGGCGTGGCGCGGCAAGTGATGGAAGAACTGGGGCTTAGCGATGTCCCGCTCATCGGCGTGGCGAAGGGAGAGGAGCGCAAGCCGGGGATGGAAACACTGGTGTTCGCGAATGGGCGCGAACCGGTCCACCTGCAAAAGGATCATCCCGGCTTGCATTTGATCCAGCAGGTCCGGGACGAGGCGCATCGTTTCGCGATCGAGGGGCATCGCGCGCGTCGGGGCAAGGCGCGCACGCGCTCCAGCCTGGACGGCATCACGGGCATCGGCGCGGCACGGCGTCAGCGATTGCTGGCACGGTTCGGCGGGGTGCGGGAGCTGGTCGCCGCAAGTGTCGACGAGATCAGCCAGGTAAAGGGGATCAGCCGGCAGCTCGCCGAGCGGATCTACCGCGAATTGCACTGAAGGTGCTGTCACCGTGCCCGTCAATATCCCGAATCTTCTGACCTGGTTTCGCATCCTCCTCATTCCGTTGGTGGTTGCGGTTTTCTATCTGCCGGGTGACTGGCTCACGCATCAAGACCGGAATCTGGCCGCGGCGACCATGTTCGCGGTGGCTGCGATCACCGACTGGCTCGACGGCTATCTCGCGCGCATCCTGAATCAAACCTCGGCATTCGGCGCGTTCCTGGACCCGGTGGCGGACAAGTTGATGGTCGCAGCCGCGCTGACGGTACTGGTCGAACTGGGGCGCGTGGACGCGTTCATCGCCTTCATCATCATCGGCCGCGAGATCACCATCTCCGCGCTGCGGGAGTGGATGGCGACGATCGGCAAGAGCAAGAGCGTCGCGGTTTCCTTCCTGGGCAAGGTCAAGACCACGTCGCAGATGCTCGCCATCCTGCTGCTGCTCTACGAGGCCCCCGCTTTCGGGGTGATCGACGCGCTGGCGGTCGGCCGGTTTCTCATCTATGTGGCGGCCGTGCTCACCGTTTGGTCGATGTTCTATTACCTGCGCCTTGCCCTGCCGCACGCGCGCGCGAGCACCCGGGCGCTGCCTTGACATCAGGCCCTTCGGCCATATAATGCGGGGTCTTCCCGCGGGAATAGCTCAGTTGGTAGAGCGCAACCTTGCCAAGGTTGAGGTCGCGAGTTCGAGACTCGTTTCCCGCTCCAAACGATCTTTAGGGAAAGCGCTGCGCTTTCCCTTTTTTCGTCTCATCGCGAGGCCTTTCGCGCGGCGGGGTGGCAGAGTGGTCATGCAGCGGCCTGCAAAGCCGTGGACGCCGGTTCGATTCCGACCCCCGCCTCCAG
>JBDHRV010000203.1:0-4589 GCA_039807745.1 Burkholderiales bacterium
CCCACCGAGCCCCAGGCGCGCGCCTGGCCGCTGATTCAGGCCGGGCGGAATGTGCTGGTCGCCGCGCCCACCGGCTCGGGGAAGACGCTCGCCGCGTTCCTCGCCGCGATCGATGCGCTGGTGCGCGAGGGCGTCGAGGCCCCGCTGCGGGACGAGACGTACGTCGTCTACGTCTCGCCGCTGAAGGCCCTGTCCAACGATATCCAGAAGAACCTGGCAGCGCCGCTCGCCGGCATCCGCGCGGAGCTCGGGGCGCTTGGTCTTCCCGACGTGGACATCCGCACGCTGGTGCGCACGGGCGACACCCCGCAAGTCGAGCGTGCCGGAATGCGACGGCGGCCGCCGCATATCGTCGTGACGACCCCGGAGTCGCTCTACATCCTCCTCGGCTCGGAGTCCGGCCGCGCGATGCTCGCCACCACGCGCACCGTCATCGTCGACGAGATCCACGCGCTCGCGCCGAACAAGCGCGGCAGCCATCTCGCGCTGTCGCTGGAACGCCTCGCGGCGCTCCCCGGGAAGCGCCCGGTGCGGGTCGGACTGTCCGCCACGCAAAAGCCGGTCGAGGAGATCGCGCGGTTCCTGGTCGGATCTTCGGCGCACGATAGCTGCGCCATCGTCGACACCGGGCATGTCCGTGCGCGCGACCTCGCGCTCGAGGTACCGTCCTCGCCGCTTGCGGCAGTGATGTCGGGCGAGGTGTGGCAGCAGGTGTACGCCCGGCTCGCGCAAATGGCGCGCGAGCATCGCACGACGCTCATCTTCGTCAACACGCGGCGCATGGCGGAGCGTGCGGCACGCCACCTGTCGGAGCTGCTCGGCGCAGAGCACGTCATGGCGCACCACGGCAGCATGGCGAAGGAGCTGCGCCTGAAGGCCGAGCAGCGCCTGAAGAACGGCGAGCTGAAGGTGCTGGTCGCCACGGCCTCGCTCGAGCTCGGCATCGACATCGGCGACGTGGAGCTCGTCTGCCAGCTCGGCTCGTCACGGTCGATCGCGAGCTTCCTGCAGCGCGCCGGGCGCGCCGGCCACCAGGTCGGCGGCGTGCCGAAGGCGCGCATCTTTCCGCTGTCGCGCGACGATCTGGTCGAATGCGCGGCGCTGCTGGATGCGGTGCGCCGCGGCGAGCTCGACCGGCTGACCATTCCGCCGCGTCCGCTCGACGTGCTGGCGCAGCAGATCGTGGCCGAGGTGGCCGCGCGCGAATGGCGCGCAGACGAGCTGTTCGCTCTGATCCGGCGTGCCTGGCCGTACGCGCAGCTGTCGCACGAAGAATACCTCGACATCGTACGCATGCTCGCGGAGGGGTTCAGCACGCGCCGCGGCCATCGCGCCGCCTACCTGCACCGGGATGCGGTCAACGGCGTATTGCGCGGCCGGCGCGGCGCCCGGCTCACGGCTCTCACCTGCGGCGGTGCGATCCCGGACACGGCGGATTACGACGTCGTGCTGGAGCCCTCCGGCCAGCTCGTCGGCACCGTCAACGAGGATTTCGCCGTGGAGAGCCTGGCCGGCGACATCTTCCAGCTGGGCAACACCTCCTACCAGATCAGGCGCATCGAAGCCGGACGTGTGCGGGTGGAGGATGCACACGGGCAGGCGCCGACGATTCCGTTCTGGCTCGGCGAAGCGCCGGCGCGCACCGACGAACTGTCGCGCGCCGTCGCGCGTCTGCGCGACGAGCTGGCAGCCGATATGGGCGAGCGCGTGGAGCAGCGGGCGGTCATCGGGGAACTGACCGGGCGAACCGGCCTGACGCCGGCAGCCGCCGAGCAGATCGTCGAATATCTCGCGGCGGCGCGCGCCGCACTGGGCGTGCTGCCGACGCAGACGATCGTCGTGCTGGAGCGATTCTTCGACGAGTCGGGCGGCATGCAGCTCGTCATTCACTCGCCGTTCGGCAGCCGCATCAACCGCGCGTGGGGACTTGCCCTGCGCAAGCGCTTCTGCGTGAAGTTCAACTTCGAGCTGCAGGCGGCGGCCACCGAAGACGCGATCGTCATTTCGCTTTCCACGAGCCACAGCTTCCCGCTGGAGGAGGTCGCGCGCTATCTCAATTCGCGCAGCGTCCGGCAGGTGCTGATCCAGGCCGTCCTCGGCGCGCCGATGTTCACCGCACGCTGGCGCTGGATCGCAACGACTGCGCTCGCCCTGCCGCGTTTCCAGGGCGGCAAGAAAGTGCCCGCTCCGCTGCAGCGGATGCGCGCTGACGACCTGATGGCCGTGGTGTTCCCCGACCAGATCGCGTGTGCGGAGAACATCGTCGGCGAGCGCGTCGTGCCGGATCATCCGCTCGTCCGGCAGGCGATTCACGATTGCCTCTTCGACGCGATGGACATCGAGGGGCTGGAGCGCCTGCTGCGCCGGATCGAAGCGGGCGACGTGCAGGTGGTTGCGCGTGACCTGGTCGAACCGTCGCCGCTCGCGCTGGAGATCCTTTCGGCACGGCCCTATGCCTACCTCGACGATGCGCCGCTGGAAGAGCGCCGGGCGCAAGCGGTGATGAGCCGGCGCTGGCTCGACGAGGCGTCTGCCGCGGACCTGGGCAAGCTGGATGCGGGGGCGATCGAGCGCGTGCGCGCGCAGGCGTGGCCCGAGGCTGGGGATGCGGACGAACTGCACGACGCATTGCTGGGCCTCGGCTTTCTGACAGCGGAAGAGATGCAGAGTCGCGAAGGATGGCCGTCGTTTGTCGAAACGCTCGCCAGCCAGCGTCGTGCCGCACGTGCCGCACTCAACTCGGGTCACGACATCTGGATCGCCGCGGAAAGGCTGCCGCAGTTCCGGAGCGTCTACCCGGACGCGCAGCACGCACCCGCGATCGCCGCGCCGGCGGAATTCGCTGCACGCGTCTGGTCGCGCGAGGACGCGCTGGTGGAGATCGTGCGCAGCCGGCTCGAAGGTCTGGGGCCGGTCACTGCCGATTCCATCGCGCAATCGATGCTGCTCCCCGTGACGGACATCGAACTCGCGCTCGCGAAGCTGGTGGCCGAAGGCGTCGTGATGCAGGGATCCTTCACACCCGACGCGACGCAGCCGGAATGGTGCGACCGCGCGCTGCTGGCGCGCATCCACCGCTACACGGTGAAACGGCTGCGGCAGGAGATCGAGCCGGTAACGAGCCAGGATTTCATGCGCTTCCTGTTTCGCTGGCAGCACGTGAGCATGGATGAGCGGCGTCAGGGACCGGACGCGCTGGCGGCGGTGATCGGCCAGCTGCAAGGATTCGAAGCGCCTGCCGCCGCGTGGGAATCGGAAATCCTGCCGGCTCGCCTCGACGACTACGACTTCACCTGGCTGGATGACCTGTGCCTGTCCGGGCGCGCGGTGTGGACGCGGCTGACCCCTGCCGCCGCTGCGAGCGCGACCCATCCCGGCCCGATACGCACGACGCCGGTGACGCTCATGCCTCGGGCGAGCGCACCGCTATGGACTCGCGCCGTGCCGGTGCCGTCGGCGCTGCCGGAGCTGAGCTCACGCGCGCAGGCCGTGGCGGATCATCTGCGCACGGAGGGCGCGTCTTTCTTCGACGAGATCGTGGCAGGGACCGGGCAGTTGCGCACGCACGTCGAAGATGCCCTGGCCGAACTGGTGGTGCTCGGCCTCGTCAGTGCGGACAGCTTCGCCGGCCTGCGCGCCCTGCTCACGCCATCGGACAAGCGCAAGCCCTTCGGCGGAGGCAGACGACATCGCCGCCGCGCCGTCTTCGGCATCGAGGATGCGGGACGCTGGGCGCTCATCAAGCGGGCGCTGCCGGATCGATTGGGCACGGGTGACGCCGCTGCGGCGTCGGCGCGCAGTCACGAGACGGTCGAGCACGTCGTTCACACGCTGCTGCGCCGTTACGGCGTCGTGTTCTGGCGTCTGCTGCAGCGGGAAGCAGGGTGGCTGCCGCCGTGGCGGGAAATGCTGCGCGTTTTACGCCGTCTGGAAGCGCGCGGCGAGATTCGCGGCGGCCGCTTCGTGGCGGGTGTGTCGGGGGAGCAGTTCGCGCTGCCCGAGGCGGTCGGGGCATTACGCGAGACGCGGCGAGCGCCGTTGTCGGGCTCGCTCCTCGCTGTGAGCGGGGCCGATCCGCTGAACCTCGTCGGCATCGTCGTGCCGGGAGCGAAAGTGCCGGCGCTTGCCAACAATCGCGTGCTCTATCGCGACGGTGCGGCGGTCGCGTCGCTCATCGGGGGCGAGATTCAGTGGATCGAGCAGATCGAACCCGGCGCGGCGCGGGCGGTGGCGGAGAACGCGCTCATCAGGCGACCGATCGGGTCGGCGCTGCTGGCGTACTTGCGATAGTGCGGGATACTGCCCGGCGTGCCGATCAGGTTACGCGGCTTCCACTTCCACCAACTCGCTCGTCGATATCGGAGCGGGGATCGGCAGCCCGTCCTCCTTGAGGCCCTCGATATGGAACTCAATAGCCTCACGGATGAGCACAAGGACCTCCTCCCTCGTTTCGCCGACGGCGATGCAACCCGGAAGGTCTGGAACGTGAGCTCCGAACGACGTTGAGCCCTTCTCAACAACGACGAGGTATCGCATGGACACTTCACAGCGCGATTTCTTTCGTCTTGTAGTCCTGTGGCACTTCGTCC
>JBDHRV010000038.1:0-27039 GCA_039807745.1 Burkholderiales bacterium
CGCTACTGCGCGAGCATGGGCTTTACTCGTGCCGCTCCTTCACGTAGCTGCCGGGAGCCGGCTCCAGCTCCGGGTAGTTGCGGTTTCCCGGCTTCTTCGGCGCGCTCACCTCACCCCCCGATCGCTTGGCGAGCCATTCCGACCAGCGTGGCCACCAGCTGCCCGGCACCTGCTTCGCGCTCGCCAACCACTCCCCGGGGGTCTCGCGCAGCTTTCCTTCACCCACCCAGTAGTTGCGCCGATTCTTCGATGCGGGATTGATCACGCCGGCGATATGTCCACTCGCCGCCAGCACGAACTCGATGTCGTCGGCGCCGAGCAGACGGGCGCTGATGTAGGCGGACTGCCAGGGCACGATGTGGTCTTCGCGTGCCGCGAGAACGAACGTCGGGATCTTGATCTTGCGCAGGTCGAGGGGGGTGTCCAACGCCGTCAGCTTCTCGGGTACGCGCAGATTGTTCTCGTAGTACATGTTGCGCACATACCAGGCGTACAGCTTGCCGGGCAGGTTCGACCCGTCGCTGTTCCAGTACAGCAGGTCGAACGCTTCCGGTGTCTTGCCCTTGAGATAGTTGTTGACCACGTAGAACCACACGAGCTCGTTCGCCCGCAGGCTCGCGAAGGTGCTGGCGAGCTCCGAGCCGCGCACCAACCCGCCGTTCGCGAAATCCGCCTCGCGCTTCTCGACGTAGGCCTGGTCCAGGTAGACCTCGATCTCCCCCACGTCGCTGAAGTCGAGCATGGTGGTGAGCAGAGTCAGGGTGTTGACCCGCGTGTCACCTCGGGCGGCCATCACGGACAGTGCCGTGGCGACCAGCGTGCCGCCGACGCAGAAGCCGAGCATGTTCGCCTTCTCCGATTTCGAGACATTCAGGACGACGTCCAGCGCCTTGAACACCGCCTGCTCGATGTAGTCGTCCCACGTGAGCGTGCCGAGCTCGGACGGCATGTTCCGCCACGACACGAGGAAGGTGCTGAAGCCCTGGTCGGTCGCGTACTTCACGAACGAGTTGTCGGGCTGCAGATCGAGGATGTAGTACTTGTTGATGAAGGGCGGAATGATGAGGAAAGGAACCTCGCGCACCTTCTCGGTGGTCGGCTGGTAGTGTATGAGCTGGAAGATCTCGTTCTGGAAGATCACCGATCCCGGCGTGCGCGCGAGGTTCTCGCCAACTTCGAAGGCGGAGTCGTCGACCATCGAGATGCGCCCCTTTTCGAGGTCGTCGACCAGATTCTTGTAGCCCGCCACGAGGCTTTGTCCCTTGGTCTCCATCGCGAGCTTCAGCGCCTCGGGGTTGGACGCCGGGAAGTTGGCCGGACACATCGCATCGACCACCTGCCGGGTGAAGAACTTGAGTTTCTTCTTGCTCTGCGGCTCGAGCTTCGCGGCATCCGCGAGCTCCGACAGCCAGCGGGCGTTCAGCAGGTAGGACTGGCGCAGGAAATCGAAGTACGGGATCTCCTTCCACTCGGCTGCTTGGAAGCGCCGGTCACCCTTTTCGGGTGCCACGACCGGCTCCACTTCCTGTCCGGTCGCGCGCTTCAGTGTGTTGGCCCACAACCTGCCCCACATCTCCGCGTAGCGTTGATTGAGCTGCTTGAGCTGTTCGGCATCGTGCAGCGCGCCCGCGGTGAGCGACTGCACCATCTCGTTGGCTTCCAGCCGCTGGTCCGGGGTGAACTTCTTCAGAAACTGGCTGATCAATCGCTGATTCGCCTCGGTGATGGACTTTATCAGCTCGAAGCTCTCGGGCGGATTTTCCGTTCGCGCATCCATGGGGTGTCGTCTCCGCGTATTTGGCCGGCAAGCCGGCATGGTGGGGCAGCCCGGCGATTCTGGAATCGGCCTTAACCAGTGTCAAGCACGGGCGGTGGGGGAAGTCATGTATATCGTTGCGATCGGGTGGCTCTACGTCGTCGTGCTGATGGCGCTCGCGGAGAAGACCTTCACCGCGGGGCTTACGACGCTGCTGCTCTTCGGCGTGCTGCCGGTCGGGATGCTCCTCATCGTCCGCAACGGCAGCAAGCGCAGCCGTCGACGGCGCCGGGACGCGATCGCGCAGGCGCAGTCGGGCGCGCGGGATCCGGCGCGGGAACCTCCCCTTCAATGAGCAGGGAACAAGCGGCCCGCGATCCAGATGGTGCCGACGCCGAGCGCGATCAGAACCAGCTGCTGGATCGTCGCCTGCAACTCGGGGCGTCGGTGCAGTCCCGGGATGAGGTCGGCCACCGCGACGTATAGCATGCTCGCCGCGGCAACCCCGAGCAGCGGCGGCACGAGCGCTTGCCACTGATGGAGGGTGGCGTAGGCGAGCAGGCCGCCCACGAGGGTCGCGATGCTGGAGAGCAGATTGAAGGCGATGGCTTGGCCGCGGCTGAAGCCGCTGTTGAGCAGGATCAGAAAATCTCCGACTTCCTGCGGCACTTCGTGGGCGATCATCGCGAGCGCGGTGACGATCCCGAGCCGGGTGTCGGCGAGAAACGCCGCCGCGATCAGGATGCCGTCGACGAAGTTGTGGATCGTGTCGCCCACCAGGATCATGAGGCCGCTGCGGCCGTGGTCGTGCTCGATCGCCGGGCCGCCGTGGCTCTCGCAGGTGTCCTCGTGGCAGTGCCGCCACAGAACGAGCTTTTCCAGGGTGAAAAAGCCGAGGATCCCCCCCAGCACGACGGTCCCCATCGGCACGCCGTCGGCGCGCGCGAATGCCTCGGGCAGCAGGTTGAGGAACACCGCGCCGAGCAGGGTTCCGATGGCATAGCTGATCAATATCGGAACGTGGCGCGGCTTGGCCGAAAGTGCGACGAGCGCGGCGGCCGACACGCTCAGCACGCCGCCGACGAGGCAGGCGCCGATGATCCACTGCAGGGCCGTCATGGCGGGATGTCGTCAAAAAGTCCGCGATTATACGCGGAGCGGTGCGTTGGCCTCAGGGTTCGAGCCAGATCAGCGAGGCCATGCGGCCCGTGACGCCGTCGCGCCGATAGGAGTAGAAGCGTGAGGCGTCACCGAAGGTGCAGAAGTCGCCGCCGTATACGTGGCTGGTACCGATCTTCGCCAGTCGCAACCGCGCCAGCGCGTAGAGATCGGCGAGCCACTTGCCGGACGGCGTTGGCTGAAAAGCCGCGGCGGCTTGCGCATCGGTGCGGACGAACGCGTCCCTGACATCGTTGCCGACCTCGAACGCGTGCGGGCCGATCGCGGGACCCAGGTAGGCGAGCAGGTTCGCGGGCTCGGTGCCGAGCGCGGCGACGGTGCGCTCGATCACTCCCGTGGCGAGGCCGCGCCAGCCGGCGTGCGCGATGGCCACCGCCGCGCCGGTTTCTTCCGCGAGCAGCACCGGCAGGCAGTCGGCGGTGAGCACCGCCAGCACGCGCCCAGGGGTGTGCGTGAAGCTCGCGTCGGCTTCGCAGCCGGGTCGATCGCGCAGAGCGTCGGCAACTGCGGTGCCGTGTACCTGCCGCAACCAGAGCGGCGCGGCGGGAAGGTACGCTGCGAGGCATGCGCGGTTCCGCGCGACGGCGGCAGGTTCGTCGCCGACGTGGTCGCCCAGGTTGAGGGCGGCGTAGGGGCCGCCGCTTACCCCACCGGCCCGCGTCGTGATCAGCGCGCGCACGCGTGTGGGTGCCGGCCAGTCGGGCGCGATGAAAGCGATGGGCTCGGTGGTCACGATGACGAGCGAACGCCCACGCCCGGATCCGGGTGCGTGCGCAGCGCAGCGATGAGCGATTCCATGTCGGCTGGCAGCGGCACGGTCCAGCGCAGGGCGGCGCCAGTCGCGGGGTGCACGAGACCGAGCGTTGCCGCGTGCAGGGCCTGCCGGGAGAAGGCAACGGCCGCCGCGGGGCAGGACGCCGCAACGCAGCGCTGCCCATACACGGGATCCCCCACCAGCGGATGGCCGATCGACTGCATGTGGACGCGGATCTGATGGGTGCGTCCGGTTTCGAGCGTGAGGCGCAGCAGGGTGAGTCCTGTGAACCGCTCGAGCGCGTGGTAATGCGTGCGCGCGGGCCTGCCAGCCGGGACCACCGCCATGCGCGTGCGACTGACCGGGTGGCGGCCGATCGGTGCCTCGACCTCCCCGTCGTGCTGCACCTCGCCATGTACCAGGGCGAGGTATTCCCGCCTGACGGTGCGAGCCTGCAACTGGCGCACGAGGGCAACCTGCGCCGGCAGCGTCTTCGCCACGACGAGCAGGCCGCTCGTATCCTTGTCGAGCCGGTGCACGATGCCGGACCGGGGAACGCCCGCGGTCTGCGGCGCATGCCGGAGCAGCGCGTTCTGCAGGGTGCCGCGCGGGTTGCCGCTGCCGGGATGCACCACCAGCCCGGCAGGTTTGTCGACGACGAGGATCGTGGCGTCCTCGTACACGATTTCGAGCGGGATGTCCTCCGGCAGCGTGGCGAGCACTTCCGGATCCGGTTCCCCGTCGATCTGCACGAGGTCGCCGGTCCACACCTTGTCGCGGGGCGCCAGCGGTGCGCCGCGGCGGGTCACGCGACCGCGGCGCATCCACGCCTGGAGGCGGCTGCGGGAAACATCGGGCAGCAGGCGCGCGAGCGCCTGGTCCGCCCGCAGACCGGCGCACGAGGCCGGGACCGCCAGGGCAAGCGGGCCGCCGGTTGCGCTATAATCCGCAGCGTTCGACGTCTCCCGCGCCACTTTCGTGTCGATCCCCATGCCGCGCAGTGTAGCCCTCGCCTTGAGCCTTCTCCTATCGCTCGTCCTCGTCGCCGGCTGTGGCTTGCTGCCCGAGAAGTACGACGAGACCAAGGGCTGGTCGGCGCAGAAGCTGTATTCCGAGGCACGCAGCGAACTCGCCGACGGCAACTACGAAAGGGCGATCAAGCTCTACGAAACGCTGGAATCGCGCTACCCGTACGGCCGCTACGCACAGCAGGCGCAGCTCGACGTCGCATATGCCTACTACAAGGACCGCCAGTCCGTCTCGGCGGTGGCGGCCTGCGATCGCTTCATCAAGCTGCATCCGAATCACGTCGCCGTCGACTATGCCTACTACCTGAAGGGGCTCGCGAATTTCAACGAAGACCTGGGGTTCATGGGCAATCTGAGCGGGCAGGACATGACGGAGCGCGACCCGAAGGCGCTGCGCGAATCGTACGACGCCTTCCGCGACCTGACGGTACGCTTCCCGAACAGCAAGTACACGCCCGATGCCATCGCGCGCATGAATTACCTGCTCAATGCGCTCGCCTCGCACGAGGTGGCCGTCGCGCGCTTCTACTACAAGCGCGGCGCTTACGTCGCCGCCGCCAACCGCGGCCAGAACGCACTCACCCGGTATCCGCAGGCCCCGGCCAACGAAGAGGCGCTCGTCATCATGGCGATGAGCTACGACAAGCTCGGCCTCACCGATCTGCGCGACGACGCGGAACGCGTGCTCGTCGCCAACTTTCCCGAGACCAGGTACAGGCTCGGCAGCAACCCGCACAAGCAGTGGTGGCAGATCTGGAATACCAATTGATCGGCGGTAGACGCTAGGCGCCCAGTCCGAGCTCCTCGCGCAACAGGGTGGAGATCTCCGCCGCGCGCCCGGTCGCCACCATGAGGCGCATGCCCGAGACGCCGACCGGGCCGAACATCGGCAGCACGCTCGCCAGATGTTCGTTGGTGATCACGTAGTCCACGCGCTCCCGCTCCAGCAGCATCTTGATCATCACCAGCTCCTGGAGGTCGGCCGGTCGATAGATTTCCGTGAGCAGTGCGTCCATCGGCCTCCTTCACGCAAGAGCAAGCGCGATCACCCCGACGCTCATCAGTGCCGCCGCGATCCCCCGCCGGCGCGCGTTGCCTTCCGACAACAGCCGTGCGCCGAGGAATGCAGCGATCAGAATGCTCACCTCTCGCGCCGGCGCGACGTAGCTCACCAGCGTGAGCTGCATCGCGGTCAGCACCAGAATATACGACAGGGGGCAGAGGACCGCCACGGCGAGCACGTCGCCGCGATGCTCGCGCCAAGCCGCGCGGACCGCCTCTCCTCTTGTGCGGAGGAGCGGAGTCATCAATGCCACCCGCCCGACGTTGGTCATCCAGTCCTGCAGGATCGGCGGCGTCAGCAGGATCGCCACGGCGATCTTGTCCACGACCGTGTAGGCGGCGATCGTAATGCCGGTCGCGAGCGCGATCAGCACCGCGTGCTCGATGCCCTTGCTGCGCAGCGCCCGCGGATCGCCCGTCAGCAGCAGTCCGCCGGCGCTGATCAGGAGCGCACCCGCGAGCGCGACCGGGGCGGGGCGCTCGCCCAGGAGCAGCACCGCCAACCCGACCGTCAGCAGCGGACCCGTCGCGCGGGCGATGGGATAGACGAGCGAGAGGTCGCCGTGACGATAGCCGCGGTCGAGCAGGAGATAGTAGACGGTGTGCAGGGCCGCGCTCGCCGCCGCCGCGGCCAGGTGCGCCCAGCCGAGGTCGGGCTCGAGCCAGAGCAAGGTGCCGAGCGCGAGCGGCGCGTAGAGCAGGGCGGAAACCGCGGCGAACAGCCAGACGAAACCGATGCCGCCACCGGAGCGCTTCAGCAGGTAGTTCCAGCTCGCGTGCGTGAATGCGGCGACGAGTACCAGCGCGAGCGCCGCGGCGGTCACGGACCGCGCCGCCGCTCAGGCGGCGTCGAAACCGGCGGCGGCGATTACCGCCTTGAAGGCTGCCGGCTGCGCCTTCGTGCCGTCGTACGTCACGACGGCTTCACCTTTGTCGAGCGACACATCGACGCGTTCGACTCCGGGTACGGCCTGCACGACGCGCGTGACACTCGCGACACAACCGCCGCAGGTCATGCCGTCTACTTTGATCGTTACGGTTTCCATTTGCATACACCTCGAAAGGGGGACACCCAGAGCACCGAGAAGGCACGTGAGTATATGAGCTTACAACCGGAAACCGGATCTGGCACCCAGCTCCACGAAAATCTCCCGCACCCGCTGCGCCCGAGCGTTCTCGGTCGGCAACTTGACATCCACCCGCAACCGCTCCGGGCCCGCGAGGCGGTAACCTTTGCCGCTCTGGATGAGCCGGATGATGCGGGCGGGATCGAGCGGCGCATTCTTGACGAACTGGATGGTGATGGCGTCTGCGGTGGCGTCGATGCGGGTGACGCCGAGCGGCTCGCCAAGGAGCCGCAGGCGGTGGCATTCGAGCAGGGTCTGCCCCGCATCCGGAAGCAGCCCGAAGCGATCGACCAGCTCCTCTTGCAGCGCTTCGAGCTCGTCCAGCGTCTCGCAGTTCGCGAGCCGCTTGTAGAGGACGAGCCGCTCGTGCACGTCGGGGCAGTAGTCCGCCGGCAAGAGCGCGGGAGCGTGCAGGTTGATCTCCGCCGCTACCCTGAGCGGCGCCGCAAGATCGGGCTCGCGCCCTTCCTTCAGTGACCGCACCGCGTTGGCGAGCATGTCCGCATAGAGCGTGAAGCCGATCTCCTGCATGTCGCCGCTCTGGGACTCGCCGAGCACCTCGCCCGCGCCGCGGATCTCGAGATCGTGCATGGCGAGGAAGAAGCCGGCGCCGAGCTCCTCCATCATCTGGATCGCTTCCAATCGCTTCTTCGCCTGCGCGGTGATCGCGCCTTCGTCGGGCGTGAAGAGGAAGGCGTACGCCTGGTGATGCGAGCGGCCGACGCGACCCCGGAGCTGATGCAGCTGCGCGAGCCCGAACATGTCGGCGCGGTTGATCACGATCGTGTTGGCGTTGGGCACGTCGATGCCGGTTTCGATGATGGTCGTGCACAGCAGCACGTTGAAGCGCTGTTGGTAGAAGTCGCGCATCGCGTGCTCCAGCTCGCGCTCCCGCATCTGGCCATGGGCGACGCGGATCGTCGCCTCGGGCAGCAGCGCCTTCAGCTTCTCCTCCATGGCGTAGATGGTTTCGATCTCGTTGTGGACGAAGTACACCTGGCCGCCGCGCTTGATCTCCCGCAGCAGCGCCTCGCGCACGAGGCTGGGTGACCACGGTGCCACGAACGTCTTGATCGCGAGACGTCGCTGCGGCGCGGTGCTGATGACGGAAAAATCGCGCAGCCCCTCGAGCGACATCGCGAGCGTGCGCGGGATCGGGGTCGCGGTGAGCGTCAGCACGTCCACCTCGGCGCGCAACGCCTTCAGCCGCTCCTTCTGGCGCACGCCGAAGCGGTGCTCCTCGTCGATGATGACGAGCCCGAGATTCTTGAACTTGACGTCCTTCTGCAGGAGCTTGTGGGTGCCGATGACGATGTCGAGGCGGCCTTCGGTCAATGCCTTGAGCGCGGCGCTCGTTTCCTTGGCCGAGCGGAAGCGCGAGAGCTCGGCGAGCTTGACCGGCCACTCGGCGAAGCGATCGGAGAAGTTGTTGAAGTGCTGTTCCGCGAGCAGCGTGGTCGGGACCAGCACCGCGACCTGTCGTCCTTCGGTCACCGCGACGAAGGCCGCGCGCAGCGCGACCTCGGTCTTGCCGAAGCCGACGTCGCCGCAGACGAGGCGATCCATCGGCCTGCCCTGCTGCAGGTCGCCCAGCACGGCTTCGATGGCGGCCTGCTGATCGGGCGTTTCCTCGAACGGAAAGCCCTCCGCGAACGCTTCGTAATCGTGGTGCGAGAGTGCGAACGCGTGACCCACGCGCGCGGCCCGCTGCGCGTAGAGGTTGAGCAGTTCGGCCGCCGTGTCCCGCACTTGCGCGGCAGCCTTGCGCTTCGCCTTCTCCCACTGCTCGGTGCCGAGCTTGTGCAGCGGCGCGGCGTCCGCCGGTCCCCCGGTGTAACGGCTGATCAGGAAGAGCTGCGCGACCGGTACGTAGAGCTTGTCGCCGCCTTCGTATTCGAGCAGCAGGAACTCGGTCGCACCGTCGCCGAGATCGAGATTGACGAGCCCCCGGTAACGCCCGACGCCGTGCTGCTCATGCACGACCGGATCGCCGAGCTTGACCTCCGACAGGTCGCGCAGCATGCCTTCGGTGGTCGTCCGGCGCGCCCCTTCGCGTCCGCCGCGGGTCCGTGCGACGGTCGGATAGAGCTCCGCCTCCGTCACCACCGCGAGGCCCGCACCAGGATGGACGAAGCCGTTCAGCACGGGCGCCACGGCGAGCATCACCGGATCGGCCGCGCCGAGGAATGCGTCGAAGGTCTCGCACACGACCGGATGCAAACCATACTCGGCGAAGTACGCGAGCATCGTCTCGCGTCGCCCGAGGGTCTCGGCCACGATCAGCGTGCGCAGCCCGCAAGTATCGAGAAACGCATCGAGCCTCGCGAGCGGATGGTCCGCACGGCGGTCCGCCTGCACGTCGGGCAGCGCGGTGGTGAAGCCGCTCTCTCCCGACGCGGTACCGCCTGCCACCTCGATGCGCGGAAAGCGCTTGACCGCGCCGAACAGTGCATCGGGCGTGAGGTAGAGATCCTGCGGCGGCAGCACCGGACGCGTGCGGTCCCCCTTCAGGACGTCGTAACGCGCATCGGTGTCGCGCCAGAACTGCAGCGCCGCGTCCTCGAGCTCGCCGTGCAGGCAGATGGTCGCCTGCTTGGGCAGGTAGTCGATCAAGGTCGCGGTGTGCTCGAAGAACAGCGGCAGATAGTATTCGATCCCCGCGGGCGCCAAGCCCTTGCTCACGTCCTTGTAGAGCGGCGCTCGTGAGGGGTCGCCTTCGAAGCGCTCGCGGAAGCTCTGGCGGAAGCGCGTGCGACCGGCTTCGTCGAGCGGGAACTCGCGGGCGGGGAGCAGGCGGATCTCGCCCACCTTGTAGATGCTGCGCTGAGTTTCCACGTCGAAGGTGCGGATGCTTTCGATCTCGTCGTCGAGGAGATCGATGCGGTACGGCAGCACGCTGCCCATCGGAAAGAGGTCGATGAGACCGCCGCGCACGCTGTACTCGCCCGGCGAGAGCACCTGCGAGACGTGGGTGTAGCTCGCGACCGTGAGCTGCGTGCGCAACGCGTCGATGGCAAGCTTCTCACCCTGCTGCAGCCAAAACGTGTAAGCCGCGAGGTACTCCAGCGGCGGCAGGCGGCCGAGCGCGGTTGCGATCGGAACGAGCACCACGTCGCAGTCGTCGCGCGTGATCTGGTGCAGGGTTGCGAGCCGCTCCGATACCAGATCCTGGTGCGGGGAGAAGTGATCGTAGGGCAGCGTCTCCCAGTCCGGCAGCAGGGCGACGCGCAAGCTCGGGGCGAAGAAGGGGATCTCCGCCTTGAGCCGCTGGGCGTGGTGCGCGGTGGCCGTGACGACCACGAGCGGGCGTGTGCAGGCGGCCGCTTCGGCCAGGAAGAGCGCGTCGCTCGAGCCGTGCAGAACCGGCACGCGCAGGCGCGCGCCGGGGCGCGGCAGGTCGACGGGAAAAGTCATCGGGCGCATCGTGAGAGGGCGCCATTATAGGGAAAGAAACCGGGGCGAGCCGCGCGGGGTCTGTGGCGGCGCACCGGTAGCGCGATGGCAAGAACGCGAACCCGGCGCCGCGCGATCGTCCTATCATAATCATGGGACTGGACAGGGCGGGGATATTCTCGAACGGGTGATGTGGACGCGCCAAGGAGCAAGATCACCATGACAAGACCGATTCTCTTCGCCGCGCTCGCCATCGGCATCGTGCTGACCGGCTGCGCCGGGCGCCCCGCGCCGGTGCGACACGCGATCATGGGCGGGGCCAAGGTAGAGAGCCAGACCGCTGTCCCGCGACCCCAGGTTTCGCTGCCGCAAATCGTCTATGTCGCGGACTTCCGGCTGGATGCACAGGCGCAGGAGGCGGGCAGTGGCGCCCTCGAGCGTCCGCGCTTGTTGGGCTTGCCTGGGGAGGGTCATGATGCGGCCGAGCAGGCGGCGAAGATCGTGAACCTGACGGCACAGTCGCTGACCGAGGATTTGAATCGGGCGGGGATACCCGCCCGCCGGCTCGCGCCCGGAGCGCCGCTGCCAGCGTCGGGTTGGCTCGTTCGCGGCGTCTTCACCGAGGCAAGCGAAGGCAACACGATGAGGCGGGCGGTGGTCGGGTTCGGTGCCGGCGCGCCCAGGATGGAAGTGCAGGTCGCGGTGAGCGACCTCGCCGATCAGCCCGAGGCGCCCTTCGTCATTCTCGGCACCCACACGGACCCCGAACGGCTGCCGGGAGGACTTCTCACCCGCAACCCCTATGTCGTCGCCGCCAAGTTCGTGCTGGAAAAAGGAGCCCCCGAACGCGACGTGAAGGCAACGGCGCAGACCATCGCCGACAAGCTCGTCGAGCTGCGGGACAAGGTGCGCGAGCGCGAGGGGGTGTCGAGCCGCTAGCCAGGTTGGGGGAAACAGCGATGTTCATGGATCGGACTGACGCAGCGCACCGGCTCGCGGACGCGCTGGCTGCGTACCAGGGGGAGAACCCTCTCGTGCTGGCCATTCCCCGCGGCGCGGTGGGCATGGCGAAGGTGATCGCGTCGCAGCTCGGTGGCGAGGTCGACGTGGTGCTGGTGCGCAAGCTCCCTGCGCCGGGCAGTCCCGAGTTCGCGATCGGGGCGGTGGACGAGACCGGCTGGACCTACCTCGCCGATCACGCGCGCCGCATGGGGATCGACGACGATTACATCGAGGCCGAGTGCGCGGCCCAGGTGGCGCTGATGGCGCGGCGGCGGGCGCAGTACACGCCGGTGAGGCCGCCCATCGATCCCGCCGGGCGCACGGTCATCGTCGTCGACGACGGACTTGCCACCGGTTCGACCATGATCGCCGCGCTGCACGCGATCCGTGCCAAGGGGCCGAAGAAGCTCATCTGCGCGGTGCCAGTCGCGCCGCCGGATACTGCCGAGCGGGTCCAGGGGTACTGCGACGAGCTCGTATGCCTGGCGACGCCTTTCGGTTTCTACGCCGTCGGACAGTTCTACAGGAGCTTTCCGCAGGTGGAGGACGACGAGGTGATCAGCGCGCTTGCCGGCGGGTGAGAGCGGAACATCAGGCGTGGCCGACCGGCCCGCTGTAGGGGGGCGGGACTAAATGCGGTCGCCCATGAATTGGGAGTCCGCCCACGGATCGCGCGGGGACCAGCTCGGGCAGAACTGGTGGTTGAGTTGGGCCAGGAAAAGGAGCTCTTCGACCACTTCGGCGCTGAAACCCTTTCGTCCCCCGCGGTCGTCGACGACGAGCCGGTTCACGTAGCGATCGAACTCGGGGTGACCCCACAGCGTGCAGAGCGGCTGTAGCAGATGGGGATAGGCCTCGATCGCGGCGCGCGCATGCGAGACCGCGGGGCCGGGATGCGAGGTCCGAGCGGGCGGTTCGGCGAGCGGCAGATGGATCTCGGGAAACCTAAGCTCACCGTGGGCGGGAGGCGCTTGTTCAGGGTCGGCGGCGGATGTTGCGTCCCGCTGCGACGGGGCATGCGCCTGACGCTGATCGCGCAAGATCACTTCGAGCCGCTCCAGCCGGCGTTCCACCAGCGCGAGACGCTGCATCGTGCGTTCGAGATCGTTGGTCGTTCTGATTCCCATCGTGAGCCTTTCCGCGGTTTCCGTCGGTCGATTGTCGCGGCTTCGACGGCGCTGGCCGAACGGCCGACGCCCGAAACACCGCGTCTGCCCGTGGGACGGGGCGTTCACGGGCTCGCGGGCGAGCGGTGCAGGAAGGGTGCCAGAGCTGGGCAGCCCCGGATGACCGGCGGGCAGCGCCGCCGGGGCGGGTCAGCGTGACGGGATCACGCGCGCGAACAGATCATCCAGACAGCGCTTGCCGCCGGAGAACTCGCGCACCGCCCGTGCCTCGTCGACGATCCGGCTCATGCGCCCGACGAAGCGCTGGTAGGGATAGACCTGGGTGTAATGCATGAGCGGCGTGTGCGCGCGGATCACGCCAGCGATGCGTTCGTAGTTGCCGGGGATCCGGCAGTCCTGCCGCTGCGCACCGCCTTTCTCGAGGTAGAAGGCCGTGAGGTTCCCGTTATCGTGGGACAGGCGCACCTCGGCGCATTGCAGCCCCGCCTTCTCGCCGATGGCGGCCAGGTTCTCGCGGTTGAAGTTGTACAGGTGGTCGATGTGGAAGCGATGGATCGGCGCGAGGCAGGTGGCCTCGACGTTCGGCACTTCGACCACGAGCAGGCCATCGGGCTTGAGCCAGCGCTTCACGAGCAGGATGTTCGCGTACGGGTCCTCGGTGTGCTCCAGCACGTGCCACATGGTGATGGTGTCGAAGCTTGCTGCCGGAAACTCATGATCCTGGGCGAACCCCGGCAGCACCTCGATGCCGTACTCCTCGCGCGAGTAACCGCCGTAGCCCAGGTTAGGCTCGATGCCGATGCCTTTGAAGCCGGCGCGGGTCATGAGGTAGAGAAACTCACCGGCACCGGAACCGATGTCGAGCAGCGCGCTGCGCCCGGCGAGGTAGCTCTTGATCTTCTCGTAGCGGTCGATCGCGACGAGCCCGCCGCGGTAGACGTGCTTGGGCTTCGGATTGAACGCGCCCTTGAACTGCACCCGGTACTCGTGCTCGTAGAACTGGCGCGCGTCCACCGGACGCGGATCGCTCCAGACCAGCCCGCACTCGCGGCAGACGACCGTGCGCAGGGGTTCGCGATCCCGATCAAGCGCGGCGACCACGTCCACGCTGTGCGATCCGCAGAGGTTGCAGGGGATGCTGCAGGATTCGGCCAAGGCGGCAGGTTGGGACAAGCGATTGGTTCCTGTGCGCAAATCGAAGAAGTCGAAAGTCTACCATCGGCTATGGAGCCGTTGCATGCGACTCGCCGCTCCAGGTCAAAGCCCGCGGCCGAACCGCCTTGCGCTCAGCAGATCCCGCGCGAGCGACCGATTGCGACGGGCACGCGGCGTCTGCCGAATTGGCCGTCGAAGACTTCGAAACGGCCGGCGACGGCGGTCCCGCAGTCGGGGCAGCGGCCTTCAGGGGTCAGGCGGTAGCTTGCGATGCGATGCCAGTCGCGCGCGATGAGCGGCAGCTGACACGCTGGACAGGCGGTCGTGCCGCCGTCCAGATCGTGCACGTTGCCCGTGTAGACGTAGTGCAGGCCTTTCTCCAGCGCGATGTGCCGCGCCCGGGTGAGGGTGGCAGGCGGCGTCGGCGGCAGGTCGTCCATCTTGTAGTCGGGATGGAAGGCGGTGAAGTGCACCGGTACGTGGGGTCCGAGCTCCTTCATGATCCACTGACACTGCGCCTGGATTTCCGCGTCGGAGTCGTTGCGGCCGGGGATCAGGAGGGTCGTGATCTCGAACCAGACGTCGGTCTCGTGCTTGAGATACACGAGGGTGTCGAGCACCGGCTGCAGGTGGGCGCCGGTCAATTTCACGTAGAACTCGTCCGTGAAGGCCTTCAGGTCGACGTTCGCCGCGTCCATCTTCCCGTAGAACTCGCGCCGCGGAGCAGCGTGCATGTAGCCGGCGGTCACTGCCACAGTCTGGATGCCGAGCTCGTGACAGGCATCGGCGACGTCCATCGCGTACTCCGCGAAGATGACCGGGTCGTTGTAGGTGAACGCGACGCTGCGGCAGCCGTAATCGACTGCCGCCTGTGCGATCGCTTCCGGCGACGCCTGGTCGGCGAGCCGATCCATGTCCTTGGACTTCGAGATGTCCCAGTTCTGGCAGAACTTGCACGCGAGGTTGCAGCCCGCGGTGCCGAACGAGAGGATGGCGCTGCCGGGGTAGAAGTGATTGAGCGGCTTCTTCTCGATCGGGTCGACGCAGAAACCGGAAGATCGGCCATACGTGGTAAGCACCATGCGCCCGCCTTCCATCTTGCGCACGAAGCACGCGCCGCGCTGGCCTTCGTGCAGACGACAGTCGCGCGGACAGAGGTCGCACTGGACGCGGCCATCCGCTAGCGTGTGCCACCAGCGGCCAGGGTAGAGCGCGTTCATACGGACATCGGCGCGATCGCCACTTCGGTTTCGGCGTACTTGGCGACGGAATAGCGGAAGAGCCGCACGCCATCCGACCAGAACGACGCCGACAGTCCGGCCTTGCGCTTGAGCTCACCGAGGAACCTTGCCGGTTCGGGCAAATCCTCCCACACCTGCGGCAGGAAGGTGCCGCGCGCGCCGTCGTACTCGAGCACGACACCGTCTTCGCCCGGGCGCAGGCACGAGAGGGCCTCGTCCTCGCTGGCGAATTCGATCCGGGCAAGCGGCGAGAGGACCGAGACCTCGATACGGATTTCATCGAGCTCCTCGTGGCTCAAGGGCGGGAAGCGCGGATCGCGAAAAGCGGCGGCCACCGCGTTCGCCTTCAGGTCCGCGAGCAGCGGGCGGCGCGCGTCCAGACTGCCGATGCATCCGCGCAGAGCACCCTTCTTCCTGAGCGTGACGAAGGTCGCCCCCGGCTCGCCGAGCCAGGGCGCGTCCTCGCGGGCAGGTACCAAGGCACCCAGAGGCCGCGCGATTGCCGCGCGTGCGATCGGCAGCAGCACCGTTGCGGCATCAGGCGTCATGGCCGAAGCTCTCGTCGAAGGCGACGCTGCAATAACCGACGACGCGGTTGCGGTCACCGGCTGTGTCCCCGGAGTTGCGCAGATCGAGCACGTGCGGATGCAGGCCGTGGCGGCGGGCGGCGAGCAGCAGCCCGTTGACCGGCGTGCCGCCACACGCTTGCTCGTGGTCGATCGCGGCATCGAGGTTGAGGATCGAGTCCACCGTCTTGCGGTCGGTCTCCCGTGCGACCGCGTAGGGCAGGTAGTGCGAGAGGTCGGAGCTCACCAGGATCAACGTTTCCTCGCCGCCCCACAGTCGATCCAGAACCTCGGCGACTTCCTCCGGCGAGGCCCGGCCGACCGCGAACGGCACCAGCGAGAACGAATCGAGGACGCTCTGGAGGAAGGGCAGGTGCACCTCGAGCGAGTGCTCCAAGGCATGCACGCTGTCGCTTACGACCACCTGCGGCAAGTCCGCGACGTGCGCAATCGCATCGCGGTCGATCGCGACGGTGCCGAGCGGGCTGGCGAACGCCGCCGCGGCGGGCACGGCCAACCCGCGGACCGGCGTGCGATGCGTGGGCCCGAGCAGCACCACGCGCCTGATACGGTCGCGCGCAGGCCGCAGCGTCACATAGGCGCTGGCCGCGATCGGTCCCGAGTACACATAGCCCGCGTGGGGCGCGATGATCGCCTTGGGCACGGCCGCGCCGCCCGCCGGGTGCGCCTGCGCCAGCATCGCCGCCACGTCACGCGCGAGCGTGCTGGCATCCGCCGGATAGAAGAAGCCTGCCACCGCTGCAGGGCGGATCGAGCTCATGCCACCTCCTTTCTCGAATTGTAGTAAACGAAATGAGGTCTGCGCAGGGTCAATCAAGGTCGGCAGGGAAAATATATGCACGCCGCGGCCGAACCGGCGTCGAGGGCCAAATCAGTCATGGTGGCGCGGGAAGCGATGCTTGCCGCGGCGACCGTAGTCGCGGCGAATCAGCGAGAACTCGTGAAGGCGCGTCTGGACCCGCGCGTTGATCCCGTCGTCAGCCATCACGCCGCGCGCGTCGGGCGCTCCGGCGGGCAGACCCGTGAGAAGCTCGATCGCTTCGTCGACGGTGGCGACCGCATAGACCGCGAAGCGCCCCGCGCGCACCGCGTCCACGACGTCTTCGCGCAACATGAGGTGCGTCACGTTGCTCGCCGGGATCAGCACACCCTGGTCCGCCGTCAGCCCGCGTTTTGCACAGAGGTCGAAGAAGCCTTCGATCTTCTCGTTCACTGCACCGATTGTCTGCACGTGGCCGTGCTGATCCACCGACCCGGTCACCGCGAACGACTGCCGAACGGGCACCTCGGCCAGCGCCGACAGGAGCGCACAGAGCTCCGCCAGCGACGCGCTGTCGCCTTCCACCGGCTCGTAGGTCTGCTCGAACACGAGGCTCGCGGCGAGCGACAGCGGAGCGGTCTTGGCGAAGCGCGCGCCGAGGAACGACGCGAGAATCATGACGCCCTTGGCATGCAGTGCGCCACCCATGTCCACCTCGCGCTGGATGTCCACGACGTCGCCTTCCCCCAGCCGCACCGTGGCGGTGATGCGCGTCGGTTCCGCAAACTCGAAGTCGCCGAGCCGCAGCACCGACAGGCCGTTGACCTGACCCACGCGGGCGCCGGTCGAGTCGATGCAGAGGACATTGCGCAGGATCGCGTCGTGGACTTCGTCGCGCAGCCGATCGGCACGCCGCACACGGGCCGCGATGGCGCGCTCGACTTCGGTCCGGTCCGTGACCGTCTTCCCCGCGGCCCGCGCCCAGTAGTCCGCCTCTCGCAAGAGATCGGCAAGGTCCTGCATATGCGCCGAGAGTTTTTCGCTGTCCTCGCTCGTGCGCGCGCCGTGGTCGACGATGCGGGCCACCGCGCCCCGGTTAAACGGAAGCAGTCCGTCGCGCCGGCATACCGTGGCGGTGACACGGGCATAGAAGTCGGCTCCCTCCGCGCCCCACGGGAGACGGTCGGAGAAGTCGACCTGGACTTTGAACAGCTCGCGGAAGTCGGGATCGTATTCGTGCAGCAGGTAGTAGAGCAGCCGGTCGCCGAACAACACGACCTTCGCTTCGAGCGGGACGGGCTCCGGCTCGATCGATACGATCGACACCGGACCAGAACACGCGGGTGGATCGATGCGGATCTCGCCGCTGCGCAGGCAGCGCTTCAGCGCCTCCCACGCGTCGGGGTGGGTCAGTACCTTGAAGGCATCGAGCAGCAGGTAGCCCCCGTTCGCACGGTGCACCGCGCCGGCCCTGATCAGCGTGAAGTCGGTCACCAGCGCGCCCAGCTGCGCCGCGTGCTCGACCCGCCCCACCAGGTCTGCAAGGCCGCAAGGGTCCGCGAACACGACGGGCGGCCCGTGCGATGCGCCGTGGTCGACCAACACGTTCACCAGATAGCGCCGCAGCGCCGCGCCCGGGTCGGCAGCCAGGCCGGGCAACGGCCTGGCCGGCCGGGTCTTGAGAAAGAGATCCGCGTTCTCGACCACGTCCGCGCCTGCCTCGTCGAGGTACGCGATCACCTGCGGGAGATCCCGGAATCCCGCCTTCACCTCTTCGACGAGCGGGCTCGCCGCGTACCGGGTGAACTCCTGGTTCAGCGCGCGCAAGGACGCCGGCTCGTGCTCGGAAGGGGTGCGCTCGATCTGCGCGCGCCGTGCGCGATATTCGTCGCTGTCGAAGATGGCCGGGATCGCGGTCCCGAGTCCGTCCACGAACGCCGCCATGGCGCGCTGGAGCCTCACCGCACGGCCTGCCGGCAGAGCGAGCGCGCGCGGCTTGCGAGCATCGGCGAAGTTCATGACGTAGCACCAGTCCGCGGCGGCCGGGCGGGCGGCGACTTCGGCGGCGAGGCAGTGCCGTACCAAGCTCTGCTTGCCGATCCCCGGCGGACCCATGACGTAGAGATTGAAGCCCTCGCGGTGCATGCTAAGGCCGAAGCTCACGGCCTCGACGGCGCGGGTCTGACCGAAGTACTCGGTCACGTCCGGCAGTTCGGCCGTCGTTTCGAAGGGGAGGGTGGCCGGGTCCCAGTGCCGAACCAGCTGATCGGGAGAAAGCGGCTTCAAGACCTGTTCTCTTGCTTTCGCGACGCGGCCCGAACGGTGGGGAGATCCATGATAACCCAGCCGAGCACGGCGTCGCGCCGACGCGAACCCAGCCGCTGCGGCCCGGGCGCGTTCGGGAGCCGGTTGCCCGCGCGGCCACGGATCGTGCATGACGCCGGGGTCAGACTTTCCGCGAAACACGTGGCCGAGCGGGCCTTGCGGCGGCAGGGAGCCGCGGCCGATAATGACCGGCTTTGCGACCATCCGACTCCCGTGAGCCGCTACTTCGCACTCGTTCCTGCTGCAGGCTTCGGCGCGCGCATGGGCGGCGCTCTGCCCAAGCAATACCTGCCGCTCATGGACCACTCGCTGCTCTACCATGCGGCGCGGCCACTGGTCGATGCGCCCTTCATCGCGCGGGTATTCCTGCTGCTGTCGCCGACCGATGAACGCTATCGGCGCCTCGATTGGCGCGCCTTCGGCGCACGGCTCACGGCACTGCATTGCGGCGGCGAGACGCGCGCGGCGAGCGTGCTCAACGGATTGCGCGCGGTCCGCGGCGAAGTTGCGGGGGACGACTGGGTGCTGGTGCACGATGCGGCGCGACCCTGTCTCGATGGCGAGCTTCTGCGGCGGCTGAAGGAGGAGGTCGACGACGATGCGGTCGGGGGGTTGCTGGCCCTCCCCGTCACGGACACATTGAAGCGCGGCGATGTCGAGGGCCGGGTCCTGCAAACCGAGTCCCGGGCGGACCTGTGGCAGGCGCAGACGCCTCAGATGTTTCGCTACCAGCTGCTCCTGGAGGCGCTGATCGAGGCGGGGACGGATGCGGTGGTCACGGACGAGGCATCGGCACTCGAGCAACTGGGCTACCGGCCGAAGCTCGTGCTGGGGGACAGCCGCAACCTCAAGGTCACCTATCCCCAGGATCTCACGCTCGCCGAGTTGATCCTCAAGACGCAGGCACGGTCATGAGGGTCGGCCAGGGTTTCGATGTGCATGCGCTGGTGACCGGGCGACGACTGGTCATCGGTGGGGTGGAGATCCCCTTCGAGCGCGGGCTCGCCGGACACTCGGATGCCGACGTGCTGCTGCACGCGATCACGGATGCGCTGCTCGGCGCGGCCGCGCTCGGCGATATCGGGCGGCACTTCCCCGACACCGATCCGCGCTACCGTGGCGCCGACAGCCGTGTACTGCTGCGGGATACCGTGCGCCTGCTCGCCGGTCGCGGTTTCAGTGTCGTCAACGTCGATGCCACGGTCATCACCGAGGCACCGCGGCTTAGCCGTTACATCCCCGCGATGGTGGAGAACATCGCCGCCGATCTCGGCATTGCCGTGGCGGCGGTGAACGTGAAGGCAAAGACCTGCGAGCGTCTCGGCTTTCTCGGCCGGGGAGAAGGCATCGTCGCCGAAGCGATCGCGCTCGTCACCGATGGAAGCAGCGCGTAGGCGCCAACCGGCCACACCGAGCCCTCCCTCCGGCCGGATCGCTGGCGCACGGCTCTTCTTCGCGCTCTGGCCAGATCCCCTCGCGCGCACGCACCTGGCCCGCTGGGCAGCCGACCTGCACCGCACCTGCGGTGGTCGCCGCGTGCGGGACGAACAATTGCACGCGACGCTGGCCTTTCTGGGCAACGTGCCGCTCGCGCGACTGCCCGAACTCGCCAGGCTGGCCGCGTGCGTGTCCGTTTCCGGCTTCTCCCTGCGGTTCGATGCGCCGGGCTGTTGGCCCCGGCAGCGCCTGCTCTGGGCGGCTCCCGCGGCAGTTCCGGACGATCTTGCCGTACTGGCGGCCAGGCTCGCCTCCGCCCTGCAGGCGGCCGGCCTCAGGGCCGAGGATCGTCCGTACTTTCCGCATGTCACCCTCGTTCGCGATGCCACGTGCCGGGGACTGCCCGTGCTCGATGGCTTCGCGTGGGACGTGGGCGAGTTCGTCCTCGTCGAGTCCAAACTGGGGTCGGCAGGCGCGACATACCGCTTGATCGGGCGCTGGCCGCTCGCGGCTCGGGTGCCGTCGGCATGAACGGCTAGGGGCGGGAAGGGGAAAGCAGGAAAAAAGCTGCGGAAAACGAATAGCCCGCGCCAGGAGATTCGCGGTTGGGAAAATCGCGTCCAGTTTTTCCCGAGGGGTAGAACGTGTTTTCCGCAGCTGGACGAAAGTCTACCTGCGGAGTACTTACGAATCCCTTACGTATATCGGGGGCCGAAAATCTACTCGCTGCAATGCATTCGTCATCACGAGTCACCCGTCACGACAGATCGCGCAGGCTGCGGTGGATGGCCTCCGTGGTTGCGGAAGGGCGTATGCCGAGCGAGTGGGACAACGTTTCCCGGCAGCGTCGATAGATGTCGAGGGCGTCGGCGAGGCGGCCGAGCTCGCGCTGTGCGAGCATGAGGCGCTGATAGGCCTCCTCCGCCAGGGGGTCGATGTCGAGCGCGTGCTGGTAGAGTTCGATGGCCTGGTCCCACTGGTAGCGCTGCTCGAGCGCTTGGCCGATCGCCATCACGCGTCTGCGGAACAGGGCGCGCAGCCGCTCGCGCGATTGCAGCATCCATGGTTGATCGTCCTCGGTCGCCATGAAGGCGCCACGGTAGAGACGGCGCATGAGCCGTGCGTCGCAGGGGATGCCGAATGAGTCCGCCGCCACGTCGCTGCCTTCCTCCTGGCGGCAGGCTTGTTCGAATGCCCAGGCGTCGACCCAGCAGATGCGCTCGTTCAGGCTGAGCTTGCCGTCCTTGAGCACCACGGCATTCTCGACCTCGATCAACCTCCGCAGTCGGTGCAGGGTGGCATCGAAGGCGCCCTGAGCGGCATCGCCGTCCGCGTCCGGCCAGAGCGCTTCGGTGAGCTGGCGCGTGTTGACGTCCTCCCGGCCGAGCGCGATGAGCGCCTTCAACAGATCGAGGGGCTTGTGCTGGGCCTTGCCGGAAGAGCGCAGCGGCTTGCCGTAGCGCTCGACCGTGAACCGCCCCAGGGTGTAGATCTTCACTGGCCACGGCCATTCCTGGACCGCGGGCGAGGTCGGAACGAGGCCGCGTTTCGCGATCAGGCGCCGCACGTACTCGGGCTCGATGCCCGCGTCCAGGGCGCGGCTGCAAAGGTGGGCCATCATGCCGGGCGCCGCGGCGGGGTAGAACGCCATGAGGTCCTGCTCGGCACCGAGCGCGAATGCGCGCTTCAGCACGCCCAGTCCGACTTCATGTTCCCCCGTCGCAAGAAGCGAGCGGGCGAGCGCGCACAAGCCGGTGAAGCGCAGCAGTGCGCTGCCGATGACCTCGGCCAGCTTGAGCGCATGCGCCAGCACATCGCGCGCGCGATCGTGGTTGCCGCATGCGATCAGCGTGAGCGCCAGCTGCAGCCGGAAGATGGTGCTGCCCATGCCCGAGCCGAGCGCATCGCCGAGCGTCAGATACTCCTCCGCGAGATCGAGTGCGCGCTGCGTCTCGCCGCGATGGAGCAGGATCGCCGCACGCAGATACTGATAGTTCACCTTGTTCATCAGCTGGCCGGGGGTGAGCGCACATTGCATCTGCTCGGCATGGTGTTCGGCGGCTGCCAGGTCGCCGGCGACCAGGGCGGCGCTGGCGGCATGGTAGTGATGCCAGACGTCGAGCACGTGCACGCCGCTCACCTCGGCCAGGGTGAGCGCCTTCTGCGTCGCCTCCATGGCGCGCCCGACGTTGGCATCGAGCACGTCCTGAATGACCTCCCACATCAGGCACAGCTGCGCCGTCAGCGGAGCGACCTGGCGCGCCGCTGCCACGGCCTCGAGCTCGGCGCGAATCACGCGCGCGCCCCTGAGATCGCCGCGCCACAGCGCATACATCATCGCGAAGGTGGCGAGTTGCGCGCGCTGGTGCGAGTCCTGCAGAACGGGTATCAACTCGTGGGCGCGTCGTGCCCACTGCCGCAGGATCGGATGATCGAGCTTGCGCACCATGACGGCGACACCGCCGTTGATCACGCGCACTTCGATGTCGGCCGTCGGGTACTGGGGGTGACGTTTGCGCAGTTCCTCGAGCTCCGCGATCCAGCGGTCGACCTCGACGAACGAGCCCCACTGCAGGGTGAAGCTCTCCATGAGCGCGGACCACGTGACATAGAGACCAACCGGATCGTCTTCTTCCTTGAAGCGCGCATACGCCCGTTCGAGCCACGTATAGCCGCACGCGGGATCACGCAGGAGCTCGCAGCTGCCCTTGCGAAAGGAGAGCCAGGGTGAGGCTGCGATCACCGCCTCCGGCACCGCGTCGAGCCATGACGAGAGCGTCCGGTGCCGTGCCTGCGCGACGAGCGTCCACGCATGCCGGCGGATGAGCCGCGACAGATCGTCCCAATCCTGGCCGGCGATATAGAGCTCTGCCGCTGCCTCGATCTGGTGGTCCTGTTCCAGCAGCGCGGCCGCCTCGCGCCGGCGGTGCTGAAACTCCTGCGGCGAGAGCTCGGCGCGTGCCCGCTCGAGCAGGAAGCTGCGAAACAGCGGGTGGTACTCGTAGATGCCGTCGTGGCCGCCGTGCCGTTCGGTGAACATGTTCTGGCGATTGAGCTCGGCCAGGATGGCGCCGGCATCGCCCCGCCCGGACAGGGTGGCGCCCAGCGCGGCGGTCAGGCGCGGGACGAAGGCGGTGCGCAGCAGGAACAGGCGCTGGGTGACTGACGCCTTCAGGAAGCACTCCTCGGCGAAAAAATCGGCCAGAATCGGCGCCGGCAGCGATCCTGTCTGTGGCGGCGGCGCGCCTTCCCGGTACGCGTTCAGCATCAACGTGAGCCCCGCGGCCCAGCCGCCCGAGGCTTCCACGATCGGTTTCAAGACCGCCGGATCGTATCCCCAGCGGTGGACGAGCGCTGCGGCGTCCGCGTCGGTGAGCTTGAGCTCGTTCCAGTCGATGACGATGAGCTCGCGGCTCGCCTGCCAGCGCGCGAAACGCGCCGACGGATCCTCGCGACTTAGCACGATGAGCGTGCCTCCCAGCGTCATGCTCTTCAGGGCGGCTTCGACGATCGTCTGCAGTGCAGGGTCCGAGGCGACCTTTTCGAAGTTGTCGAGCACCAGTACCCAGGGTGGATCCCAGAGTCCGAACAGCATCTCGAAGTAGTTCCGGGCGAAGGTGTCGAGCGCCGGCAGATACTCGGGAGTGAGCTTGGGCAAAGGGTGTCGCGAATCGACCGTGGGGCCTGCCGCCAACGCGAGGTAGTGAAAGAACGTCGCGGGGTCGACGTCGCCCTCGTCGAGGGAGTACCAGACATATCGATAGCCGCTCGCGGCGAGCCACGACGCAGCCAGTGCGGTCTTCCCGGCACCTGCCGGACCGGTCACCCAGATCGCCGTGTGCTTGCCGGCCCGGTCCAGTCTCGCGAAAAGTTGCTCACGCGGCACCAGTTCCGTCACGTCGGGCGGGGTGAATTTCGCGAGCCGCGGGGCATGGCGCTCCATCAGCGGTGCCTCGCCTGCGCGTCCCTGCGGGGGGTGAGGTGTTGCGCAAGGGACGCCGCCGCGGACCACAATGCGGCCCCGGTAGAAGGGGGGTACCGAGAAGCATCGGGACCGCCACGATCGATCGCTTGTTGCACGCGCCTTCCGCTTATTCTTGGGGTTGGTTGGGCTCGCCCGATTCTCTCGCGGGCCGAAATGGGCGCTTGGCGCCCTTTCGGCTTCACGTTGCCCGTCAACTACTTCTTCAAAATGGCACGGCTATCGCGCAAAAGCAAATCTGCCAAATTGGTAGATTTCTGTCGATATCTTGATTTGAAAGGGAATTTCCTGGAACCCGGCGCGTTCGAGATCGATTCTTACATCGAAGAGTGTCGAAAAGCTTGGTCGCAGTGGGCGACGCTCGCGCTCATGTCCGTCAGAGATAGATGCAGGTTTCGAGATGACCGGCGAGCGCGCGCTCGTCGATCTTCGTGTAATCCTTCTCGAACATCTCGGAGACGAGCTGCTTGACGTGGTGGCTCAGGTGGCCCTTGATGAGCCCCAGAAAGCCGGGCGCGGAAACCAGGATGAGACGCTGGTAGGCATTGGTCGTCCGCCCGTGATCGAGCGCCTTGCAAAGCTGCACGGCGAAGTGCTCGGCTTCCACTTCCTTCGGCGCATGTCCCGAGATGTACGCGCCATGCCCGTTGCCGGCGCTCTGGAAGTGACCGGGGCGATCGCTGACGAGCTGGGAGCCCTTTTCCCGGCTGGCCGGATGGGCGAACTCGCCAATCTTGCGCAGTCCCTTCTTCGGGCCATCGTTTGCGTAGAGTTTTGCCGCGGCTGCGTTGGCCACCAGTATCCACGTCGTGGTCATTCTGACCTCCCTTGCTATGTGCTTGAGACGATTATATCCGAGCCGGCGTGTCTTCTCCTTCGGCAGAGCGACTCGGGACGGGCAGGGTGACCCGTGCTTCCGTTCCGCCTCCTGCGCGCGGAACGAGGTCGATGCGGCCGCCATGCGAACGGGCGATGCGATCGACGATCGCGAGCCCCAGGCCGGCGCCCGGCGTGCCGCGGGCGACATCGAGGCGCGTGAAAGGCTGCAGCAGACGTTCGACGTCACCGGGTGGTATGCCGGGGCCACGGTCGAGCACGGAGAGAACGACCTCCCGATCTTGCGCCCGGGTGCGGATCAGCACTTCTCCGCCGCCGTGCCGCGCCGCGTTCTCGATCAGGTTTCCGACCAGTCGTTCCATGGCGACGGGGCGCAGGGCAAGACCGGGGAGAGCGCCCAGATCGGATTGCAGAAAGACGTGACCGGTCGGCGTGCGGCGCGCTGCGGCACGCTGCACGATCGCATTCAGATCCGCACCGACGATTGCCGGTTCGGCGCTCTCGTCGCGCGCGAAATCGAGGAACTGCCCGATGGCGGTGTCCATGTCCGCGATGTCCTGCACCATGTCCGCCTTGAGTCCGGGGTCGCTCTCGCCCAGCATCTCCAGCGCGAGCCGCAGTCGCGCGAGCGGCGTGCGCAGGTCGTGCGACACGCCTGCGAGCAGGAGCGCGCGGTCGGCGTCGCGGTGCGAGAGGTCGGCCGCCATCTGGTTGAATGCCCGGGCAAGCGAGCGGATCTCGCTCGGTCCACGCTCCGGCAGCGGCGCCGACGGTTCGCGCCGCCCGATCCGGGTCGCGGCCGCGGCGAGGGTGCGAAGCGGTTGGTTGATACGCGAGATGATGAGGATCGCGCCGCCGAGCGACAGCGTGAACACGACGGCAATCCATGCTACCCAGTGCCACGGAAACGGGTGCTGCATCAGGCGCGCGCGCGGAATCGACACCCAGTAGGGTTCACCGTCGGCGCGAAAGGCGACCCAGAGCGCCGGCACGGGCCGTCCGCGAAACTCGATCTGCGCGGGCTCGCCAATCAGGCGCGATACTTCCGAGCGCAGCAGGGGAAGAAACGGCCGCTCGTCGAACGAGGGTCGATCCGACGCCGCGGGCGGCGCCGCCGTATGCACGCGTATGCCTTCGCGCTGGGAGAGCGCTTCCAGCAGCGCCACGCGCTCGGCCGGCTGCGCGCTCGCGAGTGCGGCGCGGCTTAAGTTCACGACGCTCGCGATCTGTTCGGCCAGATGCCGCGCATGCGGCCCGCGGTCAGAGGCACGGAAGACCTGAAACAGCACCACCTGGCTCACCACGAGCAGCAGCGCGAGCACCAATACCGTGCGCCAGAGCAGCGAGCGCGGGAAGAGCGACATGGTCAGCGCTCTTCACCCCTGACCGCCTTGCCGTCGGGCACGAATACGTACCCGAAGCCCCAGACGGTCTGGATATAGCGCGGGTGTGCCGAGTCGTCCTCGATCAGGCGCCGCAGCCGCGAGACCTGCACGTCGATGCTGCGCTCGAGCGCCTCCAGCTCGCGGCCGCGGGCGAGCTCCATCAGCTTCTCGCGCGACAGAGGCTGCCGCGGATGCGTCGCGAGCGTGCGCAGCAGCGCGAATTCGCCGGTCGTGAGGGCAACTGGATCGCCGTTGCGGGTGAGCGCCCGCGACGCGAGATCGAGCGTGTACGGCCCGAAGCGGACGGCGGGCGCATCGGCCCGCGGGGCGCCCGGATGGGGTGACGGCGGCCGACGGCGCAGCACCGCGTGGATGCGCGCCACCAGCTCGCGCGGGTTGAACGGTTTCGGCAGATAGTCGTCGGCCCCCATCTCGAGCCCGACGATGCGGTCGATGTCGTCGCCCTTCGCGGTGAGCATGACGATGGGCACCGTCTCGCCGGTGCCGCGCAGGCGGCGGCACACGGCGAGGCCGTCTTCGCCGGGCAGCATCAGGTCGAGGATCACGATGTCGACCGTATCGCGCGCCAGCACCTTGCCCAGCATGACGGCGTCCGCCGCCACCAGCACGTCGAAGCCCTGCTCGCCGAGGTAGCGATGCAGCAGCTCGCGCAGCCGCGCGTCGTCGTCCACCACCAGCACCCGTCGTTTACGCTCCGGCATCGTCATGGCTTGCGAGTCGCGATGGCGCTCATGCTAGCCGCAGCGGCCGTGCGCGTGCACCCCATGTGTAACGATTCTTTGCGCGGCGCCGGATCCGAAACAAACGGTTACACACTGGTCAGCGCGCGCAACACCGCCCTTACAAATCGGTCGTAGCATGGATCAACGCGGCGTGGCCGG
>JBDHRV010000204.1:0-4493 GCA_039807745.1 Burkholderiales bacterium
GTTCGACCTCGGTCAAGGGATCATATGAGGATAGCAGCGAGGCGACCCAAGTTCCATGTCACGGGGATCTTTTCAACGCCCACCCAACTCGCCGCATACACGCGCGGACGACAGAAAGCAGAAAGGCTCCGCCGCAGCGGAGCCTTTCCGGATCGGTCGGGCGCGAGCGCGTGAGGTGCTACGTCACCCTGAAGTTCTTGAACTGCCAGGGGTCGGTTGTGTCGACGTCCTCCGGAAAGAGCACCCCGCGATCCTTGAGCGGCGTCCAGTCGCTGTAGGCGCTGGCGATCTCGCCGAGGTAGGGCCGCGCGAGCTCGATGACCCGGTCGTAAGGAATGTCGTCGGGCTCGACCAGGTGCGCCCATGGGTTCTCGATCGCCCACATCATGGAGGACAACACACCCGCGGACACTTGCAGGCTCGTTGCGTTGTTGTAGGGCGCGAGCTTGCGCGCGTCATCGACGTGCACGCGCGATCCCAGCCAGTACGAACCCTTGGCGTGGCCCATCAGCAGCACGCCGAGCTCGTCGATGCCGTCGGTGATGTCATCCATGAGGATGCGGCGATCGGTCTGCATGTTCCAGTTCTTGCCGGCAAGCTCGTGGACCGACAGCACGGCCTCATCACAAGGGTGATAGGCGTAGTGAACGGTCGGACGATACAGCACGCGATCGCCATCGCGCACCGTGAGGTAGTCGGCGATGGAAATGGATTCGCCATGGGTGATCAGAAAGCCGTGGTACGGGCCTTCCAGCGGTGTCCACGAGCGCACGCGCACCGACGCACCTGGCCGCTGCAGGTAGATGGCGGCGTCGCAGCCGAACTCATGGCGTTTGCCGTCTGGGGGAAAGTGCCGCTCGTGACTGCCCCAGCCGAGCTCGGCGGGCTGCGATCCTTCGCCCGCGAACCCTTCCACCGACCACGTGTTCACGAACTCGCCCACGCGCTTCGGCACGTTCGTCGTCTGGGTATCGCGTTCCGCGATGTGGATGACCTTGACGTCGAGCTGCATGGCAAGCTGTGCCCACTCGTCGCGCGTCGTTGGCACCTTTGCGGCGCGACCGGTGTCGCGCGCAACGTCGAGCAGCGCCTGTTTCACGAAGCTCGACACCCAACCGGGGTTGGCGCCATGGGTCGGCATGATGGTCGGCCCCGACGGATGATTCCGGCGCAGTTCCAGCGCGGCTTCCCGCATCGCATAGTTGGTGCGCAGCGACGGCGTGAGCGAGGTGTCCGTGTAGCCGCCGGCCCACGGCTCGATGCAGCCATCGAGATAAATCGTGCCGCGCTCGAAGCACAGTTCCATGAGCGCGACCGACGACACGTCCACCGATAGATTGAGCAGGAAATCGCCCTTCGCGATGCGCGGGATCAGAATGTCCCGGTAATTTTCGCGGGTCAGCGGCGAAATCTCGAAGGCGATGCCATAGCGCGCGGCTTCCGCACGACCGCGCTCGTCGGCCGTGACGATACTGATCTGCTCCGGGTTCAGATCGATATGGCGCAGGATGAGGGGAAGCACCCCTTGACCAACGCTGCCGAAGCCGACGAAAAGGAGTCGTCCGGAGAATTTGATCTGTTTGATTTCGTAACCCTTTCCTTTGAGGTTGTCGAGGCCGATCGGCCACTTTCAGCCCGAGTATAGCATCCTGACGCAATGCAGCGAATACGCGGGGCGCCCGTCCGGCCGCCCCCTGGCTGGTGCTCTGCCCGCGGGCGGTAAGGGGCGGTAAGGGGTTCTCGACCGGGTGTGACTCGGGCATACTTGCGGGCGCCGGATCGCTTCACGGATGGGTTTGCGCGAGGAACAGGGGTAAAGGCGGAGCCGGCTGCGTGCCGCATGGAAGTTGCGTGGCGCGGTTTCACCAACAGCCAAGTGACGCTTCCAGGCCAGTCCTGCTCGAGCAAACAGTTTCAGGGAATACCGATGAACGAATCCTATCGTGCAACGCGTGCCCCGCGCCGACGTTTCCTCAAGGCCGTAGCGGGCGCCGCCTTCGTCATGCCGGCACTCAGCCTGCCACGCGTGGGTCATGCCCTCGCGAGCTATCGGAATGTGCAGCGCCTCGCCTTGGAGCACACGCACACCGGTGAACGCGTGTCGGTGGTCTACCGCCTGGAGGGCACGTACGTTCCCGCTTCGCTCCAGACTCTGAACCGGTTTCTGCGCGATTTCCGGACTGGCGACGAGCACCAGATCGATCCGCAGTTGTTCGATATCTTGTCCAAGCTATCGGCGGTGACCGGCAGCAGGGCGCCCTTCCAGGTGATCTCGGCCTACCGATCGCCGCACACCAACGCCATGCTGCGCGAACGGGGACGTGGCGTTGCCAAGTCGAGTTTGCACCTCGAAGGACGCGCGATCGACATCCGGCTCGGGGATGTGCCGCTCGCCGACCTCCGCGAAGCGGCCCTGAGCCTCAAGGCGGGCGGCGTGGGTTACTACCCTGGCCCGGAGTTCGTTCACGTGGATACCGGGCGCGTTCGCGGCTGGTAACCCCCGTCCCCCCGGAACCGGGCGCAGTTCCCGTTGCGCCCGACAGCGCCCTAGAACGGCAGCAGCTTCTTCAGCGCGTCCACCCCTTCCTTCACGGGGTCAAGGGGCTTCGAGCCGGCGCTCTCCTGCTCGGACGGCTGTGACGACGGCGGAACGGCTTCGCGAGTCGCCTCACGCCCACCCATCATGTCACCCATGCCGAGGAACGCCATGCCCTCGGACTTGACGCGCACCTTGGCGGTCCAGATCGGCTCCCAGTTCGCCTTCGGGTCGGCCGGACGCGGCGGCTGGGCGAGGTTCAGCTCTTCGCCGTAGGCGATCATCCGCACCATCGCGCCTTCCGCGCCCTCGAAGATGCCCTTCGGAATCGCGCAGGTCTGGGCGCTCGGCGGCAGTATGACTTTCTCGCCGATCAGCTTGCGGACGAAATCGTTCGGCAGATAGCTCATGAGGCCGAAGCCGGAGTCCTGCACCTCGCTCGAGGTCCAGATGATCATCTCGCCGTTCGCCTGCCGGTGGCCGATCGCCATGATGAAGTAGCCGAGCGCGGTAGGAATCGTCCGCCATTCGAGCCTCACCGACTCGGCGGGCGAACCCTGCGCCACGAGCTGCACTGGATCCATGAAGTCCTGCTGCTGGCCGATCCTGAACTTGATGTCCGGCGCATAGTTGCCATGGACGAAGTGGTCACCCTGCAGGGAGCTCGACGCGGGCACCGGCTGCGTGTCCTTCTCGTTCGGCCACACTGCGCGCCCCGGTCCCCAGGGTCCGCGATCTGGCGCGCTGCGGCCCTTCATCGCCTGGCCGAACTGCACCAGCGACATTTTCTCGGTATCGGCAATCTTCGGCTGGCCGGGGCGGACGGTCTCGCCGCAGCCCCAATAGAAGAGCATGCGTGCCTTTGGCTTCTCGATCTTGCCCGGCGTTCCATCTTCGGAGGGCGGCGCCTTCTCCAACCGCGGCAGCACGAGCGGCAGCGTCGGTCCCATGCTCAGAGCGGGCGGAATGTCATGCGTGGCCTCGGGCGACGCGGGCTTCGCGTTGCGCGAATAGAGCCAGAGGTCGAGCGATTTCTGCGGGCCGCCACCCACCCCCATCATCGAGCCGACGATGCCGCCGAGCCCGCCCGACATGCCGGGAATGCTGGAATTATTGGTCGCGACGTCGACCCAGTACTGTGCCTGCGGCGGCTTGGTGTCGGCGGCGGCGGAGAGCGGCAGGATCGCGACGATTGTAACGGCGATGCGGGACGGCACGTGCGGCATTGGACAAGCTCCTCGAGACTGACGAAAGTACCGGATGCCATCGGGGACATGCGGCGGAGTCGAAGTCTAACGCAGGCGGAGCTGAAGCTGGCAGCGGATCCCCGGTCGCGTGACGTGCGGCGGCACGCTCGCAACTGCGATGGGCGCATTGATCGAAGGAGAAGGAAGACATGCTAAGAGCGGCTGCGATCGTTCTTGCCGCGCTGTTCCTGGCGTGCTGCACCAGCACGGGCGGGCAGCCCGGCTCGGCGCGCGTCACCGGGACCGTGACCTATCGTGAGCGCATCGCGCTGCCGCCGACGGCCGTGATCAGGGTACGGCTCGTCGACGTGTCGCGCGCGGACGCGCCTGCGATCGTGCTCGGCGAGCAGATCGTCGAGGTGAGGGGAAAGCAGATCCCGTTCGCCTTCGAGATTCCCTACGATCCGAGCCGCATCGAATCCAGGCACACCTATGCCGTGCAAGCGCGCATCGAGGTCGATGGCCGGCTGTGGTTCGTGAGCGATATCCACTACGCCGTGATCACGCGCGGCGCGCCGACCCACGTCGACCTGGTGCTGAAGTCGGTTGGCGGGCCCGTGCCTAAATGAGCGAACCATTCGGGTAGCGCTCGGCCATGCCATCGACAAACAGATACAGCATGCAGGATGATCTCGTTCTTGCTCAGACGAGCAAAAGGCAAGACTTGCCCCTCTGTTCCGCACAATCCAGTTCTTTGCTCCGTTACGGCT
>JBDHRV010000205.1:0-4413 GCA_039807745.1 Burkholderiales bacterium
CGGCCAGCCGGGCGATGCTGCGCGCACGCTCAAGTGTGTCGAGGTGGGCGAAAGTGCAAGGAGAGTTGATGCATATCAAGATAGCCGCACATCGGTACGACTGCAAGCCAAATGCACGTCGCACTGCGTCAATTGCGCGGGTTCGCGAGCCGGCTCTGCCGACGCACTGGGAAGCGGCCGACGCCGCGGCGGCGCGCTGCGCCGAAGATGCCGGCATCCCGGTCAAGATCGCGGTGGTCGAATCAGGCGGCAACCTGGCGGCGTTCCTGCGCATGCCGGGCGCGTTTCTGCACTGGTCGATACCGCGATCGACAAGGTCTACACCGCAGCGGGCCTCCTCCGAACTCAAAAGGGGACATTTGTACTTTGGAGAAAGGGGACATTGCGACTTTGGGCTAACAAATGTCTAACGTCCTCTTGACAACCCGGCCTCGGCGTCACCAAAATCCCGCGTGGGGAGAGGGCCACGTTAAGCGGCGTTCCACGACGCCGATCGTGGCGGCTTGCTGCTGCTCCCCCATAGCGTCCGTCGCGCGGCCTGCGCACTTTCGCGGCCGCACGTTCCGAGACCCCATCTTGTCGGCACCCGATCATCGATCGGCGCATCACCGAGTTCCCTATTCGGACAATGTCCTCCATGGATCGGTCTACATTGCGCTTGCTCTTGCTGCTACTCGTCTGTGCCGCGCTGCTGCATGCGTGCCTTCTCATCTATGATCTTTCCCATCCAGAGGTTTTCTTGAATGCCGACCGCGCGATCACGCGCATGCGCATGATCGAGGATCTGGTCCGTCTGATGCGGGAAGGCGCGTCGCTGGAAAAGTTCTTTGGATCGCACGGAATCGTCGGGGACTATCTGCCGCAGGCCATGCTTTTCATGCTGGGCGGGCGCCCGGCCATCATTGCGGGGCAGATCCTGCTGTTTCTGATTTCTCTGGCGGCCCTCTTTTCTCTGACGTTTCACCTGACCAACTCGCGCAACTGCGCAGGACTTTGCGCACTGGTCTATCTGCTTCTGCCGCACTCGTTGGTCTTTCCTCACGTGCTGTGCTCGGAAGCTATCTTCGATCCTCTCGTCGTGATCAGTTTCTATTTCACTTGTCTGGTTCTGGTGAAGGATCGTGGGCACGCGGCGGCTGGTTCGGCTGGACTAGCGCTTGGCATCGCCACCCTGGTCCGACCGATCACGGCTCTCTGGCCGCTTGCAGTCGGGTTCGCCATGCATCTCGCGCGGCGCTCCCGGCGAAGCCTTGCGATCTTCCTGATTCTGTCCTTCCTGCCGCTTCTGGTCTGGATGTCGATCATGCAGCATCTCAGCGGGGCATTCTCGCTCGGCAGTTCGGATCACGATGCAGCGAGCAACATGTACCAGCGAGCGGAGCGGATCACGCACACCCTCCCGGAGCCCGAACAAGCAAGGGCCGAAGAACGCTACCTGCGCGCAGAAGGCGGGAAGGGCAGCCTGCGATTGTCGGATTTCCTGCGGTTTGCCGCCGATTATCCGGCTGCCTACATGTCTCATTTGGCTAAAGACGGCATTGCGTTCATTGCGAAATCTGGAGTGGAGAAACTGGTGCTCGACTATCTCCATGTCGATCCGATTGTGCGGTGGCGTTTGCAGAACCAAGAGACCGGGGTGCGAAAGCAATTGGAGCGTGAGGGTGTGCTGCGTACCATTCAGGGAAAATTCCTTGAGTACCCAAAGGTGATGCTGGCCTCGGCCTTGGGTGCGCTGGCGTGGATGTGCCTGGTGTGCCTGGCCGCAGTCGGTGTTTGGCGTGGCATCGTGGACCGGGGGTTGCGGCTCAACGAGCGCATTACCCTGGGTCTGATTGCGCTTTTTCCGCCTTATGTGTTCCTTACCTCCCAGATCGTGACTGCGATGCAGTCACGTCACCGTGCCCCGGCAGAATTCGCGATCTGTCTCTTGGCTGTGATAGGCCTACGTCACCTGAAAGGCTGGCTGAACCGTGTGCACGGTGCGCGACATTGCGAGGCGACCGGCTGAAAGATGGTGACCGATGTCCGCGCCTGCGCGCGGGAGCCCGTGATGCGAGCCAGTGGGAAGATGGCGTGGTCCGGGTCATGCCACTGGTCTCGGCAGACCTCCTTCTGATCGTGCGGCTGTGATCTCGCGCCATGGGTGCTTCGTCTAATCGTCCCTTGTGCGTCGATCTGGACGGCACCCTCGTGCGCACTGACTTGCTGATCGAGAGCTTCTTTGCCCTTCTGCGAAAGAAGCCCCGGATTGCGGTTTTGGCGCCGCTCTGGCTCTGGCGCGGCAAGGCGTACTTGAAGGAGCGCATTGCTCGCGAAGTGGATGTGGATGCTGCCCTTCTGCCCTACCACGACGAACTGGTTGCGCGTCTCAGCGCGTTTCATGCGTCGGGTCGCCCGCTCGTTCTCGCGACGGCATCTCATCGGAAGTACGCGGACGCCGTGGCGGCGCACTTGCGGATCTTCGACGAGGTGCTGGCGACGGAAGGTGGCCGCAATCTGGCAGGAGCGGCCAAGCGTGCGGCGCTTGTGGAGCGGTACGGTCGACGCGGTTTCGATTATGCCGGCAACGCCCTTCCCGACCTGCTCATCTGGTCGGATGCTGCGGAGGCCGTCGTGGTCAACCCCGAACGAGGCGTGAAGGCCGAGGTCGAGAAACTGGGAATTCCGACCCATGTCCTCGATGACCGCCGCTCCACTATCCTGTTGTTGGCGAAGAGCTTGCGTTTGCACCAGTGGCTCAAGAACCTGCTCGTGCTGGTCCCGCTGGTGGCGGCGCATCAGACAGGCGATTTTCGTTTGCTCTTCCAGGCCGTGCTTGCGTTCCTTGCCTTTGGCGTCACGGCTTCCGGTGCTTACGTCCTGAACGATTTGCTCGATCTGGAAGCCGACCGGCGCCATCCGCGAAAGCGCAGGCGGCCCTTCGCGTCCGGCGACCTGCCGGTCGCATACGGGGTGGCCTTGATCCCACTGCTCCTGCTGATCGGCGTCGCGGCCTCCTGGGCGTTTCTCCCCCCATTTTTTCTGGTGTTGCTCGTCGGCTACTACGGCCTGACGATTACCTATTCGCTTTGGGCCAAGACGCGGGTGATGGTGGACGTGCTCTTTCTCGCGGGGCTTTATTCGGTGCGCATTCTCGCTGGCGCTGCCGCGGTGTCGGTGACGCCGTCTTTCTGGCTGCTTGCATTTTCCATGTTCCTGTTCCTGAGTCTCGCCCTGGTGAAGCGGTATTCGGAGCTGGCGGTGATGCTCAAGGAAGGCGCGGCGAAGGCGGCAGGGCGCGGCTACAGCGTGAAGGACCTGCCCCTTCTGCAGTCCCTGGGGGCTGCCAGTGGATACCTTTCGGTGCTCGTGCTCGCGCTGTACATCAACAGTCCCGATGTTCATACGCTCTATGCGCGGCCGGTCGCGCTCTGGGCACTGTGTCCCTTGCTGCTCTATTGGATCAGCCGTGTCTGGATGAAGACCCACCGCGGCGAAATCGACGACGATCCCGTCGTGTTTGCCGCGCGCGACCGGGTCAGCCTTCTGGTCGGACTGATGGGTTCGATGGCGCTCTTCCTCGCGACCGTCTGAGTGTCGCTTCTAGGTACGTTCCGAGAATACCCGATAGGCATCTGCCAGCATGTCGGCGTCCCGATATTGCGGCGCCCAGCCTAGAACATCGCGCGTCTCCGAGATGTCGAGCACGTATTCCGCGTCGGCAATCGCGAATTGATCGGGGTAAAGGAGTGTGAGCCCAAGCTTGTCGAGTAGTGCCAGGGTCGCTTTGACAGCCGAGGCCGGGCTTGGCAAGAGAACGGAACGGGAGCCGACACGTTCGATCAACTCGGCCAAGAGATCCCTGACCTGGGGCGGATCTGCGGAACCGAGGTTGAACTCTCGATTCGGTAGGCCGGCCCTCACGGCCAGAATGGCCGCCGCGACGCAGTCATGGACCGAAACCATCTGGTACCGATTCCTACCCGACCCAATGAGCGGTACCGGAAGACCTCGTCGAATGAGGGCGAAGAGCTTCTCGAGAATTCCCAAGCGCCCAGGTCCCACGATGAGTCGGGGCCTCATGATGCTGATCGCCATGCCATCCTGCCGAAACTGTCGGCACAACTCTTCCGATTGCTTCTTGCTTCGACCGTAGGGTCCGGCCGGGTTCAGCGAGTGGCGGGTGGTTACCGGCGATGTCTTCGGTGGTCCGTAAACCATGTCCGTGCTGAAGTACACCAAGCGCCGGCACTGACACCCGCTCATGTGCCGCAAGAGATTGTTGGTCCCTCCGACATTCACTTCGGCAAACCATTCATCTCTCCGAGTGCGCGGCACCGCAAGGTGGTACTGTCGGGCGGCAAGATGGTAGACGGTATCGTCGGCGGATAGGGGGAGTCCCGCAACCGACTCGGGTTGGCACAGGTCAGCGAC
>JBDHRV010000206.1:0-4410 GCA_039807745.1 Burkholderiales bacterium
TCTGGTGCAGAAGGTCCTCAAAGGCGGCAGCGGCGTGTGGGGGCAGATTCCCATGCCGCCCAACAACGTCAGCGAAGTGCAGGCGCAACAGTTGGTGAAGTGGGTCCTCGCGCACTAGCGGGATCTTGCGAAGCAAGAAAAAAGGCCGGCTTCCCGCCGGCTTTATTCTTGGACGAACTGCCGGTACTCACTACCCCGCCGCGAACGCCACGATCGACACCACCGGGACCGGCAGGGCCGCCAGGCGCGACCGACCGGCGAGCCCTTCGAGCTCGATCACGAACGCCGTGGCGGCGACCCGTGCTCCCGCCATTGCGATCAGGTTGCAGGCGGCGAGTGCCGTGCCGCCGGTGGCGAGCAGATCATCCACCAACAGCACGCGCTCACCCGGATCGAGCGCATCCGCGTGCATCTCCACGCGATCCGTGCCGTACTCGAGCTCGTAGTCGTGACCGAAGTTCTCGGCCGGCAGTTTGCCCGCCTTCCGGATCGGCACGAACCCGCGACCCAGACACTGCGCGAGCGCCGCGCCGACGATGAACCCGCGCGATTCGATGCCGAGGATGCGGGCGAAGTCGTAAGGCGCAACCGCTTCCGCCAGAGCGTCGATGCAGGCGCGAAAACCCGCCGGATCGCGCAGCAGTGTGGTGATGTCCCGGAACAGGATCCCTGGCTTAGGGAAGTTCGGTACGGTCCGTATCAGGGCCTCGAGGTCGGCGCGGCGGGGCGTCATGCAGGCACGATAGGCCATCCGGCGCATGCCGCGCAACCCGCGGACGCGAGTGCCGGGCGGGGGCGGACGCGTCAAGCGCCGGCGACGCGACGCCGCAGCAGCTTGAGCTTGCCGAGGATGTTCTGGCCGACGCTCGATTCGCACACCGCCGCAGGCGGTGGTTCGGTCCGCTGGCGGCGCGCCAGCGCGGGGGTCTGGCGCAGCGTGCGATGGCGTGCCATGGCCGATTCGATGTGCGCCTTGAGCACCTTGGGATCGAACGGCTTGTTGAGCAGGCGGTGAATCTGGGCCTGGTTGATGAGCTCGACGAGCAGCTCGGAGTCCGACGCAGCGGTGGCAACGACCGCCAGCATCTGCGGCTGCTCCTGTTTGAGCAGCTTGAGCATGGTCGTGACCTGGGCCTGGTGGCCGTCGATGTCCGCCAGCAGGACCGCGACGTCCTCGTTCAGCATGAGGTCCAGCGCGTTGTCCGCGCTCGGCGCGTACAGCACTTTGTGCCGGCGGCCGAAGAGCTCGCGTACGGCGCGGATCAGAGCCGGCTCGCGTTCCACCACGAGCAGCGTCCCGTCGACCTCGAGCACGGGCGCGGGGTCGCTACGCAGGTCGCGCAGCGCACCGGCCAGGGTCACGGCTTCCCTGAGGATCGCGGCGAGCTCCTGGTTGTCCCAGGGTTTGCTCACGAAGCGATAGATCTCGCCGTCGTTGATCGAACCGACCATGGCGGCGAGATCGGAATATCCGGTGAGCAGCAGGCGCACGGTCTCGGGTGCGGTGTCGCGCACCCGGCGCAGCAGCTCCACGCCGGTCATCTTCGGCATCCGCTGGTCGCTCACGACGACGTCGAAGGTGCCACCCTGCAAGGCCTCGAGCGCCTGCTCGCCGTCCGCTGCGGTGGTCACCTCGTACTCCGGTCGGGCGAGCGACCGGAGCGCATTCAAGATGCGTTCGTCGTCGTCGACGAAGAGCACGCGCGGCCGGCGAGGCTCGGGCGCGGGTGCCGCGGACGCCGGCTCCGGGGTGAGGGAAGCCGTCGCCGGCGGCTCGATACCGGCAACATGCGGCGCAGCCGACAGCCTCGGCAGGGATGGCTGTGTCGGCAGGTCTGCCGTCGACGCCGCCGCGCCGGCCGGGGCGAGCGCTACGTCGAGCGTCTGGCGCAGTCGATCGGCGAGTTCCCGCGCGCTCTGGAACCGGTCTTCGGGCCGCTTCGCGAGCATGATGCGCATGACGCGGTCGAGGTCGCGCGGCAGGTCGGGGTTGAGCCGCGAGGGGTCGACGGGCATGAAGTCGATGACCTGCTGCATCACCTCCATCGGCGTGCCCGCGAAGGGGCGCCGACCCGTGAGCAGCTGGTAGCAGATGATGCCCACCGCATACAGATCGGCGCGCTGATCGATGGGGCCACCCAACACCTGCTCGGGTGACATGTAGTAGGGCGTCCCGACCACTTCCCCGACTTCGGTGAACTGGTTGGCATCGACGCGGGCGATGCCGAAGTCGCTGACCTTGATGCGGCCATCCTCGTTGATGAGGATGTTGGCGGGCTTGAGATCCCGATGCACGACGCCCTGGGCATGGGAGTAGCCGATCGCATCGAGCAGCTGACTCAGGATCTGCCATGCCTCGGCGAGGTCGTACTGGGTCTCGTGGGAAAGGTGTTCGTGCAGGGACTTGCCGCGCACGTACTCCATCACGATGTAGGCAACCTCGTCGTCCTCGCCGTAATCGTACACGGCGACGATGCCGGGATGCAGCAGGCGACCGGCCGCCTGCGCCTCGTTGCGGAAGCGCACCATTCCCATGCGCTGGGCGGCGGCGTCGAGGCGCGCCTTCTCGATGGTCTTGATCGCGACGAGCCTCCGGATGAAGGGGTCGAGAGCCTGGTACACGACGCCCATCCCACCCTGACCCAGGATGCCCTGGATCTCGTACTTGCCGATGTGGGTGCGCGGGTGCACGGAGGTGGTCCTTCAGGCCGCGAGCTCGACCGGCGCGCGCAAAGCGAGCGGCAGCACCACGGTAAAGCGGGTTCCAGTGCCGAGCGTCGATGCGACCTCGATGCGACCGCCGTGCTGCTCGGCGATCTTGTAGGCGATGGACAGACCGAGACCGGTGCCGTTGCCGATCTCCTTGGTGGTGAAGAACGGGTCGAAGATTCTTGGCAGCACCTCGGGTTCGATGCCGATGCCGTTGTCCTCGACATCGACCGCGACGCAATCCGTGCCCTCCCGCCGCGAGCGCAGCGTCAGGCGGGCGCCCTCGTGGGTGGTGGCGTGTGCGGCATTGGTGATGAGGTTCAGGAAGATCTGGTTCACTTGCGAGGGCGAACAGCGGATCGCGGGCAGGTCCGCCAGTTCGCGCCGCACTTCGATCGACTTGAGCAGGTGGCGCGCCAGCGCGAGGCTGCTGTCGATGCCTTCGTTCACGTCGTAGGCGCTGACCTGGCTGCGGTCGAGGCGGCTGAAGTTGCGCAGGTTGCCGACCAGCCCCGCGATCTGCTCGATGCCGTGCAGGCCGTCTCGCGCCAGGGCGCACAGGTCCTCCACGGCCTGTCCCCGGCGCAGGCGGGATATCTCTTCCGCCGCGCGCGCAAACTGCTGCCCGAGCGCTTCCTCGCTTTCCGTACCCTGCTCGAGCATCCGGATCAGGCCGTCTGCCGCGGCTAGCGCACCGGTGACCTCCGGCAGGCGGTCGGCCACCGCACCAAGGCTGTTCTTCACGTAGGCAAGCGGGGTGTTGATCTCATGCACCACCCCCGCCACCATCTGGCCGAGCGAGGACATCTTCGCGGACTGGACGAGCTGCGCCTCCGACTCCTTCAGGCTCGCGAGCGCGGCCGTGAGCTCACGGGTACGCTCCGCCGCCCGCTGCTCGAGGGTCTCGTTGGCGCGTGTCAGCGCCCGGTTCATGTCGGCGATCGTGCGGTAACTGCAGGACAGGCGCACGCCGAGATAGGCAAGCAGGACGAGCAGCGCCCCGGCGTAGGACACGAGATAGACGCGGTACAGGTCTTTTTTCTGGGTTGCAAGGGCGAAATGCTGCTCCACGGTTTCGGCGAATGAATCGAGGCGTGCGCTGGCGGTGGCGAGCGTCAGATCGTGCACCCGCGCCGCCTCCTCCGCCCGGTGCGCGAGAAAGGCCCGGACCGTCGGCGCGAGCTGTTTCCGGGCACCGGCGGAGAGGGCGCTCGAGCGCTTCTCGATCTTGGCAATCTCGGCATACAGCCGGTGCAGCGCGCTTTCGGTCGGTGCCGCGTCGAAGGCGGCCAACTCGCGCGCGAGCCGGTCCGCGACCGCCTGATCCACCTCTTCCGCTGCCAAGGCCGCGAGCGACGAGGCAAGAGCCATCTGGGCAGCGGCGGCTGCGGTATCGTAGCGGTGCAGGAGCGCGGTCTTCTCCGCGAGCGCGGTCTCAACCGGCATGAACAGGGCGGCGAGCGTGGGGTTGGCGTCATCGCCAAGCTCGGATGCGAGTGCCCGTCGCATGCGGTCGACGTCGCCGACCGGCCAGCCGAGCGCAGGCACCGCTCGCTGCGCCGCGCTCTGACGGCGGAGTATCTCGCTGTCCCAGTGGTTGTGGATGTCCGTCAGACGCCTCAGCAACGCCGCGATCCGGGTCTGGCGGCCTGGGTCGTCACCCTCGGTCTGGACGTACAGGAAGGCGAGCGCGCCGACCAG
>JBDHRV010000207.1:0-4333 GCA_039807745.1 Burkholderiales bacterium
CTAGTCCGAATGGTCTATGGTGCGCTCGCGTGACTGCGCGTACGCTGCTGCAACCCGCTTGGTGGAAACGTTGACGCAGGGAGCAGGGATGCACATGGCAGTTCAGCCCGTGGTCGCAGATGGCAATGGGATCAGGCGCCTCGTGCTGTGTTTCGACGGCACCTGGAACACCCCCGAGGACCAGACCAATGTGTCCCGCATCTACGCTGCGATTGCCGACGTGCATGCAGGGTGCAAGGATCAGCTCAAGTTCTACGACGCGGGTGTTGGCACCAACTCCGGTTCGCGCGTCACCGGCGCCGCATTCGGCTGGGGGCTGGACGAGAACATCCTGCAGGGCTATTGCTGGCTCATCAACGAATACCAGCCGCTGCGTGGCGTACCGCCGCGCGCACCGGAGGCGGACGGAGAAGTTTTCGAGACCGGTCCGGATATCTTCATCTTCGGCTTCAGCCGCGGCGCCTACACCGCGCGCAGCCTCGCGGGGCTGATCAATCGCTGCGGCTTGCCGCGACGGGAGCTCTTCGCGGGCGAGGTCGATCCTGCAACCGGTCGGGTCGAGGGCCGCGCTCACACGAAGTCTACGATCGTGCGGCGCGCCTGGGAGCTTTACCGGGAGAAGTTCGCCGCTGGCATCGAAAGCCGCAGGCAGCCGTCGCTCGTTGCCTTCCGCCGCGATCATTCGCGCAACGTCAAGGTGCGGTTCCTGGGCGTGTGGGATACGGTGGGCGCGCTCGGGGTGCCGATGTTCTCGAACAACGCTCTCGCCCGTTTGCGATACGGCTTTCACGACACGGGTCTGGGCCGCGTCGTGGAGTGCGCCTATCATGCGGTCGCGATCGACGAGCAGCGCGAGGACTACGAAGTCACGTTGTGGGACCGCAAGCACGAGTACACGCGCGACGTGGAGCAACGCTGGTTCCCCGGTGCGCACACCAACGTCGGTGGCGGCTACCAGGACGACCTGCTGCCCGACCCGCCGCTCAAGTGGATCGCGGAGAAAGCGATCGCCGAAGGTCTGGAGTTCACCGACGAGGTCCGCATGCGCGTCGGGGAACTGCGCTGCAAGCGTGCCTTGCCCGAGGATTTCAAGCTTCGCGGCAACGAATACCTCTCGCCGGTGCGCGATTCCTATGCCGAGTTCCTCTTCGGCGTCTATCGCATCGGCCGCGCGCTCAGGCCCGATGGCGGACGGTACTACCGGCCGATGCTGGTCCGCGGCGTGGGCGAGACCATCGACGAGAGCGCGCACATGAAATGGTCTGCGGACCACGCGTACCGGCCGCCCAATTTTGCTTATGCCGGCCGCGCGGACATGGGTGCGAGCGCGGCCGCGCCGGTGGCGGTCACCGCGGGTCGGACGCAGTCCGGCGCTGCCTGACGCGAGAAGGGGAGCGACGAGCCATGGGCCTGCCCGGCGTGCTCGAGGCGATCATCGGCCTCGCTTTCATCTATCTCCTGGTCAGCATGCTCTGCTCGGGCGTCAACGAGATGATCGCGCAGGAGCTCGGCCGCCGCGGGAAGTTTCTGCGCGAAGGCGTCATCAACCTCGTCTCCGATCGCTGGATCTACCTGCGCATCATCAACCACCCGCTGGTCGCGAGCATGTACCGCGACCTGCCGGGCAAGCCGCGCACGCCGTCCTATATTCCGCCGGGCAACTTCGTCGATGCGACGATCGACGTCGTGCTGCTCAAGGCGTCTTTGCTCGATCCCGCGTTCGCAGCGCGTCTCGCCCAGCCGCGCACCTTCGAGGACGTGCGTGCCGCCGCGCTCAAGTGCAAGGCATTCGGATACACCATCGGCGATGCGATCCTGCCGCTCCTGGAGTCGGCGCAGGGCGATCTCGGCCGCGCGCGGGCCAACCTGGAGGCGTGGTACCAGGGCGGAATGGAGCGGGTATCGGGCTGGTACAAGAAGCAGGCGCGGCGCATGTTGCTCGTCATCGGCATCGCGGTCGCGGTGCTCTTCAACGTGGATACGCTGCAGATCGCGACGCAGCTCGCGCGTTCCCCGGCGCTGCGGGGCGCCCTGGCCGACGCGGCGAGTCGCGTCGCGCCAACGGGTCGCGTGGAGGGTGTCGATGCCCGGCCCGGCGATAGCGCTGCAACCGTTTCCGCGGAAGATGTGAAGAAGCTGGCGGCGAGCCTTGCCAAGTACGAAAAGCTGGGACTGCCGATCGGATTCTCGTGCCTGAGCCCGGCAAGTCTCGACCGCCACGATGGCATCGGTCCCGTCCTCCGCAACTGCTGGGAGCAAACCAGGCAGGAGGCGGGCGGCAGCTGGTTCGTCAAGATCCTGGGCTGGCTCATCACGGGGCTCGCCGTGAGCCTGGGAGCGCCGTTCTGGTTCGACCTCCTGAACCGCTTCGTGGATCTGCGCGGCGCGGGGAAGCGGCCGACGCCCGCGCAGACCACGTAACTACGCGTACCTCAGGCGCGACGCAACCACGGGAGGATGTCTCATGCCACTGCCGAATCTGATCCCTGCCGGCGGGCCGGTCAATGTTCAGAGCACGACCTTCTCGATCGATGCGCTCGGCCGCTATCTGTGCAGCACGTGGGACGAGGCGACCGGCAGCGGCGGCGCGCCGTTCTCCGCCGTCGTCATCGGTGCGGGAATGTATGGCGCCTACTGCGCGACGAAGATCTTTCGCCGGCACCCGGGCAAGCGAATCCTGCTGCTCGACGCGGGGCGCTTCCTGGTCTCCGAGCACGTGCAGAACCTGGCGCGCATCGGGCTCAACGTGCCCGCGGCGATCTCGCCCTGGAGCGATCCGGGTGTCGCGCGCGAGCTCGTGTGGGGAATTCCGTGGCGGGGCAACGTCGAGTTCCCGGGTCTCGCCTATTGCACCGGCGGCAAGTCGATCTACTGGGGCGGCTGGTGTCCGCGCCTGACCGCGGGCGACCTCCAGGGCTGGCCGAACGCGACCGCGCAGTATCTCGGCGCGCACTACACCGATGTCGAGAGCGAGACCGGCGTCGTCCCCGCCACCGACTTCATCTCGGGCGACCTGCTCACCGTCCTGCAAGGGGAGGTCAGCGCGGCGGCGGCGACCGTGCCGAATATCGAGACCGGGATCGGCGTGAACGGGGTCCAGGTCGCGCCGCTCGCGGTGCAGGGTAGCCCGCCGGCATCCGGGCTCTTCAGCTTCGACAAGTACAGCGCGTTGCCGCTACTGATCGAAGCCGTGCGCGAGGACGTGGCCAACTCCGGGCTCAGCGATGCGAACCGGCGACTCTTCCTCGTGCCGCTCGCCCACGCGATCAAGCTGCACGCCGCCAACGGTACGCTGCACACGCTCGAAGTCGATGTCGCGGGCCAGCGCAAGTATCTGCAGGTCGCGCCGCAGTGCGCCGTGATCCTGGCCGCGAGCACGATCGAGAGCACGCGGCTCGCGCTCCATTCGTTCCCGACGGCGTTGATGGGACGCAACCTGATGGCGCACGTGCGCAGCGATTTCACCGTGCGCGTTCGCAGGTCGGCACTGCCGCCCCTGCCGGGTCACGTGCAGACGGCGGCGATGCTCGTGCGCGGCGCGGTGCCGGCCGGGCGTTTCCATCTCCAGGTCACGGCATCGACCCACGTATCGGGCTCGGACGAACTGCTCTTTCGCATGATTCCCGATCTCGACAACCTCACCGCGCAGCTCGCCAACGACGATCCGAACTGGGTGACGATCACCTTCCGCGCGATCGGCGAGATGACCGGCGATCGCAACAGCGCCGTCCCGCACACGAACGCGAGCTGGATGAACCTGAGTCCCCACGAGTACGACGAGTACGGCGTGCCGCGGGCGTACGTGCACATCCAGCTCGGCGGCACGGACTTCCAGGTATGGCAGGCGATGGATCAGGCGGCGCTCGTGCTCGCCCAGGCGGTCGCGAAGGCGCCGGGAAACATCGAGTACTTTTACGACGGCGGCTGGAAAAGCCAGCCGTTCCCACTCGACCGGCCGTTTCCCGAATGGCATCGCGGGTTGGGGACGACCTATCACGAGGCCGGCACGCTGTGGATGGGCGACGCCCCCGCGAGCTCCGTCACCAACACCATCGGGCGCTTTCATCACATCTCGAACGCCTACGCGTGCGACCAGTCCGTGTTCCCGACGGTGGGCTCGGTGAACCCCGTGCTGACAGGGCTCACCCTCGCGCGACGGCTCGCCGAGAGCCTGTAAGCCGCACCTTACGGCTCAAGGCACCTTGCGCAGCCTCAAGTACTGCGTCTCGTTGGGGAAACCGAACGCAACAAAGACGCCGTTCGCGCGAATGTCGGCGGCCGTGCGCGGCTGCGGCCAGAGCGGCGCGTTCGGATTGTCCGCGACCAGGTTGAA
>JBDHRV010000208.1:0-4314 GCA_039807745.1 Burkholderiales bacterium
ATGAAGAATCTCGCCGAGACGATGAAGAACGGAAGTTCCGTCCTTTTCGTGCTCGTGCGCAAGGTGACCGCGGACAAGGTGCTGGAACAGCTTGCCGGAACCGGCGGCACGGTGCTCAAGACCTCGCTTACCCACGAGGACGAAACGAAGCTGCAGGCCGCGCTGAGCGCCGCCAAGTCGTAGCCCCGGCAGACCACGCGCTGCGTCGATCCGGTCGGACAAGAGCGCGTTTGCGCGATCACACGCCCAGTCGCCTCCTGGCGGTGGTTGCGATGGCCGCGATGCTGGCCTCGGCGCCCGCCGCACGGGGCGCCGACCCTGCTCCCGAGGCGCCTGCCGTCGTCACCCAGTCCTTCGCCAGGGGTTACGTCGGCTCGCCCGCCTGTGCGGAATGCCATCGCGCCACCTTCGACGCCTGGGCCGGATCGCAGCATGCGCGCGCCATGCAGGTGGCGGACCCGAAGACCGTCCTGGGCAACTTCAGGAACGCCAGGTTCACCTACGCCGGCACGACCTCGACCTTCTTCACGCGCGGCGGCAAGTACTTCGTGCGCACCGACGGGCCGGACGGCAAGCTCGCCGATTTCGAGATCCTCTACACCTTCGGCGTCGCGCCGCTGCAACAATATCTGATCGAGTTGCCGGGCGGGCGTCTGCAGGCGCTCGGGATCGCGTGGGACGCGCGGCCGAAATCCGCCGACGGGCAGAGATGGTTCCATCTCTACCCCAAGGAGAAGATCCGCGCCGGCGATCCGCTGCACTGGACCGGCATCGCCCAGAACTGGAATTTCATGTGCGCCGAGTGCCACTCGACGGACCTGCGCAAGAAGTTCGACCCGACCCTCGGCGAATACCGCACGACGTGGTCGGAGATCAGCGTCGGCTGCGAGGCGTGTCACGGTCCCGGCGCCGATCATCTGGCGTGGGCGAAGACGAAAGCGGCAGGCAGGGCGACGAGCGCCGCCGACATGGGGCTCGCCATCGCGCTCAACGAACGCAAGGGCATTCAGTGGGCGCCGGTCGCCGCCACCGGCAATGCGCAGCGCAGTGCGCCGCGCACGTCCGCGCGCGAGATGGGCGTGTGCGCGCGCTGTCACGCCCGCGCGGCACGCATCTCCGACGACTATGTCCACGGCAAGTCGCCGCTCGACACGCACCGGCCGGCGCGCATCGATGAAGGGCTGTACTGGAACGACGGGCAGATGCGCGACGAAGTCTACAACTGGGGCTCGTTCGTGCAGAGCCGGATGCACGCGAAGGGGGTCACCTGTTCCGACTGTCACGATCCGCACACGCAGGCGCTGCGCGCGCCGGGCAACGCGGTCTGCGCTGCGTGCCACGCGCCGGCGAAGTTCGACAGCGAGAGGCACACGCATCACGCCAGAGGATCGGCGGGCGCGGCGTGCACCGCCTGCCACATGCCGACCACGACGTACATGCAGGTCGATCCGCGCCACGAGCATTCCATGCGCATTCCGCGTCCGGACCTGTCGGTGACGCTCGGCGTGCCCAACGCGTGCAGCAACTGCCATGCGAAGAAGAGCCCGCAATGGGCGGCGGACTCCATCGCGAAGTGGACCGGGAAGAAGCCGGTCGGCTACCAGAACTTCGCCGAGGCGCTGCACGCGGGCTCAGTCGGCGCGCCCGGGACGCGCGACGCCTTGCAGACGATCACGGATGACCCCGCGCAGCCGGCAATGGTGCGCGCCAGCGCCATCGATCGCCTTGCGCGGTGGCTGACGCCGGAGACGTTGTCATCGGCGGTCAACGCGCTCAACGATACCGACCCGCTGGTGCGGCTGGCGGCGGTCGAGGCGCTCTCCGCCACCGACCCTGCCACGCGGCTGCGCTATCTGCCGCGGATGCTGACCGATCCGGTGCGCAGCGTGCGCATCGAGGCGGCACGCGCGCTCGCCGGGCCGGACGAGAGCAGAATTCCCGCGGCGCAACGCGATGCGTTCGCGAAGGCGCTCGCGGAGTACGTCGCGGTGCAGACGTACAACGCCGACCGCCCCGAAGGTCATCTGAATCTCGGCAATCTCCATGCGATCCGCGGTGATCCGAACCGCGCGCTCGCCGAGTTCGAAAAAGCGATCGAGATCGATCCGCGCTCGGTCGAGGCGCGTGTGAATCTCGCGGATCTGCACCGCGCGCGGGGCGCCGACGGTGAAGCGGAGACGGTGCTGCGCAAAGGTATCGCGCTCGAACCGCGGGCCGCGCCGCTCCATCACGCACTGGGCCTTGCGTTGGTGCGACAGAAGCAGACCGCCGCCGCAGTCCGCGAGCTGGGCGAGGCGGCGAAGCTCGCGCCCGCGAACGCTCGATATGCGTATGTCTACGCGGTCGCGCTCCACGACACCGGCCGCCCGCAGGATGCCTTGCGCGCGCTGAAGGCGGCGCTCGAGCGTTAGCCGTACGATCGCGAGTTGCTGTTCGCCCTTGCGCAATACTCGGCCGCGGGAAACCGCGAGGCGGCGCTCCGCTATGCCAGGCAGTTGGTGCAACTCGACCCCGGCAATCCGGAATACGCACGACTGGCTGCGGCGTTGGCCGGTGCCGGCAGATAGGCCAGGTGGCTATCCGTCCGAACGATGGCGCGTGCTTACCTGAAGCGATACGAGCCGCGCCAGCAGCACCGCGAGGTAGAGCTGCCCGGCGAGGGCCTCGCACGTCGCGAGCGAGCGGGCGACGCGATGTATGGGGACGATATCGCCGTAGCCGACGGTCGTGAGCGTGACGAAGCTGAAGTACATCCAGTCGTTAACCGAGACCGGCCGGGCGGTCGTGCTCACGAACGAACCCGGAAAGAAATGCTCCGCGACCTGGTATGCGCTCGCCCAGCCAATGCCAAGCAGCAGATAGACCGCGATCGCACCGAGCACACGCGCTACCGTGACCGCGCCAGGACGGATCACCTGCCGAAGAATCACCAGCGAGAACAGGAGCACCGTCGCGCACGCCACGAAGTCGGGCCACGCGCCGAGCGCGCCAGGCGGGGAGAACCAGACGGCCCAGCGCACGGCGAGCGTCGCGACGGCCATGAGGACCGTGAGAACGAAGAGCCAGCGCTCCGCCGATGCCACGGCGACCCCGGACGCGAGCATGAGCGAGGCCGCGATGTCGCTATAGATCCGCTCGTTGCTGCCCTCCAGCCCCAGCGAGGGCAGGATGAATGACACGAGAACCAGGAGTGCGAGAAATATCGGCAGGCCCCGTTCCGGCTCGCGCATAGCCGCGACAAGATGGCGTACCGGTCTTTGCATGGTTACTTTCGCGCTCTCTCGGATTTGCCGAGATGATCGCACAGGCGGAGCGCGCCAGGACTCCCTGGACCCAAGCCTGCGTCCTTCGTTGTTGGAGTCGACGATTGCGAATTATCTAATTATCCGATAGTTTGCTGAAAACGAGCGGCGGGGTCACGCGATGGCGGGCAGGACGATTACCGCAAAGGAAGCGGCGCGCAGCTTCTCGGACGCCCTGAAGCGTGGGAAGGAGGCGATAGCGCGGCTCGTGCCACCAACACCGCCGGGTTGCAAGGAGCGTTGAAATGAAGGGGATGCGGACGACACCTGCAATGCTCGTGTTGACGTGCCTGCTGGTGCTCACCGGGGGCTGCGCTACCGCGCCCTCTGCACCCACCGCGCTGACCGCGCCACCCGGCATGGAACTGCCGATCCGCGCGCGCGTCGCGGTCCAGGTGAATCCCACGATGCCCGGCACGCAGACGGTCGAGTTTCGCGGCGACACCTGGCAGTACCCGGACAGCGAGCTCATGCTGCAGGCCGCCATCAGGGTGTTTCGCGAAGCGTTCTCCGAGGTGGGCGGCGCGCAGAGCATCGCCGCTCCCACCATCACGGTCGTGCTCAACGGCAGCAGCTCGGTCAATCCCGTGATGAGCGAGTACTACGCAAACGCGACGGCAACGGTGTTTCCGGGGGGCAACACCTACACCGAGCCGTTGGGAAAGTTCTCGGGCAGCGGCACCGGCAGCCAGCCGAACTTCTCCCAGGCGGGGATCGCAGCCGCATACGAGGGGGCGTTTCGACAGATCGGCAACCGCATGCTGGCGGACCGTGGATTGCTCACGAAACTGAAGGGGAAGTAGCAGGACTGCTCGCGACCGGCTCACTCCCGCGCCGCGTTCGCCCGCCAAGCTGCGGGCGTCGTCCCCGACCAACGCCGAAAGGCCCGCGTGAACGCGCTCGCATCCGCGTAATCGAGCGCGATGGCGATCTCGACGACGGGCTTGCGTGTCATCTCCAGGAAGTGGCGCGCGATCTCGAAGCGTGTTTCCTCGACCAGCGCGTGGAAGGT
>JBDHRV010000209.1:0-4298 GCA_039807745.1 Burkholderiales bacterium
CGAGTTCGCGGCTCCAGCCGCATGAAGTGCTGCAGCGGCGACTCGCTTGGCCGCAGCTGCTCGAGCTGGTGCTGCGCGAAGTAACCGATGGCGAGGCCGTTGCCCTCCGTGCGCCGACCCGTGATCGGATCGATCTCCCCGGACAGCAGCTTGACGAGGGTGGACTTGCCGGCGCCGTTCGGACCGAGCAACCCGAGCCGCGCACCGGGACGCAGAGTCAGATTCACCTGATCCAGTACGAGGCGATCCGCATAGCCCGCAGACACCTCCTCGAGTACCAGCAGCGGATCGGGTGCGCGAGGCGGTGCGGGAATGTCGAAATCGAACGGTGCGTCGACGTGGGCAGCCTCGATACGCTCCATGCGGTCGAGCGCCTTGAGCCGGCTTTGCGCCTGTCGCGCCTTGGTGGCCTTGGCGCGGAAGCGCTCGACGAAACGCTCGAGATGTGCGACCTCGCGCTGCTGTTTCTCGAACATCGCCTGCTGCACCGCAAGCTGGGCCGCGCGCTGCGTTTCGAACGCCGAGTAGTTGCCGGTGTAGAGGGCAAGGCGCTGGGCGTGCAGATGCGCGACGTGCGTCACGCAAGCGTCGAGGAAATCACGATCGTGGGAGACGAGCAGCAGCGTGCCGCGATAGCTGGCGAGCCAGCGTTCCAGCCATACGACGGCGTCGAGGTCGAGGTGATTCGTCGGCTCGTCCAGCAGCAAGAGGTCCGAGCGGCTCATCAGCGCCTGCGCGAGATTGAGGCGCATCCGCCAGCCGCCCGAGAAGTCGGATACGGGCCGCGCGAAGTCGTGGTCCGCGAAGCCGAGACCCGACAGCAGCGCAGCAGCGCGTGCCGGCGCGGCGTAGCCTCCGATCTCGTGCAATCGTACGTGCAGCTCGCCGACGCGATGTCCGTCTTGCGCCGCTTCCGCCGACGCGAGCTCGCGCTCGATCGCGCGCAACTCCACATCGCCGTCGAGCGCGTGCTCGAGCGCAGGTGTTGGCAGCGCGGGCGTTTCCTGCGCGACCGAGGCGATGATCCAACCGCCCGGCATTTCGCAGTCGCCCGAGTCTGCGTGCAGCTCGCCGCGCAGCAGGGCGAAGAGGCTCGACTTGCCACTGCCATTCGCACCCACGAGGCCGACACGCCAGCCGGGATGGATCTGTAGCGTGGCATCCTCGATCAGGCGACGGGCGCCGCGCGCGAGTGTCAGACTGCGGAACTGAATCACGGGCGAAGGCGGTGAGATGAGCCGCGCATTCTAGCGAAGACGAGGCACAGCCGTGCAACGATATCGAGCGTGAGCGAAGCGCGGCAGGCGCCCGCGAGTGTACCGATGCGAGGCCGGATCAGCCGGCAGTCTCGGCGAGTCGAAGCTGTGCGGGGTGGTGCAGGAAGAGGAGCGCGGCAGAGGCCAGCATGAACCAGATCCAGATATCTCTCGGAAATCCGAGCAGCGCCAGAGCGAAGCCGAACATCCCTGCCAGGGAGTCCAGCGCCCACACCTGAACGAGCCGGACGCGCAGGATCGGCAGGTCTGCGGCGCGGGCGCGGGCGCGGTGCACGGGAAGATCGGCGGGCGACCAGTGGCACCACAGAGCGTGTGCGCCCACCGCGCCGCTCGCGGCGATCGCGCCGCAGAGGTATGCCGCGATCCAGAGCCGGCGCGCGGCCGCCTCGTCGACGACCCCTAGCAAGAGCGCGAGCCCGGCATAGGCGAGCGGACACATGAAGTTGGCACTCCAGAGGATGTCCAGCACACGATGAGAAGCGGGGGGACTCGAAGCCGCGGACGCGGACCTCTCGGGGTCGAACAGCATCCCGCCCGAATAGCAGCTTTCGTGCCCCGACTTCGCGACCCGTCGGCAGTCGGGTCGGCGCGATGCGTCAGGCCAACGGGTGGTCCGTCCGGCCCTCGAAATAGCCGGCCGTGAGGTAGTGAATCGTCGCCGCTTCGGTGTTCGCGCCGAAAGCAGCCTGCAGGTCCGCGTAGTTTGCGAGGTACTGCGTCGCGTCGAACAGGTCCGGGGCGCGGTGCTCGGCCAAACCGGAGACGATATAGTGGTTCGCCCCCGCATCCGCATTCGCGCCGAAGGCACCGATGAGATCGCCGTACGAGGCGATGTACTGAAGGCCGTCGAAGCTGGTGGTGCGACCCTCGAAGCGCCCAGCTTGAATATAGTGCGCGGCACCGGCATCAGCGCTGGCGCCGAAGGCGGCCACGAGATCGGCGTACGACGCGATGTACTCCAGACCGTCGAAGGCAACCTTGCGTCCCTCGAACCTTCCGGCCACGATGTAATGCGCCGCGCCGGACTCGTCGCTCGACCCAAAGGCATTCATGAGGTCTGGGTAGGACGCAATGTATTCGAGCCCGTCGAATGCCACGCTGCGGCCTTCGTAGTAGCCGGCGTTGGCGTAATGCTCGATCCCTGCCCCGGGGTTGGCGCCCAACGCTGCCATGAGGTCGCCGTAGCCCGCGATGTACTCGAGCGCACTGTCCGCCGTGGACACCGGAACCGTCTCACCGGCAAACCGCAGCCACTCGACGTTCCAGAGACGATCGACCCCGTCGCCGCCCCCGCCGTTGTGCCCGACCGCCAGGACTGCGCCGGGCGCGCGAAGCGCGGTGTAAGCGCCGTGCCCCGCAGCGTAGACGGCCGTATCCGCGCTGCCGTCGCCGCCGTCCAGCGAGTCCGGACCGGCAGCGCCGGTCAGGCTGTCATCGCCCCCTCTGCCTTCCAGGCGGTTGGGGAGATCGTTGCCGAGGATGGTGTCCGCGAGGTTGGACCCGATTGCGGTCTCGATTGCCACGTCGAAAGCGATTGCCGTCACCGAGTCGGCGCCGGAGCGCGAGAACCCGCCGGGGACCAGCGTCAACGACGTGCCGGCGTTCGTCAACCCCGATGCATCGAAGGCGTCGATCCCGCCCGCATCCCAGATCGTCCTGGCGACGCCGTCGTCGAGCAGGGGATAGACATCGTTGCCGACACGGTATCCGGAGTTCGCACCGTAGATGGCCTGCACGGCCTCGATGTCGAGGGGCATCGGCGTTGCCTGGTGTCCCCGGTCTGCCACGGTCGGGTTGATGTTCTCGTAACTCATCACCGTCCAGAAGCCGGAGTCATACGCGCCGATCCCGAGTGCAGAGAACGTCGGCCGGCCGCTTCCGCCGTCGTCGAAGGGGTGTTTCAGCCCCAGCACATGGCCGATCTCGTGCAGTGCGGCCCAGCGGCCCACGCCTCCCGGCTGGATGTAGGACGGAAAGCCGCTCGCGAGGTTGAAGAACATGTCCCCTTCCGGTCGCGGATATGCGGCCCGGGTCAGACCCGAAGCAGAGAGAACGCGATCCGCGAAGGCCGGGTCCGGAAAGAAGGTGAAGCTGACGAGCGAGGGATCCGAAGCGTCCCTGAACAGAGAAAGCGCCACATCCGCGCTGGTCTGCGTGAGGGGTGCGGGGCCGAGCGTTCTCTGAAAGCTCAAGTTGGCGACATTCGCCCACTCGATGAATGCTTGCGCGTAGCCGTTGGAGAGATCCGCGGTCCAGTATGAAGCGGTCGAGGGATCGCTATGCTCGGAGTAGGTGAGCACTGGCGGACCGCTGAAGAACCACCTGCCGCCCTGAATCAAACCGGCAAGGAACGGATCGTTACTGACAGGGATTACGTTTCCGACTGAAGTGGCCATCTTTCGGTCCGTGCTGAAGACGGTTTAACGGGACCCGAAATCATCTTGCCTCGGGCGCTGTCGGAACCTGGCTCGCTACAAACTGCGCCGACACGTCGGAAGCCACTTTCGCCATCAGGTCGTAGACGGCCTTGTGCGTCACCTTGACGATCTCCTCCTGAGGTGCCGTGTTGAGCATGTACGAAGGTCCCTCCACGGCGCCCGATGCATAAGCCTTCTGCCAGCGGATCACTCCGCCCGCGTCGAGGACATGCACGTCGATCGAAACGACCGCAGTGGGCGTTATCGCAAACCCGACGTTCTTGAGTTGGTTGTACTCGTACGTGAACGACACGGGGTGCGGGCTTACCACGGCCACGAAGCGCTCGGCATCATGCACCGATGCACTCGCTTCAGCACCGCCGCGGAACGCGTCGCTGAAAGCCGCGACCGTGGCTTCCTTGATGATCGCGCCGAGTGGGACCGTGAGGGTGGTCGCGGACCCGGTAAAGCTCGTCGGATGGCCCTTGTAGATATAGGCATCCTCGGCTTCCGTCGTAACCACGAGTACCCTACCTTCGCATGGTGCTGCCACTGGCCTACGGGCGGCGGCCAGATATCCCGCGTTGTAAGTGCCAGTGTGAGC
>JBDHRV010000039.1:0-25722 GCA_039807745.1 Burkholderiales bacterium
ACAGGTGCTCGGCGATCTCGAAGAGGCGCTCGAGTCCGAGCGGGACCTGTACGCCTCGCTGCTGGCTTGGGACGGGATCGGAGAGCCCCCGACCTGGTCCGGCCGAACCGCGCAGGATGTTCGCGAGACGATCGAAGAATACGAAGCCAGGATCGCCTGGGAAGAGAGTCATTATCTGGAGCGCTTCGTCTACGTCGAACCCTTGCCGCCGCTGCCCATCATCGCCGGCAACGATTATGCGGCGATCGAACCGTACTACGACAGTGCGGTGTGGGTCGATCGCGCGGAGCTCGCGGAGATCTGGCGCGCTGACGAGCTGATAGTCTCGACGAGCGAAGTCGACGGCGAGCCCGGTCTGCTTCACCTCGACCATCCGGACGGCGACCGGGCCACGATCACGCTGGCGCGATCCGCCGACCCGATCGGCACCGGCATCGAAGTGATCGGCTTCGCGGATGGCACCGAGCTCACGATCCAGCAGGTGCTCGCGCGGGCGATCGCGACGAGCAACTTCGCTGGCTGGGACGGGTATGACGAGCTGCTCGGCGGCCCCGACGCGGAAGTGCTTGCAGGGCGTGGCGGCGACGACTGCCTCGAAGGCGGTGGAGGTCACGACACGCTCCTGGGCGGTGCAGGTGCCGACACGCTGCGCGGTGGCGCGGGCAACGACACCTATTACGTGAGCGCCGGCGACACCGCGACCGAGCGTTCGGGGCAGGGCGTCGATACCGTCTACGCTGACGTGACCTGGACGCTCGGCAGGTACTTCGAGAACCTGACCCTGAGCGGTACCGACGACATCGGCGCGACCGGAAACGGCTTTGCCAACGTGCTCACCGGCAACGCGGGCAGCAACTGGCTCGACGGCAAGGGCGGTGGAGACACGATGGCGGGCGGGTTCGGCGACGACACGTACGTCGTCGCGCAGGGTGCCGACGTCGCGATCGAGAACATCGACCAGGGCCTCGACACCGTCATGGCGAGCATCGGCTACACGCTCGGAGAGAACCTGGAGAACCTGACCCTCACCGGTGTGAGGGCGATCAACGGCACCGGCAATGCGCTCGCCAACGAGCTCACCGGCAACGGCGCCAAGAACAGGCTTACCGGTGGCGCCGGCGACGATCGCCTCTCGGGGCTTGGCGGCAACGACACCCTCGCGGGCGGCCCGGGCGACGACACCTATCTGTTCGGACGCGGCGACGGCACCGACACCATCGTCGAGAACGACTCGACCCCCGGCAACAGCGACCGCGCGAGGTTTCTCGGCGGGGTCGCGCACGACCAGATCTGGTTCCGGCGCGTCGGCCACGATCTCGAAGCGAACATCATCGGTACCGACGATGCGCTCGTCCTGCGCGACTGGTATCGCGGCGCGGCGCGCCGGGTCGAGCGCATTCAGACCACAGATGGCGACAAGACGCTGCCCGCATCGAACGTCCAGGCGCTGGTCGACGCCATGGCCGCCTTCGCGCCGCCCGCACCGGGTATGACGACCCTCCCGCTCGACTACCAGACTGCGCTCAATCCGACGATCGCCGCAAGCTGGCAGTAAGACCAAATCCCCCACTCGTGCATCACCCCGGAGCCGGCACCCTGATCTTCCGCGGTCCCAGCAGTTCGTCGTCGACACTCACCTTCTTCGCCATGAAGATCGCTGAGTCGAGCTTGAAGCAGTTCCGTGTGCGGTAGAACTTGAGGGCGCGTTCGTTGTTCTCCGCCACCTCGAGCACGATGTGTGTGCAGCCGCGCAGCCGCGCCGCGTGCTCGATCTGCTCGAAGATGAAGGAGCCGACGCCCAGTCCGTGGTAGTTCGGGTGCACCGCGAGCTCTTCCACGAAGAGCGGGCGCATGCCGCGCTTCTCGAAATACCGGTGGTTCATCCAGTTGTCGGAGCCGGTGATCTCGTAAGCAAACTCGGCATACCCGACCAGTTCGTGCTTGCCGTCCTTCTTCAGCTCGAAGAGCAATTGCTCTATGCCTTCCTCTTCGTAGATCTCCTCGAAGTGCTTCTTGAGCCGCGGACGCTGGTACTCGACGGTCTCGCGGTTCACGTCGCGAAACACGAGCTTCAGGAATTCCCACACGCGATTCAAGTCGCGGCGATGCATGCGCCGCACGCGCAGCTCGAGCTCGGCTGCCTGGTCCGGCTGCTGTTCCGGCTGAAGTTCGGCGTCTGACATGGCGAATGGACCGGAATTATAGCGCCTGCTCCGCGCGGGCGGGGGCGCCGCACCTCCGGTTGCCTGCCCTTCTCAGTGACCGATGATCTTCGACAGGAACTCCCTCGTGCGCTCGTTCCGGGGATGGTCGAAGAACTCGCGCGGCGTGTTCTGCTCGACGATCTGTCCCTGGTCCATGAAGATCACCCGATCGGCCACTGCTCTGGCGAATCCCATCTCGTGCGTGACCACCAGCATCGTCATGCCCTGGCCGGCCAGCTCGATCATTACGTCGAGCACCTCCTTGATCGTCTCGGGGTCCAGCGCCGAGGTCGGCTCGTCGAACAGCATGATATTCGGCTGAAGGCAGAGCGCGCGGGCGATCGCCACCCGCTGCTGCTGGCCGCCCGAGAGCTGCAGCGGATACTTGCCGGCCTGGTCCGCAATGCGTACCCGCTCGAGCTGCTGCATGGCGCGGGACTCGGCCTCCCGCCGCGGTGTCTTGCCGACCCACATCGGCGCGAGCGTCAGGTTCTCGAGCACCGTGAGATGCGGAAAGAGATTGAACTGCTGGAAGACCATGCCCACACGACGGCGCACGGCGTCGATCGCCTTTGCATCGTCGCGTACCTCGATGCCGTCCACGGTAAGCCGTCCGGACTGATAGACCTCCAGGGCGTTCACGCAGCGGATCAGCGTCGACTTGCCGGACCCGGACGGACCGCAGATGACGATGCGCTCGCCGCTTGCCACCGTGAGGTCGATATCCCGCAGCACATGGAAGTCGTCGCCGTACCACTTGTTGACCTGCGCGAAGCGGATGATCGGATCGCTCACGGCGTCCGGCTCGCGCCGACCTGCCTTTCGACCCACAGACTGTAGCGCGACATCGCGAAGCAGAAGACGAAGTAGATGGCGGCGATGAAAAGGTAAGCCTCGATCTTGAACGGCCGCCACGCGATGTCGGAATTGAGTGCGAGCCCGAGCGCGCCGGTGAGTTCGTAGAGCGAGACGATGGTCACCAGCGACGTGTCCTTGAAGAGGGCGATGAAGTTGTTCATCAGGCTCGGGACCACTGCCGCGAGCGCCTGCGGCAGCACGATCTTGACTTGCGTCTGCCAGTAGCCGAGGCCGAGCGCGGTGGCCGCCTCCAGCTGTGCGCGAGGGATCGCCTGCAGCCCGCCGCGCACGATCTCCGCCATATAGGCCGCGGCGAAGAGCGCGATGCCGACCAGCACGCGTGTGAGCACGTCGATGGTAACGCCCTGCGGGAGCAGGAGCGGGAACATGAACGAGGCCATGAAGAGGACCGAGATCAGCGGCACGCCGCGCACGAGCTCGACGTAGGCCACACAGAGGGCGCGGATCGCGGGCAGGTGGCCACGCCGACCCAGCGCCACCAGAATCGCAATGGGAAAGGCGAGGAAAATCGATAAGGTCGCGAGCATGACGGTGAGCGGCAGGCCGCCCCACAGCTCTGTGCGCACCGGCGTGAGTCCGAAGAGGCCGCCGCCCATCAGCACGAAAAAGATGGCGACTACCGATGCCCACATTACCGCGAGCCAGGGACGCCAGAATCGGCGGATACAGCTTGTAACGAGCGCACCCAGCATCAGCGCCGTGGCCACTTCCGGCCGCCACTGCTGGTCGAACGGATAGCGGCCGAACAGGATGAGTCGATACTTCTCCGCCACCACTCCCCAGCACGCACCGACACCGCGGACTGCCTGGCAGGCGTCGGCATCGGGTGCGAAGACCGCGCCGCCTACCGACCATCGCAGGATGCCGGGCAGCAGGTAGAGCGCGATGCCGATCAGCACCAGCGTGGTGAGCGCGCTTTGCCAATCGCCGAACAGATTGTGCCGCAGCCACGCCACGCCACCGCCCGGGCGCACCGGCGCCGGACGCGGCGCGATGGGGCAAAACGCATCGCCCATCGTCAACGCTCCGTGATGGCCACGCGGCGGTTGTACCAGTTCATGCAGACCGACGTCGCGAGCGACGTCGTGAGATACACCGCCATGATGATCGCGATGCACTCGACGGCGCGCCCGCTCTGATTCAACGTGGTGTTGGCGATCGACACGACATCCGGGTAGCCGATCGCGACCGCCAGGGAGGAGTTCTTGGTCAGATTCAGATACTGGTTGGTGAGCGGCGGGACGATCACGCGCAGCGCCAGGGGCAGCACCACCAGCCGCATCTGGAGGCGGGGTGACAAACCCAGCGCGCGCGCCGCTTCCACCTGACCCCGGTCCACCGATTGAATGCCACTTCGCACGACCTCGGCCACGAAGGCGGCGGTGTAGAGCACGAGTCCGAGCAGCAGCGCGAGGAATTCCGGGGTCGCGCTCGCCCCACCGTCGACCGCGAAGGCGAGTTGCTCCGGAACATTCCATTCACTCGGAGCCCCCGCCCACCAGCCGAGGCCGGCGCACAGCACCACGGCGAGCACGGGCAGCCACAGCCGGTCGTGCTCCTGCCCGGTGCGCTCGAACCGCCGCTGCGCCCAGCGCCGCCAGGTCCAGCCGGCCGCGAGACCCGCTCCCGCTCCGAAGAGCGCCCAGAGGTGTCCCGCGCTCCACGCGGGTACTGGGAAGGCCAAGCCGCCCTTGCTCAGGTAGACACCTCCCGCGACGCTCCAAGCCGCGTGCGGGGGCGGCAGCACATCGACGAAGAGCAGATACCACATGAGCAACTGCAGGAGGAGCGGTACGTTGCGGAACACCTCGACGTAGACATAGCACAGACCGCGCACCAGCGCGTTGCGCGAGAAGCGGCCGACGCCAAGCGCGACGCCGACGACCGTCGTGAGAACGATGCCGATCAGCGCGACGCGAATCGTGTTGAGCAGGCCGATCCAGATCGCTTTCGCATACGAGTCGCCGGGGCTGAAGGAGATCGGGGTTTCGCCGATCTCGAAGCCGGCTGCCGAACCCAGGAAGTCGAAGCCGCTCTGGATGCCCCGTGCGTGCAGGTTCGCGAGCGTGTTGTGCGCGAGCCACCAGACGCCCAGGCCGACGGCGCCGACCGCGACCGCCTGGTAGAGCACCCCGCGCGCGGCGCGGCTGCGCCATGACCAGTGCGGGCGTCGGGGCGGAGGGCGGGGGTTCAACGCGGGCGCGTCAGCGGATGGGGGGCGCGTAGATGAGGCCGCCGTTCGACCACAGCGCGTTCATTCCGCGTGGCAGCCCGATCGGCGTTCTCGGACCGAGGTTGCGATCGAAGATCTCGCCATAGTTGCCGACGGCCTTGATGGCCCGATACGCCCATTCCTTGTCGAGACCTAAGGCCTTGCCGCTGTCCTCGGTGCCGCCGCCCAGGAGGCGTGCGATGGCCGGGTTCGCGCCGTCCTTCTTCTGCCGGTCTGCGTCGGCCTGGGTCACGCCGAGCTCTTCGGCCTCGATCAGTGCGAAGGCGACCCACTTCACGATCGCGAAGAATTCATCGTCGCCGCGGCGCACGGCGGGGCCCAGCGGTTCCCTGGAGATCAGCTCGGGCAGGATCACGTGCTCGTCCGGCTTCGGTGCTTCCCGGGCGCGGATCGACGCCAGCGCCGAGGCGTCGGTCGTGTACGCCTGGCAGCGGCCGCCGAAGTATGCGGCATTCGTCGCCGCGAAATCCGAGAACACCACGGGCTTCAGGTTCAGGTTGTTGGCGCGCGAGAAGTCACTCAGGTTGCGCTCGGTGGTGGTGCCGGATTGCACGCACACGGTCGCGCCCTGCAATGCCTTGGCGCTCTTCACGTTGAGGCGCTTCGGCACCAGGAAGCCCTGGCCGTCGTAGAAGACGATCGAGGTGAAGTGCAGACCGAGCGATGCGTCGCGCGTGGACGTCCACGTGGTGTTGCGCGAGAGGAGATCGACCTCTCCGGACTGGAGCGCGGTAAAGCGCTGCTGGGATGTGAGCGGCGCGAAGCGCACCTTGTCGCCGTCCTTCAGCACGGCCGCCGCGATGGCGCGGCAGATGTCCACGTCGAGCCCGGTCCAGCGTCCCTGGCTGTCGGCCGCCGAGAACCCGGCGACACCGGTGCTGACGCCGCAGACGAGCTCGCCGCGCTTGCGGATGGCATCGAGGTCTTTCCCCGCCAGGACCGGCAGTGATACCAGCGCAGCGGCCACGCAGGCAGCGACCGACGCGCGCTCGACCGTCCGTTTCATGGCGGCGCCCGCGTCGCGCGTTCGAGCAGCGCAGCGAAGCCAGGATAGGACGCGTTGCGCTGGATGCAGTATTTTTTCGTGGTGCCGCCCCACGGTTGCAGCGCGCCGCATACGTTCATGAACGCATCGGGGTCGATCACTTCCGCGCCGCCCACGGTCGACACGCCGCGAGCGAACAGCGGATCGGGCACGCACCCCGCGCTCGGTCCCACCAGCACGAATGCCTTCGCGTGCGCGGCCTGCGCCAGCACGTCGTCCAGCGTGCCGTTCAGGAGCACGGTGCTGGTCGAGACGATCTTGTCGCAGGCGGCGAGCTTGCCAGGCTCGAGCGTCACCTCGAGCCCCGCCGCGTGCTGCACGAGCGCTGCGTCGAGCTCCAGCACGGTGAGCGCCACGCGAAGCTCGCGGCACCGCTCCACCAGGGGGCCGAAGTAACCGATCATGCCGAGGTGATCGCCGGGCGTGAGCTCGAGGGAGCCGAAGGAGTTGGTGGCGTAGTCGGGCGCAAAGCCGGCGCGGCGAAACAGGCACTGGCTGATGGCATTGATGGCCGCGAGCCCGAGCACCCGATCGGCCATGCGCGGCGAGACGAAGCGCTGTGCGAGCCGCGCCGGATCCATCCCGATCACGCTCGCATCGGCGCGCACGGCCTGCACGCCGGAGAGCCCGTCTGCGAGCAGCGTATAGGCGATGCCGGTGCTGCCGTCCGCGAGCTGCACCGCCGAGAACTCGCATTCCCGGCCCGGCCTCGGCTGAAACGGCGGGACGTGGATGCGCGTGACGGCCGGCAGGCGCAGCGTGCTCGCGATGGTGTCGGTGATGGCAAGCAGCTCGTCGGCGACGGTCCGGTTCGGATTCACGCCGGCGTGCCCTCGCAAAACAGCAACGCCGCCGGAAAATCCGCGAAGACATCGGCCATGAGCAGCCGGCCGTCGACGACCTCGACGCTGCGGCCGGTGAGCACGTTGAGCGGCCGCGTGCCCTCCGGCAGCGTGCCGGTCGGTATCGACGTGTCCGCCCAGACGTCGGCGCCCAGCGGCAGGTCCCCCGGCTCGGCGACGAGCCGTCCGAAGAGCCGCCCCGCCACCACGAGCACTGCCACCTCGCCCTGCCGCCGTGCATAGGCCACCGTATGCTCGGCGCGCTCGCCCGCGGCGGAGAGCGGCGTGTAATCCCCTTCCGCGAAGAGGCGGGGGTACTCGCGACGCAGTTCCAGCGCCCGCCACGTGATATAGAGCTTCGGGCCGCCACACTCCCAGTCGCGCAGGACCGCGTCCGCGTGCATTGCCGTTCCGACCGCCGCGGTGGCAAGCTGCTCCTGCATCTCGGCGAGCAGGACCGAGCGCATCTCGTAGTCCACGGGGCGGCGGTTGTCGGGATCCACCAGACTCAACTCCCAGAGCTCGTTGCCCTGGTAGATGTCGGGCACGCCCGGGCTGGTGAGCTTGATCAACGTCTGCGACAGGCTGTTCAGCATGCCGAGCCAGGCGATGCGGCGCTGGAATGGCAGGAAGTCCTGCAGGAAAAGGTTGCCATCCGTTTTCGCGAGCAGTGAGTCGATGAAGCCGGAGAGCGCCGACTCGTACGCCGCGTTCGCGTTGATCCAGCTGCTCTCGACCTTCGCTTCGCGCACCGCCTTCGTCATGTAGGTCTGAATGCGATCGCGGTAGGCGGCCAGCCCGTCGTCCGCCAGCGGCCCGAGGGGCCAGGTCCCGACCAGCGTCTGGTAGAGCAGGTACTCGTCGTTGCGCGATGGCGCGCGCTTGCCCTCGACCATACGCTTGCGGCTGCGGTTCAGGCGGTTCCAGCGCCGCACGCCGAGCCGCCATGCGGTTGGCAACTCGGAAAGCGCGTCGATGCGCACGCGCACGTCTTCCGACCGCTTGCTGTCGTGTGTCGAGGTGGCGAGCATCGTGTGCGGCCACTTCTGCGCGCGATCCTGACTTGCACCGTGAAACGCCGAGACGGTGAAGCCGAACAAGGATGGATCGCCCCCGACTTCGTTCAGCGACACCAGCCGGTGGTAGCGGTAGAACGCGGTGTCCTCGACCCCCTTCGCCGTCACCGGCGCCGTGAACTGCTGGAATTTCCGGGCGAAGGCAAGCGCCTCCGCGTTCTGCCCGCGCCCGCCGGCGGCTTCGCCGAGCGCCGAAGTGCGCACGAAATCGAAGATCGTCGCGTCCGCCGCACGGGAGCGGCGGCGCGCACGCGACACGGCCCAGTCGAGGTAGCGGCGGTCGTCGGCTGAAGCCTTGTCGGCGATGTAGGTGCGATAGACCGGAAAGCACGCCACGACCTCCACCAGCGCCTGGCGCAGCGTGTTCAACGTGAAGTCGCGGGTGCGGCGATCGGTCTGGGCGAGGCGGGCGAGCCGGTTGGCGAGGACCGTGAGCTCGCTCGCGAGTGCCGTACGCATGATCACCCGCCGCGCCTGGTAGGCGATCTCCTCGAACTCCAGCGCCTCCGGCACGAATGCTTCATAGATGCGGTCGAACTTGGCGCGGGCGGAGCCGTCGACGAAGAGGCCGTTCACCACGTTCATGAAGCGGTAGCCGGTGGTGCCGTGAACGCGCCAGGGCTCGGGCAGACGCTCGTATCCGGCGCTGATCTTCTCCAGCACGACATAGAGCGGCAGGCTCTGGCGCTCGCCCGGCTCCTTCACGCTCACGCTCCATGCCGTCGCGACGCGCTCCTGCAGGCGCCGAAAGTAGGCCGCGGGATCGTACAGGCCGTCGGGGTGGTCGATGCGCAGTCCGTCGATCTGTCCCGACACCACGAGGTCGAGCACCAGCCGGTGGGTCGCGTCGAACACCACCTCGTCTTCCATGCGCAGCGCCGCCAGATCGTTGATGTCGAAGAAGCGCCGATAGTTGATCTCGTCCGAGGCCACGCGCCAGTATGCGAGGCGAAAGGCCTGCGCCTCGAGCAGCGCGTGCAGCGTGTCGAAGGAGGCGGGCTCCTCGACGTTGCCGTTGACTCCGCGCAGGGCCGCTTCCACGGCCCGCGCGAGCGGCGGGCATTCGGCCACGAGCTTCGCAAGCCGCCGCTTGTGCACCTCCTTGTCGCGGCTGCGCTCGGTGCGCCGGTCGGGGTCGGCTTCGTCGCGCCCCGGCAGGTTGCGAAACGCCGTGACGAGACTCGCGAATTCGTCCAGCACGGGCGTGGGCACGGGCTCCCCGACCGCCGCCTTCAGCACACGCTCCAGGACGACAGGATACTCGCGCGGATCCACCGGGAAGCGATGCTCGTAATAGTGAACGCTGAACATCCCCGCGTCGGGTTCGTAGGCGATGCGCAGCTCGCCGCGTTCGAGGAGCGAGCCGTAGTGGTCGCCCAGCACCGGCACCAGCACCCGGCCCTTGAGCGCAGGGCTCACGGGATCCCAGTCGATGTCGAAGAACCCGGCGTAGTGGGAGGCCGGTCCGTTCTCCAGCACGTCGAGCCACCACAGGTTGTCGGCGCCCATGACCCCCATGTGGTTCGGCACCATGTCCAGGATCTGGCCCATGCCGTGCGACTTGAGCGCATCGACGAAGGCTTCGAAATCCTCGCGGCTGCCGATCTCCGGGTTGAGCGCGTTGTGGTCGATGATGTCGTAGCCGTGATGGCTGCCGGGACGCGCCTTCAGGTAGGGCGAGCAGTAGACGTGGCTCACGCCCAGGCGGGCCAGATAAGGTACGAGCTGCGCTGCCTGACGGAAGCCGAAATCACGGTTGAGCTGCAGGCGATAGGTCGCGCGTGGAACGATCGCCCGCACACCGTCCTGCGCCCGCGAATGCGGGAACAGCGCCTGCCCGCGCGCCTGCGCGAGCGCATCGGTGAGGGCGATGAAGCGTGTGTCCTCGGGCCATTGCTCGAGCGCGAGCGCAAGCTTGCGCCAGGCGTTCGCGGGCCGGTCGGCAGCGGCCGGCTCGACGGTGCCGACGATGTCCTCCAGTCGCACGGTCAGCAATCTGGCCGGCGAGCGTGCGAGATGGACATGCAGTGCCCGCGCGAACGCGTCCGTCATGGCGGGCAGCGAGAGCGGACTCACCGTCGCAGCGGGCGGCAGCAAACCCTCCCGTTCGAGCGCGAAGAGCAGTTGCGCACGGTCCTGCGATCGCCGCACGATCTCCGCCTGGCGTTGCTCGTCGGAGTCGAACGTGCCTTGCGCCTTGCGTGCATCGAGATCGCGACCCTCCCAGAACGCCGCGAGGGTCGGTCCTTCCGGCGTGCTTGCCACGACCAGGCTCTGTGCCGGGTAAGCGGCGGGCGCTGCGAATCCGCCGCCGCCGTCACGCTGGTGTTGCAGTTGCGTGCACGAGAGCAGGCCGACTTCCGCGAACGCCTGACGTGCGGCGTCGGGTAGCGTGCCCAGGTCTTCCGCGATCACGAGGCACCGGTTGCGCTGGCTTTCCAGCGCGACGATGCCCAGCAGATCGGCGGCGGGGTAGCTCACGTAGGCGCCTTCGCCGGGGCTGGCACCGGCAGGCAGCCAGAAGCGACGCGCGAGTCCGGCTGCGTGCTTCACCCGCAGCGCGCCGTTGTGCCGCATGTTCGCGCGCAGCACGGCGATGAAGGGGCGGTATGCGACCTCCCGCAACCGTTCCGGATGCGGCGGCGCGAACCCCCAGTCCCGGCCGCTGGCGTGGTCCGCATCGGGGGGGGTACCGACGCTTGCAGCGCGTGCAAGCAGGCCGCCGTCGGTCCAACTCTCGGCACCGCCCCGCGCCACGTACAACGGCAGGTCCCCGACCAGCCCGACGCCCACGCCCACCTCTTCGCAGCGCCAGCCGGCCCTATGCCATTGCAATTCGGCGAGCCACTGCAGGTACTCGAAGAACTCCACCCGTTCGCGGTTTTGCTCGGCGAAGCTCGCGACGGCTTCGGAGGCAGGGTTCCGATACGGCTCCGGCCACTTCGGCCAGCCGTCGACGGCGGGGTCCTCGCCCTGGAAGTGCTCCTGCAGCGCCTGGAAGAGCGCATGCCGTCGCAGGCGCTCGCCCTGGGCGCGGCGGAACGCTCGAAAAGCCCCGGCGCGTGCGGTGCCGTGGGAGAGATGGCGCGTGCGAAAGCTGCGGTGAAGAAGCCCGAAGACCGTCCGCTTCAACGCCGCGACACCTGCGAAGTCCACTCTGTCGGCCGCGCGCAGGCGCGCGAGCCGCGATTGGAACTCGGCGCTGCGGACCAGCGCTTGCGCTTCTTCGTCCTCGCGCAGATCCTCGATGCGCTCCACGTCGATGTAGACGGCATCGGGATAGAGCCGGCTCGACGGTCGGTGCGCGTTCGCGCCCGGCCCGTGTTCCGGCAACGCCGCGTGCAACGCTTCGACGCCGATCGCACCTGCGCCGCGCGCCGCCCACTGACCGATCAGGATCCGAAGATCGGTGAAGTCCCCGATGCCCCAGTTGCGCGAGGAGCGCACCGTGGCGAGCCGCACCGCCGGTCCCCAGACTCTGCTGCTCCCGGCAATGGCGTCCGGCTGATACGCCATGTCGGGGCAGACCACGAACACCGTCTGCGCGAGCCGCTCCTCGCCGTCGCACAGTTCGATGCGGTGATACCCGGGCTCCGGGCAGACCGGCAGCGCGAGTCGGCGCAGCGCGAGTCCCGAGCCGCCCGCGTCATGGGTCGCGAGCAGCGGCAGATCCTGCGGCCGGAAGGCGCCTTCCTCCTCGATACCGCTCTCGTCCTGCACGCGCCAGCGCAATCGCTTCGCATCGAGCGTCGTGCGCAACCGGATCTCGATCGTGCCCGGCAGTTCGGAGGCGCGTCGCACCAGCACCGGCGGCAAGACTTCGCGCCACCGTCCGAGCTCGTGATCGGCGATGGCCCGCGCGACTTCCGCCTCGGTCGCAGCCGGCACTCCGAGGGCGGCGAGCACGCCCTTCAGCACGCGGGCCGATACGGTCTGCGGCTTGCCGGCGCGATCGGGGAGGGTGGTCTCGACGCCGTGCAGGCGCGCGAGCGCGGTGAGCCGCTCGTCAGGCATCGGGCGCTTCCAGCAGCCATGCGACGCTCCACGGCGGGCAGGCGCGCTCCGATGACGGATGGGTTGAGTGGATGATGCGTCCTCGCGGCAGCGCCACGTCCTCGAGCGCCGCGTCCGACAGGTTGCACACGAGGTGCAGCATCGCGCCGTCGCCGAGTTGCCAGTCGACCGCCAGTCCATGACGTTGGAAGCGTCGGTACTGGCCGCCTGTGCGCATGCCTGCGAGCCGCGGCACGATCTCGGTGCGGCGCAGCGCGAGCAGCCGTCGATAGCGCGCGAGGCACGCGGCGCCCCGTTCGCATTCGCCCCAGTCGAGCTTCGACGAGACGAAGGTCGCGCCTGCGGACGGGTCCGGGATGCGTTCGCGCGCGGCCGGGTCGCGAAAGCGCGTCAGGCGTGCGAACTCCTTGCGGCGCCCGGCCGTCACCGCGGGCGCGAGCGACGGCTCGAAATCGCAGAAGAACAGGAACGGCTGCGTGGCGCCCCATTCCTCGCCCATGAAGAGCAGCGGCGGAGCGGGTGCGAGCAGCAGCACCGCGAGCGCCGCGGCGAGCGGTTCGGGACGCGCGAGGGCGGTCAGACGCTCGCCGAAGGCGCGGTTGCCGATCTGGTCGTGATTCTGCAGGAAGCTCACGAACGCCGTCGCCGGTAACGCGCCGCTGGGCTCCCCGCGGCAACGTTCGCCGCGATAGAGGGAGCGCTCGCCCTGGTACGCGAAACCTTCCGCCAGGCAGCGGCCGAGATGCGCGGTTGGGTCGTCCGCGTAGTCGGCGTAGTACCCCTCGTCCTCGCCCGTGAGCAGCACGTGCAGCGCGTGGTGGATGTCGTCGTTCCACTGCGCGTCGTAGCACGCGCCTGCTTTCCGCTGGGCACAGAGGTGTTGCACGCGGTTGTCGTCGTTTTCGAGCACGAGGTGCACGTGCCGCGTCGCACCCGGGCCGGCGCGCACGGCAGCCGCGATCTCCTCCAGGATATCCGGACGCGAGCCGTCGTGGATCGCGTGCACCGCATCGAGTCGCAAGCCGTCGAAATGGAACTCCTCCAGCCAGTAGAGCGCGTTGTGCACGTAGAACTCGCGCACCGTGCGGCGCGCCGGGCCCTCGAAGTCGATGGCGCTGCCCCAGGGTGTGTGGTGGCGGTCGGTGAAGAACTGCGGCGCGTACAGGTGCAGGTAGTTGCCCTCGGGTCCGAAGTGGTTGTACACGACGTCGAGGAACACCATGAGCCCGCGCGCGTGCGCCGCCTGCACCAGGCGCTTGAGATCGTCGGGCGTGCCGTACGCGGCGTCCGGCGCGAAGAGCAGCGCGCCGTCATAGCCCCAGTCGCGCGTCCCCGGAAAGTCGGCCACGGGCATCAGCTCGATGGCGGTGATGCCGAGATCGGCGAGGTGGTCGAGCCGGCGCTCGACGCCGGCAAAGGTGCCTGCGGGCGTGAAGGTCCCGACATGCAGTTCGTAGAGCACGACCTCGTGCCAGGGCCGACCCGTCCAGTTGCCGTCCTGCCAGTCGAAGGCGAGCGGATCGACGACCGCGCTCGCCCCGTGTATGTCGTCGGGATTCCAGCGCGAGGCTGGATCGGGCACCGCCTGACCATCGATGATGAAGTGGTAACGGTCGCCGGCACGAACACTCGGCTGCGCGAGCTCGAACCAGCCGGCGCCAACCGCCACGGCCGGAACGTCTTGCGCGTCCTCATCCGTGCCCTGCAAGCGCACGGCGACCTCGCGCGCGGCTGGCGCCCACAGGCGGAAGCGCGCGCCGCCCGCGGGGAGCAGCGCGCAGCCGAAGGGCATCGCGTGTCTGCGCTTCATGGTTTGGCGCCGCTCAAACGCCGCTGCGCCGCCGCGTCACTTATCGTCGGGGCGCCGTGGCCACCAGCGTTCGAGCAGCTCGGCGGCCCAGCGCTGACCGCCGATGCCGAATGCGAGCGCGAGCGCGAGCACCACCCCCCCGAGCACGATCAGGAACGTCTGGCGGATGATGTCGCCGCCCACACCGAGGTGATCGAGCGAGATCAGCACGACGAACGCGAGCACGATGTACTGGGCGAGGCGGCCGAGCAGCTCGCCGTCGCGCACGCCCGCGTTCTTGCAGTAGCTGATGATGCTCGCGCCGATGAAGCGGGCGAAATACGCGCCGAAAGCCAGGATCAGCACGGTGACCATCACCTTCGGTACGAACAGCATGATGCGTGCGATGAGATCGGTGACGTTGACGAGGCCAAGGCCGCTCGCCGCGATGAAGAGCGCGGCGAGGAGCACGAGCCAGTACACGAGCAGGCCGAGAATGCCGACCGTATCGACCTCCACGCCGCCCTGCTTCAGGAAACCGTCCAGCCCCGCGCGCTCGGCGAGCACGTTGAAATTGATGGCGCGCAGTCCCCTGGTCACGGCGAAGCGGGCGAAGCGTGCCAGCAGCCAGCCGGCGATGAGCACGACCACGCCGACGCCCAGTCGCGGCAGCAGATTCGCCACCTGCCGCAGGAACAGCCGCGCCGGCTCGATCAGCATGTCTACCTGTTGTTCCATCACACTCTCCTGTCGGTCCCGAGCGCGAGCGAGAGAATGCCCCGCAGGGGAATGGGCACCCAGTCCGGCCGGTTGCCGAGCTCGTAGCGCAGCTCGTACAAGGCTTTCTCGAGCTCGGCAAGCGCGAGCAGCTCGCGTGCGGCCGCGAAATCGGCATAGAGCTCCGCGCCCCGCACCGTCTCTTCGTAGGCGCCGAGGAACGCCTGTCGCACCTCGCGCTCCCACTGCGCCGCCAGCGGTTCGAGCGCGGCGGCGTCGCGTCCCCCCTCGGCGGCGTGGCGCAGCGCGGCGGAGCGCGCGTAGTCGAATGACCGCAGCATGCCCGCGACGTCGCGCAGCGGTGATTGCTTCGCCCGCCGCTCGGCAAGCGGCCGCGCCGGTTCGCCCTCGAAGTCGATGATCACGAAATCGTGGTTCGAGAGCAGCACCTGACCCAGATGGTAGTCGCCGTGGAGACGCGTCCTGACCATGGTGTCCTCCGCTGCGGCGAATCTCTCGATGCGCGCGACCAGAGCCTCGCGCCCTTGCAGCAGGGAATACGCCTCCGCGCGGACGACGGTGGGCAGATCGCTCCGGCGCCGCTCCAGCGCCGCCAGCGTTGCCGCCACCTCGTCCTGCACGCGCCGCTTCCATTCGACGAGATCCGCAGCGGTGAATGGTTCCGGATCGAACGCGGCATCGCCGGTGCGCAGCGCGAGCGCGCGGTGCAGTTCGCCGGTGCGGGTGCCGAGGGTCTGCATCAGGGCGAGAAAGCCGCCGTGCGCATCGGGCGACGAGGGTTGTGTGCCACGCTCTTCGAGAAAGCGCTCGAGGTAGTCGACGGCATAGCCCCAGCCGTCGCCTTCGTTCGTGAGGTACGCCTGCACGAGACACAGCGTGCAGGTCGAGCCGTCGGCACCGGCGTACTCGAGCGCGCCTGCCACCCGCACGCAGTTCGGGAACTGCGCCACTTCGGTCAGGAAGCGGCCCATCTCGAGCTCCGGGTTGACGCCGTTGTGAACCCGGCGATAGCCCTTCAGGAACAGCCGTTCACCCAGGGTGATCACGGTGTTGCTGCTCTGCATCTTGGGGCGGGCGAGCTCGAGCTTCGTGAAGTCGGTGCCGGCGATCTCCTTGAAGGCGCGCGTCGGCGCGAACTTGAGCTTGCCCTGCGATGTCGCGAGCTCGCGCCCCTTACCGATGGTCTCGAGCAACACGCGGCAGAACGTCGCGTCGGCAAACGCGTCGGCCATGACCCCCACGTTTGCTTGCTGGCGCACTTTTGCGATCGTTGCCGCCTGGAGGCCGCGGACGCGGGCCTCTTCGGTCTCTTCCCATGCGAGGGAAAGCGGAACGAAATAACGGACGGTCTCCGTGCTCGTCTCGAGATCGAACTGCCCGACCAGCCAGGACTGCTGTCCTTGCTCCAGGAGCCCGTGGTCGACAAGGCGAGCGCGCTTGATCTTCCCGCCCTTTTGCGCGAACCAGCGCCGGCCCTCGACGAAGCGGGGGAGGATGTCCTGTTCGAACTGGTCGCGTACCTTCTGCGCCATACCGATGCGCCAGGGCACGACGCGGTCGCGGAAGAAGCTCTGCCAGCCGTCGAAGAGCACGATCATCGGCAGCTCCTCGCGAGCGACCAGCGCTTCGTGCCCATCGGGCGTTTCCACGTCCGCCGCCAGGCGAAACCAGTAAAAGCCGTGCGCCGGCAGGGTGAGCAGGTAGGGCAGCTCGCCGATCGGCGGGAAGGCGACGCGCCCGAGCATCTCGACCGGCACCCGCCCGCGATGGCGCTTGAGGTCGAGCTCGACGGGTTGTGCAGAACGCCCGACGTTCGCGACGCAGAGGACCACCTCGTCGCCGAGCTCGCGCAGGTAGGCGAGCACCTTGTTGTTCCAGGGTTTGAGAAACGTGAGGCGCCCGCGGCCGAAGGCCTGGCTTTGCTTGCGCACGGCGAGCATGCGCTTCATCCAGTTGAGCAGCGACGAGGGCTCGCGCAGCTGCGCCTCGACGTTCACCGCCTCGTAGCCGTAGATCGCATCCATGATGGGCGGCAGGAAGAGCCGCTGCGGATCGGCCCGTGAGAATCCCGCGTTGCGGTCCGGGGTCCATTGCATCGGCGTGCGGACACCGTTGCGGTCGCCGAGGAAGATGTTGTCGCCCATGCCGATCTCGTCGCCGTAGTAGATGATCGGCGAGCCCGGCATCGAGAGCAGCAGGCTGTTCATGAGCTTGATGCGATCGATGTCGTTCTCCAGCAACGGCGCGAGACGCCGGCGGATGCCGAGGTTGATGCGCGCGCGCGGGTCGGCCGCGTACATGCGGTACATGTAGTCGCGCTCCTTGCTCGTCACCATCTCGAGCGTGAGCTCGTCGTGGTTGCGCAGGAAGATCGCCCACTGGCAGTTGGCCGGGATGTCGGGCGTCTGCTGCATGATCTCGATCACCGGATGGCGGTCTTCCTGGGCGATCGCCATGTACATGCGCGGCATCAGCGGAAAGTGGTACGCCATGTGGCATTCGTTGCCGTCGCCGAAGTAATCGCGCACGTCCTCGGGCCACTGGTTGGCCTCGGCGAGCAGCAGGCGGTCGCCGTATTTCGCGTCGATCGCCGCGCGAATCTCCTTGATGACGGCGTGCGTCTCCGGGAGATTCTCGTTGTTCGTGCCCTCCCGTTCCACCAGATAGGGAATCGCATCCAGCCGGAAGCCGTCCACGCCCATGTCGAGCCAGAAGCGCATGGCGCGGAACACCGCTTTCAGCACGCTCGGGTTGTCGAAGTTGAGGTCGGGCTGGTGGCTGAAGAAGCGGTGCCAGAAATAGCCTTTCGCAACCGGGTCCCAGGTCCAGTTCGAGGCCTCGGTGTCGGTGAATATGATCCGCGTGCCGCGATACTTCTGGTCGTCGTCGCTCCACACGTAGAAGTTGCGTTTCGATGTGTCGGGCGGCGCGCGCCGCGCCGCCTGGAACCACGGATGCTGGTCGGAGGTGTGGTTGACCACGAGCTCCGTGATCACGCGCAATCCCCGGCGGTGCGCTTCGCGCAGGAAATACCGGAAGTCCTGCCGCGTCCCGTACTGGGGATGCACGTTCAGGTAGTCGGCGACATCGTAGCCGTCGTCCCTGAGCGGCGACGGATAGAAGGGCATGACCCAGATCGCGTTGACGCCGAGGTCCTGCACGTAGTCGAGCTTGGACGCGAGCCCGCGAAAGTCACCGATGCCGTCGTCGTTCGAATCGCAGAACGCCTTGACGTGCAGCTGATAGATCACCGCATCCTTGTACCAGAGCGGATCCCCGGTGGCCGCGTCGGCGCCGGCGCTCGCACCGGGCTCATCGTCTTCGGCGAACGGCTGCGTGCTGTTGTCCATGGTGTCCGAGAAGTATGGTCGAAGTGCGCTGGCAAGCCCGCCGGGACTGCGCTGGGCGCCAGGCTCGTGTTGTTCCGCAGACAGTCCGCCGTGGAAGCTCGGGCGCGCCGCGACGGCGTCCGCGAGATATTGCTGGCTCTTTGCGCCGCGCGTCAACCTCGATCGTGGCCGCGACCTGGGCACAGGTATTGCGACAACCGCCGCACTCCACCCCTGGGCCCACATGCCATGACCATTCTTCGCTGCAACAAGTGCGGTCATCTCGATGAACTGCCGCCAGAAGTCGCCGGCACGACGGTGCCGTGCGCGCGCTGTCACGCCCCGGGGCAGGTGTACGACACGGTGCACTTCATCGGCAAGGTGCTGGAGAAACTGTTTGCCCTGCAAGTGGAAGCGGTACGGCTGCGCGCCGCGGGTGCCGGTGGTCAACTGCTGGCTCGTGGGGCAGCCGCGATCCCGGCCGCGGATACGTTCGACCCCCACAACTCCGACGTGCTGTCCACCGAACTGCAGCACGGCCCGATCCGGGAATGGTTTCAGCGCCGGCAGATCCGGGTTCGCACGAACCCCAAGGCCGTGGACACGACGGGGTTTTTCGACGAGGTGGCGGTCGCGATCGGGAAGAACTACGGCGCGTTGAAGGAGGTGGTGGACCGCATCAGGTTCGCTCAGCTCAAGGGATTCGGGCAGGCAACCATCAATCTCGACCGCAAGACGTCCGAGCAGGCGCAACTGATTACGAGCTTCTGCCGCCAGCTCTACGATTACTCCTTCGTCGCGAAGTGCCTCCATCCCCGGGACGACAAGCCGCTGCGGCTGGTGCTGCAAACGGCTCCGGCGATCCGTGAGTTCTTCAACGGTGACTGGCTGGAGTGGCTTGTCCTCATGACTCTGCTCGAGTCGGCGCGGGCGCACGGGCGGCGTTATTCGTGCGCGCGCAATCTCCAGATCACGCTGCAGAACGACGAGACATTCGAACTGGACGTCTTCTTCCTCGTCGAGGGCGAGCGCCCGGTGTGCGTCGAGTGCAAGAGCGGCGAGTTCCGTCAGGACATCGACCGCTGTCTCACGCTGCGCAAGAGACTGGGCATCGATAGCGACCACTTCATCGTTTGCGCGGCAGGCCTCGGCGCCGATCAAGCCGGCGGGCTGTCCAGCACTTACGACCTTACCTTCTGCAGCGAACAGGATCTGCGCGAGCGGCTGGATCGGATGTTCGCAGCTGATTCGCAGCGCAGCGCCCGGATTGCATAGGGGTCCGGGAAGCGGCGGGGCCTTCGGCCTCCGTGGTGGCCAATCCGGCCACGCCCGACTTTTGGTGAGGTTTTCCCGACTGCGGTGCGGCGCAGGCCGAGTCTGGTTGCGGCCAATCTGCAATAGACCCCGGATCACTTGTGGACATCGGGACAGGGGCGGTCTAGGCTGACGGTCGAGATGTTCTCCCGCTCGGGGCGCGCCTCTCCTGGCGCTCGCCCGGTAGCGCAGGCGCCCGAGGACTGGATCGCACATGGCAAACGAGCGGAAAGGCCGGACCAAACCCTCGCCGCGGCGGATCGATGGCCGGCGCAAACCAGGACTGCCGTCCAAGGCAAAGACCCATACGGAACCGGACGGCGCACCCGCCCTGGCATCGTTGGAGACAGAGCCACCCGAGCCGCAGCCGACGCCGGGCGTTCCCATTGTCGGCATCGTGGCCTCTGCCGGCGGGCTCGACGCATTCAAGAACCTCCTGAAGGCGATGCCATCGGACAGTGGAATGGCATTCGTGCTCGTTCCTCACCTGGATCCGATGCAAAAGAGCCTGATGGCGCCTTTGCTCGCCCGTCATACGCGCATGCCGGTGGCCGAGGTCGACGACGGTACGCGGGCCGAGCCCAACCACGTGTATGTCATCCCGCCGAACTGTTATCTCGCGCTGCATGAGGGGATTCTGCACCTCACCAGTCCGGTCGAGCGCGCCCTACACCAGACAGCCATCGACGGATTTCTGCGGTCGCTCGCGGATGACCAGCAGGAGCGCGCCATCTGCATCGTCCTGTCCGGCACCGGGTCCCTCGGGACGCTGGGGCTGAAGGCAGTCAAAGCGAACGGCGGCCTGGCGATGGTCCAGGATCCACGCACGGCGGAATACGGTCAGATGCCGCAGAACGCCATTGCGACGGGGCTTGCGGACTACGTCCTGCCCGTCGAGCAAATGCCGGAGGCGCTGCAGCGCTACCTGCGGCACTTCGTCGCCGAGGGCGCAGCGACCCGGCCGGAGACCGGCGCCGGGGGCGAGATGCTATCGCAGGTGGTCGCGTTCCTGCGGGCCCACACCAACTTCGATTTCCGCACCTACCGCAAGGCCATGCTGGTGCGACGAATCCAGCGCCGCATGAACCTCAACCACGTCGAGCAGATCAAGGATTACATCACCCTTCTGCGCGAGCACCCAGAGGAACTCAAGCAACTCACCAAGGATCTGCTCATCAGCGTCACGAGCTTCTTTCGCGACCGCGAGATGTACCGGGTCCTGGAGACCGAAGTCATACCCGACATCCTGCGCGCTTGCTCAAGCGAGCGGCCGATCCGGGTGTGGGTGCCGGGCTGCGCGACCGGCGAAGAGGCCTACTCCATCGCGATGGTGCTCTTCGAGGCGATCACGGCGGCACAAAAGGTGTGTCCGGTGCAGATCTTTGCAACGGATATCGATGTCGATGCCCTGCAGATCGCACGTCAGGGAAGCTATCAGGAAAGCCTCTTGGCCGATGTAGCGCCGGAGCGGATCGCGCGCTTTTTTCTGCGTACGGACGCGCAGACCTACCAGGTCAACAAGCAGCTGCGGGAGGCAGTCCTGTTCGCGCAACAGAATATCCTGAGCGACGCGCCTTTCTCCAGGATCGACCTGGTGAGCTGCCGCAACGTTCTGATCTATCTCGAGCCGCAAGTCCAGCAGAAACTGGTTGCCCTCGTTCACTTCGCCTTGCGGGGCGGGGGTTATCTGGTGCTCGGCCCCTCCGAGAGCGTCGGCGCGCACAGCGATCTCTTCGAGCCGATGTCGAAGAAATGGCGCATCTTCCGTCGTATCAGCGTGCCGCGGAAGGTCCAGCTGGAATTCCCGATCTCGGCCGGCGATGCGCGCACGGGATACAGCCAGCCGGCTTCGGTCGCCATGCCGGCACAGGCAGCGGCTGTTGCAGAGCTGACGCTGCAAAAGCTCGTGGACGATTATGCGCCGGCGGCGGTCGTGGCCAATTCCCGGCACGAGGTTGTCTATTTCTCGGGTGTGACGCACCTGTACCTGCAACAACCGAGCGGCGTTCCGACCCAGGACGTGCTCGCGCTCGCCCGCCCGGGGCTGCGGGCTCGTCTTCGCGCTGTCATGCAAAAGGCGGTGCGGGAAGGGGAGCGCGTCAGCATCAGCGGCGGGCACGTCAGGCGCGAGGGGCGCCAGGTATCGGTGCGAGTGACGGCGGAGCCGCTGCGGCCACCACGTGACTCCCAGGGGCTGATGCTGATCACGTTCGAGGATGAGCGCCGCCGCCCGCCACCGGGGAAAGCCACGCCGGTGGCGGAAGTCGACGAGGCGCTCGTGAGTCAGCTCGAGCACGAGCTGAAGAGCTCCCGCGAAGAGTTGCACAGCACGATCGAAGAGCTCGAGAGCTCGAACGAGGAGCTCAAGGCCTCCACCGAGGAGGTCATGTCGATGAACGAAGAGCTCCAGTCCGCCAACGAGGAGCTGGAGACTTCCAAGGAGGAGTTGCAGTCGCTCAACGAAGAGCTCTCCACCGTCAACAGCCAGTTGCGCGACAAGGTCGAGGAGCTCGAAGCCGCCAACAACGACATGGCGAACCTGCTCGCGAGCACCGATATCGCCACGGTCTTCCTCGGTGCCGACGGCAGGATCAAGCGCTTTACCGCCGCTGCGACACGGCTTTTCAATCTTATTCCGTCCGATGTGGGACGGCCCATTGGCGATCTTACGTCCCGCTTCTCCGATCCCGAGCTCGCGGCCGACATCGAAGCCGTATTGGCGACGCTGGCCCCGCTGCAGCGCGAGGTGTCGACGCCAGAAGACTGGTACTTGCGGCGCGTGACACCGTATCGGACCAGTGACAATCGAATCGAAGGCGTAGTGGTAACGCTCACGGAAATCAGCCGCATCAAGCAGGCCGAAAGCGAGCTGCGCCAGCTCGCGGGGAGGCTGGAGGATCTGGTCGTTGAACGAACGTCGCAACTCGTTGCCGAGCGCGATTTCGCGTCCGGAATTCTCGACACGGTCGACGCCGCCATCTATGTCCTGGATCGCGCCGGGCGCATCGCGCGAGTGAACGCTGCGTTCGAGACGATCTCCGGGTACTCTTTCGCGGAGGTCGAAGGCAAGACCCTCATCGAGACCCTCGTGCCGAATGAGGAAGCCGGGGCATTCAACGCTTGTTTCACGTCCCTTCTTGCCGGCAATACGCCGAATAGAAGGGAAGGCCGGTGGCTGCGCAAGGACGGATCGCAGCGCTGGATCAGCTCGTCGAAACGGGTGCTGCGGCGCAACGCTTCAGGCGAGATCGAATTGATCATCGGTAGCGCGATCGATCGCACCGCGGAGCGTATGGCCGACCACGCGCTGCACGCGGAGCGAAACTTCGTCGTTTCCTTGCTGGAGACTTCCGCCGCATTGATCCTCGTGCTCGATCTGGAGGGCCGCATTTCGCGCGTGAACAAGGCGTTCGCCATGGCGACCGGTTATGAATCCGAGTCGCTCGTAAGCCGGCCTCTTTGGGATCTGCTACCCGAGCAAGAAGTCGGTCCCGTCAAGGAAGCGTTGGCCAAAGCGGGCGACCAGTGTCTCGCTCAAGGCTATGAAAGCCACCTCGTCCATCTCGATGGATCTCGGCGCGCGATAGAATGGGTGGCGACCTGTCATGCAGATGCCGCGCAGCAACCGCAGTACTTCGTCGTCACCGGCATCGACATCACCGCGAAACAGTTCGCCGAGGAGGAATCGCGAAATCGTGCGGCCGAGGTGATCGAGCTGCATCGGCGTTACATGGCGAGCGGCATCGGCATCGTCGTGGCGCACGAGCTCAGTCAGCCGCTTTCCGCGATCGCCAATTACGCCGAAGCGGGTTTGCGGCGCTTCGCACTGGAGACCGTGCCGGTGGGCAATGTCGTGCACGATCTGGAGCAGATCCGGGCGCAGGCGCATCGGGCGGCGTCCGTCATCGAGGAGCTCCGCAGCCTGGTAGGCAAGAGCGGAGGCAGGACGCAGCCCGCGAACTTGAACGAGTTGGTGCGCTCGGCGTGCCAGCTCTTCGATTTCGAGGCACGCCGTCGCGGCATCCAGATCGTATCGGAACTCGCGAGGGCTTGCCGCCGGTGCTGACCGACCAGATCCGCGTCGAGCACGTGCTTCTGAATCTGTTTCAGAATGCCAGCGACGCCATCCTCGAGGCGGGCCGCCAACACGGAAAGATCACGGTCGCGACCGGTTCCAGGGTGAACGAGGCGGGGATCAGCGTCGCATGTGTGACCGTGCGCGACGACGGTGCCGGTGTGAGTGCCGATGTTGCCGAACGTGCCTTCGAGCGGTTCTTCACGAGCAAAGCGCGTGGCATCGGGATGGGGCTCCCGATCAGCCGCGCCCTGGTCGAAGCCCAAGGCGGTCGAGTGTGGATCGAGCCGGCCGAAGGGCAGGGAATCGTGCATTTCACGTTGCCGTTTGCTTCATGAGCACGAGTAGCACCGTCTTCATCGTCGACGATGATCGCGCCGCGCGCGAGTCGCTCCGCGCTTTGCTCGAAGCGGCCGGTTATTGCGTCAGCTGCTATCCGAGCGCCGAGGCCTTCCTCGAGGATTGTGACCCGGGCCACGCCGGCTGCCTGGTGACCGACGTTGCGATGCCTGGGCTGAGCGGGCTCGAGCTGGCGGACGTTCTCGCCGCGAGGGGCGTACGGCTTCCCATTGTCTTCCTGACGGGATATGGGACTGTTTCGATGTCGGTTCGAGCAATGAAGAAAGGCGCGATCGACTTCCTCGAAAAGCCGGTGCACGCTGCCACGCTGATCAGGTGCGTCTGGGACGCGATCCTGCGCGATCGCGAGCAGCGCGACGCCGGCTCGGCGGTTGCCGCGGCCTGCGAAAAGTTGCGCCGCCTTACGCCACGCGAACAGGAAGTGATGACTCTCGCCCTTGCCGGCCTCACCAGTAAGGCCATCGCCCGTCGCCTCGCCATCAGCCATCGAACCGTGGAGCTGCACCGCACTCGCGCGATGCGCAAGCTTGCGGCGGGATCCTTGCTCGAGGCTGCAAGTATCCTGACGACGGCCGGGTGGGCCATCCCCGGTTCTGCGACATTCGTATCCGGGAGACCGGACTTCAACGGGCCGGAAGGCGAGCAGGCTGCCCCGCCGCGATGACCCGGTACCGGTGACATACGTGTTCGTACGTATAGGCCGAAAAGCCCTTACCGTCATACGCTTCAAGCTCTCGGGGATGGCTCTCCGATGCTTGGGGACGGTTGATCGAATGAGCAGTGCGGCAGCGGTTTCGCGCGACCCGAACGCCCCTGGTCAGAGCGTGTGGCTCGATTGTTCCCCGCGCCGCATGCTCGATTCCGGTGAGTTGAAGTCCCTCATCGAGCGCGACGGCATCAGCGGCGTGTCATTGGATGTGTGCATCCTGCGGCGAGCCATCGCCGAAGACACTCACTACGACGGCGCGATTGCGATGCATGCGGCCAGGCGGGCGGATGCGGAGAGAGTGTGGCTCGATCTCGTTATCGAGGATGCGCAGGCCGCTGCAGAGCTGTTCCGACCGATTTACGATGCCACCGAGGGCCGTGATGGTTTTGTCAGCGTGCCGCTGCCGCCGTCTCTCGCGCGTGATGCGACGGCGATGGCCGCCGAAGCGCGAATGCTGTGGAGCTGTCTCAATCGGCCGAACGTGCTCGTCCGGATCCCGGCCACGGCTTCGGGCATATCCGCGATCCGAAAGTTGACGGAGGCAGGCGTCAATGTCCATGCAACGCTTCTTTTCGGTCGATTTCGCTACGCGCATGTCGCCAATGCTTACCTGGCCGGGCTGAAGAATCGCGCGGATAGAGGATTTGCCATCGATCGCGTTGCGTCCGTGGCGAGCATTCATCTGTCGCCCATAGACGATCTGATGGATGCGCAATTCGAAGCGATGGCAGGGGTGGCGGGCGGAAGGGCGATCCCGCTGGTTGGGAAGGTGGCGATCGCCGAAGCGAAACTGACATATGCGCGCTATCGCGATCTGTTCCACTGTGAGGATGGTGATAGCCGGCGCGGCGAGCTCGGCGAGCTCGCCGGATTGGGCGGGCGCCCGCAGCGGCTGATGTGGTCGAAGCTCGGTCCGAAGAGAGACCTCAGTTACCTCGGCGCGCTGATCGAACCCGATACCATTGCGGAGCTTTCACTCGAAGCGATCGAAACCCGTCGCAAGCTCGGCCATGCCAACCTGCGATCTCCGCCCACGACGATCGATGCCGCATTGACAGCGGCGAAGTTGGCGGCATGTGGTTCAGGTTCCCAGGATATCGAGATGCTGCTCGAGA